>PMYM01000165.1 GCA_003171235.1 Phycisphaerales bacterium | reverse complement strand
CCGCAAAATCAAATTTCCTATCAGTCTATCAGTCAATGTGCCTACCTAAGAACCGACTGCATATAACTCAGTCACACTGTAGCAACTTGTTGGTACTACCTTTTTCCTTCTTTACTATTCCTAGCAACAATTGCTTTTAACATCTTCAAGCGATCTTCCTGGCTCAGATTTGCGTATCCTGTGATCTTCTCCACCTCTTCATCTGACAAGGGTGAAATGGACTCACCATTGACCGATGACACCGCCCGATTCAATACAACGGCATTTGGCACGATCTTATAGAACGCACTCGAGCCGTTGGTGCTCCCGCCTCCGAGTGATCCTTGCATACACAACACCTTGTCCCGAAGCCATCCTGTCGCAGTCACCAACTCTTCATCTGAGAGCTTCTCAAGAATTGACCAATCTTGACCTAGTAACCTTGCCAGCCATTCCCTGGCGCCATCCATAAGGCCCATGCTGTTACCTTGCGCGGCTATACATTCTAATAGCCACGGATCTCGCATAGCAGCTAAGGCATATACTAGATTATCCTGCACCTCCCCTAAATGAGTCATCCCTCTTCTTGGCATGTCTTCCGTTTTGATAAGCATCAAGGCTACCACTTGGCTCACATCAACACAATCACCGCGCCCTCTCCATACTGCTCTTGTCAGAACGTTAGCATACACTCGCCATGCCAGCTCTGTATCATATCTTTTGCCAGGGGGAGCACTTAGGACCTTCTGCATAAACTCTGCCTCGACCCTCCCGTCCTTACAAATAACTTCGAGGCGCGACTCTAGAGCCTCCCTCTCCGCTTCAATTCCTATACCATTGCCGCTCTTGCTAGGCGGACCTTTCGTCGCAGGGTGCAATATATACGAATCCTCAATAGCAGCCACGACAACTATTGCCTCATTGCTCGGTGATATAGTGTGTCTATTCAGCAACTCTCGATATCCATTCACATCGCAATATACAGAACTGGGCTCGTCATCTGCCCGCCCCCTCCACCCACATCCACACATCACCACCATTATCAGAAGAAGGATTACGGAATTCCTCATATCTGCCCGCTCCACTTAACCCCTCACCCCCCCCGGTCCAGCCGCAAGATCAAATGTTCTATCAGTCTATCAATCTATCAGTCAGTTCAGTCAGTGTAGCACTCCCCGGGCGAAGTCGAGGTTGGCTTTGGCGCTGGCGAGAGCATCTTCGCCGGCGGGGGTTTCCAGTACGACCCAGCCGTCGAATCCCACGGCGGCCATGGCGTTGGCGACGGCCTTGAAATCCACGTTGCCCTGACCCAGCGCCACCTTGAAATCGGGGGGCTCGCCCTCGCGGCTGAGGCGGCAGTCCTTGAAGTGCATCTGGCAGATGTTGCCCTTGCCCAGGTCGCGCAGGCACTTGGCCGGATCGAGCTTGCGGGCCAGCATGTTGCCGGTATCGAAGTACATCTTCACCGACGTGTAAGGGGCCATGTGCGACAGCAGGTAAAGCTGCTGATCGGCGTTGAGGGTGCTCTCGACGCCCAGGGTCACCTCGGCGGCGTCGGCCTGTTCGGCCAGGTCCAGCAGGTTGCCGATAACCCGGTCCAGTTCCAGGTCGGTCTCGATAGTGGCCTTGCCGAAGAAGGGGACCAACACCACCTGTGCGCCCACGATGCCGGCGGCGTGCATGGCCTGGGTAATGAGCTTGCAGGCCCGGGCCACTTCCGACCCGCTGCCAAAGAGCGAGGCATTGGCGCAGAGCAGGTTGAGGGCCAGGCTGGGCACCTCCAGGGCGTGCATCTGGCGCAGACGGTTGATGGTTTTGACGCCGGCGTCGGAGAACAGGGCCTCAACGTCGGATTCGCTCTGGCAGGCGACTTCGAGCCCCTGAGCCCCGGCGGCGCGGGCGATTTGGAAGGCCTTTTCCAGGCTGTCGCTGGCCACAGAAGTCTGAAGGATACCCAGGTGCATGCTTTTCTCGCGCGATGGAAGGGGGCGCAGGCCCCTGGCTCAAGTCTTGAGTGAAAGGAGCAGGCAGATCAACCGCTGCTCCAGGCTGTTGACGATGGTGTGGGCCTGGCCGCTGTCTATGACAGCCAGGGTGCCCATCACCAAATCGCTTTTGCCCTGGCTGGTTTTCAATTGCCCGCTGCCGGCTATGACATAGTAGGCGCAGGCTTGCCCTCCGGCGTTTTCCTGGCCCGGCTCCAGGCAGAGCAGATCGCACACAAGACCGCCGGACTTCTCCAGGTTTACCCGCTGCGGGCGGGCGGAGTTGAACCTGACCTTTGAGATGACGTTGACCACGTTCATGGCGGAAGCCTCGGCGAGAACTTGACTTCTCCTATATATCGACAGGAACACCGTCGTTCATCAGCGATTGTTTCCCATCGCCAGGCCCGCTACACTGCCGGAAGGAAATGTCCCAGGCCAGGGCGGATCGACAGGGCGGCGCGGTTTCGAAGATCCGAGCGGCGCGGCGCGATGAGGGGCCCGTGCCGGCGGGCGGGTTTCGAGGCCGCCACGCGGCGGGAATGGCATATGGAAATCCTCTGCGGTGGATGCGGCAGAATGTTGAAGCTGGAGACGGCCCAGGCCGGCCCCACGCGCTGCCCGCACTGCGGCCGGGTCATGGCCTTCCAAGAGCACGACGAGCCCGGCCAGACGGTCGAGGTCCTCAGCCAGGAGGATGATCTGGCCGATGAATTCCTGACCAAGGCCCGCCTGTCCCTCAGGAAGAAGCTGCTGGTGGTGTGCGGGGCCTGTCATCAGCGGCTGACGATCGAGCAGCGGCTGGCGGGCAGGGTCATTCGTTGCGTGGCCTGCGGCGGGCAGATACGCGTGCCGAACATGGGGCAGGATGAGCCGGAATACGCCCCGCCTTCCACCCAGTCGCCCCGGCAGCAGGGGCCGCAAGACGCAGCCGGTAGCCACGTTGCCGCTGCTGAAGAATCGCCTGAGGCGACTGATCTGGCCGCCGCCGGCGCCACCGACAAAGACCAGCCGCCTGCCACCCCGGCGGCTTCCCGCCGCGGGCGTGTGGGAAAGAAAAGCACCTTTGTGGCTCTGGCGGTGTGCGCAGCGTTGCTGGCCGGTGCGGCGGTGACGGTGCTGATGACGCTGGAAGAACCCCCGCCGGCCCAGCCGGTGGGGCGGGAATCGCCGCGGGCGGCGGCAGAGCCCGCGGCGCCGGGCGAGGGCCAGTCCCTGCCGAGGGAAGCGGCTCCCGCCGCCTCGGAGGGCCAGACCAATCCGGCCCCGGCGTCGCCCAGTTTCTTTGGGTTGGTATCTCCCTCCTCGGGCGGAGGGGCGGACTCGCGTCCGGTCGTTCCGACGCCCCCGCGATCGCTCCCGACCGGTGGCCGCGTGAGCATCGCCTCGGCCGACGTCACCTTCCTGGAAAGCGATCTGCCGCCGGCCGTCGGGCACGAGGCGTACCTGGACCTGGCGGTGGAGTTTTTGCCCTCCGACGGCGAGGCGCGAATCGCGCCCGAATCGGTGCTGGTGCAGGCGGGCCAGCAGCGGTGCAAACTGGCCGCCCTGGGCGCCTCCGGCACGCCGCAGAAGCTTCTGCCGCCTTCGGCCATGCTGGTGCCGGCCGGCCAGGCATTCCGTCAGCGGATGGTCTTCCTGGTGCCGGAAGATTTCTCCGCCGGCGAGTTGAGGGTGGCCGGCGCGGGAAAGGCCCCGGTGAACTCACCTCGGCGCTTCGTGCCGCCCCCGGGTGTGGAAGGCAGCTTTGTGGAGACCGGGCGGTTCCTGCGCGTGGGTTTCGACCAGCCGCTGCTGGAGCGGATCCGCCGCAGCGAGCGCGGGCAGTTGCTCCTGCGGCGCGACGGCGCCGGCGTTTCGGTCAACCTTCCCGAACTGGGCCTGAGCGGCCAGGCCAGCCCCGCCCCTGACGGCGGATGGTCCCTGGCCCTGGGCGATGCCCAGGGGCAGCTTGCCTGCCGCCTGCGCCTGGTGGCACCGGACCGGCTGGTGCTTTACCTGTCGGACCGGCCCTACCATCAGATCGTGTACGAGCGGCGGTGATTGACGCCCGACCGCGCCGGGCGCGAATTTGGGGCGCAGAAAAGGCTTTACAGCACCGGCCAAACTGCTAAAATGCCGAATCGTTTTTTAGCCGCCCGGGCGGCTCCCAGGAGCACGGCCGGGCGGGGTGACTACGGAATCTTTGAGGTAAGCGATGCCCAAGCAGAAGACAAATAAGGCAGTGGCCAAGCGCGTCAAGGTGACGGCTAGCGGAAGGTTCAAGCACAGCCGGGCGGGCCGCGGCCACTTGAAGTCGACCAAGTCCTCCAAGCGGCTGCGCGGCCTGAGCAAGAGGAAGATGCTTTCCAAAAGCTTTGAGAAACACGCCCGCCGACTGCTGGGAATGTAGAAGATCGCGCGGGCCCGCGTGCTCGCGCAGAGAGGGCAGGGGCCTTCGAGGCCCGATGCCCGCAACCAACTGGCCGAGCGGGTTACAACGACCCCTTGCGGGTGTCCGCCGGCCGACAGGGAGTTAGTGTTATGCCACGTACAACTTCGGCCCCCGCCTCGATGCGGCGCCACCGCAAAGTCCTCCACCGAGCCAAAGGTTTCTACGGCGCCAGCCACCGCTGGTACCGCGCCGCCATCGAAGCCACCATGCGGGCCATGCGCTACCAGCAGTACGGGCGCAAGCTCCGCAAACGCGACTTCCGCGCGATGTGGATCATCCGCATCAACGCCGCCTGC
Organism: Phycisphaerales bacterium; assembly: GCA_003171235.1. Classification (GTDB taxonomy): domain Bacteria; phylum Planctomycetota; class Phycisphaerae; order SM23-33; family SM23-33; genus FEN-1344. Next base: position 6,061 of record PMYM01000165.1, on the reverse strand, counting down.
CGCATGCGCGGCGTCAGCTACAGCGCGTTCATGGCCGGCGTGGCCAAGGCCAAGATCGCCCTGAATCGCAAGATGCTTTCGGAAATGGCCATTGCCGATCCGGCGGCCTTTGACCAGGTGTTCACCGCGGCCATGGGCAAGGCCCCGCAGTACGTGGTGGAGCCGGTGTCGCGCCGGCCTGCGCCGGCCCCCGAGACCGCGACAGCGGAGTAATACGTCCCAAGTCGAAAGCGAAACATGGTCACGCGAAAGAAAGCGTGACCATGCCACCCGGACGAATATAAATTCGAAATTCGAAACTCGAAATTCGAAAATATGTCTGAGCTCTCCCAACTCGAGAAACTTCGCCAGGAGGCCCTGGAGCAGCTCCGCTCGGTCAGCGACCAGGTCAACCTGGAGCAGTGGCGCATCCGCTACCTGGGCACCAAGGGCGCCCTCAAGGCCGCCATGGCCTGGCTGAAGGATGTCCCTCGCGACCAGAAGCCCGAGTTCGGCAAGCGCCTTAACGAACTCAAGAGCGTGCTGCGCGAGGCGTACGAGGCCTCCAAGGCCGGCGTGGGCAAGGCCGCCCCGGCGGCGGCCCAGATCGTTGACGTGACCCTGCCGGGCCTGCCCCTTCGCCTGGGCCACCGGCACGTCCTGACCAGCACCGTCGAGGAAATCACCGAGATCTTCGCCCGCATGGGGTTTTCCGTCGCCTACGGCCCGGAGGTCGAGGACGAGCGGCACAACTTCGACGCCCTGAACATCCCCCCCAGCCATCCCGCCCGCGACGAGCTGGAAAACTTCTACATCGACCAGCGGACCATGCTTCGCTCGCAGACCTCCACCGTGCAGATCCGCGTGATGGAACAGACCGCTCCGCCGGTGCGGATCATCGCCCCCGGCCGCGTCTACCGCCCCGATGCCGTTGACGCCACCCACTACTTCATGTTCCACCAGTTGGAGGGCCTGTACGTCGACCAGGGCGTCACCATGGTGGACCTGCGCACCACACTGGACCAATTCTGCAAGAGCTACTTCGGCCCGGACGTCAAGACGCGTTTCCGGGCGTCGTTCTTCCCCTTCACCGAACCGTCGGCCGAGATAGACATCCATTTCCCCGACCAGGGCAGGTGGGTCGAACTGGGCGGGTGCGGCATGGTCGATCCCAACGTGCTGGAGGCGGTCGGCTACGACAGCCAGAAGTACACCGGCTTTGCCTTCGGCATGGGCATCGAGCGGATGGCCCTGCGCAAACACGGCATCGGAGACATCCGGCTGCTGTTCGAGAACGACGTGCGCTTCCTGCGGCAGTTCTGACCTGCCGGGTGCCATGCCCTTACGCGTCTTGCGTGCCCGGCGTAGCCTTGGCGAAGCCGGGTGCGGAAGGGCATGCCCACGTCGACCGGGGACGCACCCCCAAGCTTCGCTTAAGGGTGGCAGGGGTTGCGCGGTGTTCTTTTCCGGCTGCCGTTGTCTGAGCATTGGGTGGAACGGGCATGGCTGTTTCATTAGAGTCAAACTTTCCAGGGGGCAACGGCCTGCTGCTCTCCAGCAGCGCCAACGCCCAGAAGGTCCAGGTGCGTTTCGCCGCCGAGTGCAAGAACTGCCCCCAGGCGATGTGGTTCTATTTTCGCCTGAGCGGCCTGGGCGGGCGGGCCGTGCGGGCGGTCCTGGCCAATCCCGAACAAACCCTCGGCGGGCCCAACTGGTCGCAGAACAGGCCGGTGGCCCGGCGCCTGGCAGAGGGCGCCTGGGGCCCTTGGGGGCGGCTGGGTTTGCCCGAGGCGGTGGCGTCGCAGGGGCGGGTGGAATGGGCCTGGCAACTGCCTCCCGCCCAACAGGTCGAGATCGCCTTCTGCTACCCATACATACCCTGCGACCTGGATGCCACGCTGAACGAATTGGGCGACGCCTTCTCTTCCTGCTTCATCGGCCTGAGCGCTCAAAACCAGCCGCTCGTGCGGCTGTTCAACCGCGCCGCGCGGAAAGACCGCCCGGCGGTTTATCTCACCGCCCGGCATCACGCCGGCGAGACCCCCGGCTCGTGGGTGCTGGACGGCCTGCTGCGCAGCGTCGCCCAGGATCCGCAACTGGGCGAGCTGACCTGGTGGGCCGTGCCGTTCGTGGACCTGGACAACGTGCTGGCCGGTTCATACGGTAAGGATCCGTATCCCCACGACTGCAACCGCTCTTACGGTCTGGATGGCCCGCGCCGGCCTGAGGCCTCGGCCGTATGGGCCGACGTCCTGCGACTACGGGAAAACGCCGGTCCCATGCTGCTGATAGACCTGCACGCCCCCAGCCATTACGAGCAGGCGGTGTACGTCCCGCGCCGCGGCTGGGACGCCGATGCCCCCGTCAATCCCATGGCCGAGGATTTCGCCAACCGCTATAACGCCCTCCAGGATAAGGACATCCGCTCGCCCCTGGCCCACATCCTTCCCGACCCCCCCAGCCACAACCACGGCCGACAGGCGGGCCTTTCCATCTGCCGCTGGGCCATGGAAAACCGCATCGACGCCGTCACCATCGAAACCAGCTACCAGGGCAACGCTCAAAAGGCCTATGAGGTCGACGACTACCGCCGCCTGGGAATCGCCCTGGCCCGCGCCGCCGCCGAGTGGCTGGGGGAAAAGAAGTAGACGTGCAACTTGTTGCATGCGAAATGCCTTGGCGACAGGATCCCCAAGCTGCACTTGTGGGTGGCGCGAAAAGGGCGCCATGACGGCCGCTCTGCCCCCGGCTACCATCTTTGCGGCCCTCCGGGCCTGCGGCGGGTGACATGGTCACGCGAGAAGCAGCGTGACCATGCCACCCGGCCAATCCCTCCTGCATGCCCTTCCGCAAAAGACGCGTAAGGGCATGGCACCCGGCGTCGGGCAAGCATGCCCGACCTACAACTGCTGTCCACCATTCGAGGGGCTAAACATGGTCACGCGAGAAGAAGCGTGACCATGCCACCCGTTCTCGTGAATTGACAATTGGCGATTGAAAATGGTTCAGATGGCTTCGAGCGGGGCGTATTCCAGGATGAGGGTCTTTCGCCCGGCGCGGTCGAAATCGACGGTAGCCCGGGTGTACTCGCCGTTGAAACTGACGCTGCGGACGAATCCCCCGCCGAAGATGGGGCTTCGGACCCGCCGGCCTGGGGCGAAGGCGCTGAACCGATCGGGCAGCAGGTCGGCCTGCTCCATGGCCTCGATCATCGCCCGCTGGTCGGCGTCGCTTTCCTCCCGGCTGTCGTAGCGAAGCTGGTTGAACTGGTCGACCGGCACGCCCGGCTGGCGGGGGCGCTGGTCGTCGCCGGCCTTGTCCATGCGGACGACGCTATCGCCGCCGATCTCGCCCAGGAACTGCGACTCCGTCCGCCGCTGGGTGTGCCCGCGCAACATGCGGTACTTGGCCGAGGTCAGCACCAGCCGGTCGCGCGCGCGGGTCATGCCCACGAAGGCCAGCCGCCGCTCTTCCTCCAGGTCGGCGTCGCCGTCATCGCGGCCCAGGGGCAGCAGGCCCTGTTCGCAGCCGACGATGACGACCGCGGGAAACTCCAGCCCCTTGGCGGCGTGCAGGGTCATGAAGGTGACGGCCCCGGCCTGAGGGTCGATGGAATCCACGTCGCTGACCAGGCTGACCTGGTGGAGGAATTCGGCCAGGCTTGAACCCGGGTTTGCCCGGTCGAACTCGGCGGCGGTGGAGACCAGCTCCTCGACGTTCTTGAGGGCCTGGCGCTGATCGTCGGCGGACTTGAGGAATTCCTCCAGCCCGGAGCGTTTCAGCACGGCCTCGACGATGCCGGCGACGGGCTTGTCGATCTGGGCGGACAGTTCGGCCAGGACGGCGGCGAAGGCGGCGGCCTTGCTCGCCGCGCCTTGGGACAAGCCCGCGGCGGCCCCGTCGCGGCAGGCCTGCAAGAGCGAAATGCCGCGGGACTGAGCGAATTTCTCCAATCGCTCCAGAGTCACAGCCCCGATGCCCCGGGCGGGCACGTTGATCACCCGCTGGCAGGAGACGTTGTCGGCGGGGTTGACCAGCAACCGCAGGTAGGCCAGCACGTCCTTGATCTCGCGCCGGTTGTAGAACTCCACGCCCCGGGCGATCTGGTAGGGGATGCCCCTCTGGCGGAAGGCCTCCTCCAGCACGCGCGACAGGGCGTTGACGCGGTAGAAGACGGCGATGTCGCTGTAGCGCAGCCGCTCCTCCTGGCGCAGGCGCAGGGCCAGGTTGGCCACTTCGGCGGCCTCGGCGTGCTCGTCCAGCAGGCGCAGCACCTGCACGTCGTGGGCGCCCGGGCGCGTGGCCACCAGGTCCTTTTCCTTCCGCTGGCTGTTGTGGGCGATGAGGCTGGAGGCGGCCGAGAGAATCGGCGCCAGCGAGCGGTAGTTTTGCTCCAGGCGGATGACCACGGCGTTGGGGTAGTCGGCCTCGAACTCCAGGATGTTGCGGAGGTCGGCCCCGCGCCAGGCGTAGATGCTCTGGTCGGGGTCGCCGGTGACGGCGATGTTCTCGTGCTCCAGGGCGATGCCGTGGGCCAGCACGTACTGGGCGTGGTTGGTGTCCTGGTATTCGTCCACCAGCACGTACCGCCAGCGCCGGCCCAGCAGTTGGCGGACCTCCGGGTGGTCGCGCATAAGCAAGACGGCGCGCAAGAGCAGGTCGTCAAAGTCCACGGCCTGGTTCTCCGCCAGCATCCGCTGGTAGAGCTGGTAGACCTGGGCGATCTTGCGCTGGGCGAAGCCCTCGGCGGCGCCGGCGAAGCCGGCCTCGTCCTGCAGCTTGTTTTTCGCCCGGGAGATGGCCGCGTGAATCCGCCCGGGGGGCAACTGCTCGGTGGGCAACTCCAGGCGTTTCATGGCCTGGCGGACCAGGGCGAGTTGGTCGTCGGCGTCGTAGATGATGAAGTTGGGCGGCAGGTTGGCCTGGGCGGCGAACTCGCGCAGGATGCGGGCGCAGACCGAGTGGAAGGTGCCCACCACCGCCCCGCGCGGCAGGCCCAGGGCCTCCACCCGCTGCTTCATCTCGCCGGCGGCCTTGTTGGTGAAGGTGATGGCCAGGATGCCGCGGGGGTCGATGCCCTGGCTGGCCAGGTAGGCGATGCGCCGCGTTATGACGCGGGTCTTGCCAGAGCCAGCGCCGGCCAGCACCAGCAGCGGGCCCTCCAGGTGGGTCACGGCCCGGCGCTGGGATTCGTTAAGGTCGCTCAGGATGTCCACGGGAGAGTTCACCAGAGTAATACCTATTACGTTCTTACCCTAGCCGGGGCCGCCCGGCAAGTGCGGCTATCCTGGTGGCACAGGTTTTTAACCTGTGCGGAATGGAACAGGTTGCAAACCTGTTCCACCCGGGGAAAGCCACGCGGACAAGATGCCCGCGACACAAACTCGCCTGGTCCTACTAAAGCATCCCCTAGTTCGTGGCGATATTCATGGCGGAAAGCCCTGCGCGGCTAAGAAAGACGGCCATGCTCACACGAAGGAAGGAAGTGCTGACGACGGGAGAGGTGGCCCGCATTTGCCACGTGGCCCCGCGCACCGTCAGCAAGTGGTTCGACACCGGGCAGCTTACCGGCTACCGCATTCCCGGCAGCCGCGACCGCCGCATTCCCCGCGAGCAACTGCTCCAGTTCATGCGGATGCACGGCATGCCGCTCAAGGAGTTGGAGGGCAACGTCATCCGGGTGCTGGTGGTGGACCCGGATTCGGCCGCCCTGGCCGTTGCGAAGAGCCTCTCGGCCCAGGGCCGCTACGAGGTCCGCTCCGCCACCAACGACTTCGAGGCCGGCATGCGGGCCGAGGAATTCCGCCCCCACGTGGTGCTGGTGAGCGTGGTGGCAGAGGGGGTGGATTCAGCCCAGATCCTGCGCAACCTGCGGGCCAACCAGGACCTCGCCTCCACCAAGGTGGTGTCGGTGGGCGGGGCACTGACGCGCGGGCAAAAGGGCGCCCTGCTGCGGGAGGGATTCGACGCCGTCTTATGCAAGCCCTTCACCCCGGCCGACCTGACGGCCGTCATCGAACAGGCCACCGATATCTTTGGATAGCTCACCGGCGAATCGGTTAGAGCATTTTTCACAAATCAT
>PMYM01000129.1 GCA_003171235.1 Phycisphaerales bacterium | reverse complement strand
CGGGGGCGGGGCCGGGGCGGGCTTGGGCTTGAGCACCACCACCTGCGTGGCCTCGATCACGTACAGCTTGATCTCCTTGTCGTAGATCGGCTTGCCCTGCACGCCCACGTGCGAACCGATGGCCGAGGACAGGTCGCAACTGTTGGTGGTGCACTGCACGTACGCGGAAATCAGCCGGGTGTCGGGGTTGGTGATCACGTAGCGCCGCGGGCCGGTGGCCCCGCCGGTGAACAGCTCGCTGGCTGACAGCACGCCTTCAGCCGCGTACGTCGCGGGCATCTGCTCAGGCAGCGGCCGCTTGTTGATGGCCTCGATCTCCTTGAGCACCTTGGCCCGGTTTTCGGCGGCTTCCCTGACCTGCTGGTTGACCACCTCCAGGCTGGCGGCGGTGTCCAACTGGTTCTGCAGGATGCCCGTCTTGGTCTGGACATAGCTGTAGTTGGGGCTGTTGGCGGGGATGCCCAGTTCCTGGTAGCGCGTCAGCAGGGCCTTCAGGTCGCGCTGCTGCATGGGCAGGGCGAAGGTGTCTTTCCAGGCCTGGTCGGCGGCGGCGATGGCGTCGTTCTCCAGCTTGATCTGCTCGTTGGTGATGCCGGGCCGGGTGGGCCGGGTGGCGGTGGGCAGGGTGGTCGGGTCGCTCTTCACGTCGCGGACAGTGATAAAGCCGGTCCCGTCGTTCTTCTGGACGTACTGGGCGGAGACGTACAGGAAGGCCGACGGCGGCGGGGTGATCTTGTAGAAGCGGCCCTGTTCGCCCAGGACGGTCAGCTTGTCCCCGGGGGCCAGCTTGCCCTGAATGCATTCGGTGCGCGAAGGCATCTCGGCGCTGCCGGCGCGGATAATGACGTTGGTGCCGGTGACGGTCCCGACATTGCTGGCGGGGTCAGTGCGGACGAATTCCTTGGCCACCAGGCTGAAGGCGCCCTCGGGCGGGGCGATCTTCAGCCAGCCGTCCTTCTCCTCCAGCACCACCACCACGGCCGGGGCCGAAAGTTTGACGCAGGGATAGCTTTCGGGCGAATTGGCCGGCGCGGTGCGGACGTACACGTTGCTGGCGGTGACGGTGCCGGTGAAGACGGCGGGTTGAGAGGTCGGCCGGGTGGCTTGTCCAAAGGCGGCGGAAGCGGAAAGCACCAGGCAGGCCAGCAGGGACATCCTTGTGTACATGAGTTGCTCCTTCATCCCAATCAACATGTAAGGTTCAACACTGGCGGTCACGGTATCACCTGGGCGCTATACTGTCAACAGTATATGGGCCGTCCTTCCGGACCCTTGGCCGGGCGACCTTGCCGGCCCTTCACAGAGCAAGGTTGCAGCCGCCGGCGCGGCCGTTATAATCCTGCTCAAGCGCCCCCGGCGACGATCGGCGGGCCATGAGCGGGGGGAAGCGAAAAACGTATCTACCAGCGCCGGCGGCCTCGCCGGGCGCCGAAAGGAACCGCAATGAGCCAAGAGCAACAGCTAGTCCGGCGGATCAGTTGGCACGAAGTCTTCGGCTTCTCGCAACTGTTTAAGACCTGGAAGATGGCCATCCAGCACGAGCGGATAACCCTGGCCCTGCTGGCCATCGGCCTGACGTTCCTGCTGGGGGTCGGCATGGACCGCCTCTTCATCGCTCTGGACCCCCAGGACGTGGTCATGCCCCAGGAAACCTGGATTGCCTACGTCAGCGGGCGGGCAGACTTCAAGCAGACCAAGCAGGACTGGCTGAAGTTCCGCGGCGACGCGACCGGGCGGCTGATGAGCACCGACCTGCCCGACACCCACTCCCCGCCCAGGCCCGACACGGCGCTGAACCTGCTGCAGCAGAAGTACCGCTCCGATTTCGACAAGGCGATGGAGCAGGCCCAGGAAGCTTACACGCAGCAGGCCCAGCAGGCCAAGTCGCTGCCGGATGACGAGCGTGCCGCCGCCCTGCAAAGGGCCGGCCTGGAAAGCGACGCCCGCAAGCAGCAGGCCCTGGGGGAATTCATCCGGCAGGATAACGGCCTGGGGGCCATTCGCGGCGGCGGCATCCTGCGGAGCTTGCTGAGCTGGGAAGGCAACTGCGTTTCCGGGGCGGTGCAGGCGGTGCTGCGGCTGAACTTCACCGGCGGCCTGCGCGAGGTGGTCAACAGCCGCGGGCTGGACCGCCCGGCCGGCTACCAGTCCCGCCGCTTCAGCAACGCCCCAGGCCAGGCAATGCCGTCAGCCGCCCCGGGCGGGATGCTCGAATCCGCCGCTCAGCCGGCGCTGCCGGCCTACGGCCTGGCGACCTATCTCTACCTGATGGCCTGGGGGTTGTGCTGGATGGCCGCCAACTACCCGGTGTACTCGCTCATCTACATGGTCCTGGCCCTGGCCGTCTGGTCGATCTTCGGCGGGGCCATCTGCCGCATGGCCGCCCTGCACGCCGCCCGCGAGGAAAAGCTGCGCATGGGCGCGGCCCTGAGATTCTCGCTGGGCAAGTTCTTCAGTTTCTTCACCGCCCCGGTGCTGCCGCTGCTGATGATCGTGTTCGTGGGGCTGCTGCTGGCCTTGGGCGGGCTGGTGGGCAGCATTCCGTACTTCGGGGAGTGGGCGCTGGCCTTGCTGTTCTTCGTGGCCCTGGGGCTGGGGATGGTCATCGCCTTTCTGGCTTTCGGCCTGGGCGGCGGCTGGCCGTTGATGTGGCCCACCATCGCCGTCGAGGGCAGCGACAGCTTCGACGCCGTCAGCCGCTCCTTGCACTACGTCTATGCCCGCCCCTTCCGCTACATCCTGTACTGGGGCGTGGCGGCCGTTTACGGCACGATCTGCTACCTGTTCGTCCGGCTATTCGCCTTCGTGGCCCTCTTGGCGACGCACCGCTGGGTGGGCTGGTCGATGCGGCTGGCGCATCGCGAATACTACGGCCCCTCGGCCGGCAAGCTGGACGTGATGTGGGCCGGGCCGACCTTCTCCGACTTTCACGGGCCTCTCCAGGTGGAGGCGACGGCCGGCTCGGAGCGGGCGGCCTCCATGGTCTTGATGTTCTGGATATACCTGGTCAGCGGCGTGGTGCTGGCCTTCCTGGCCAGTTTTATCTTCTCCGCCGCCACCAACATCTACTATCTGCTGCGGCGGTCGGTGGATGCCACCGACCTGGATGACGTGTACGTGGAAGAGTCTTCCGAAGACGACCTGGCCGCCGGGCTGGCAACGGCCGAAGTGGTTTCCCCGGATGCCTCGGCGCCCCAGGCCCCCGCCCCTGGCGGAGAGACGTCTAGGGCGACCGACGCCGGCCAGGCGCCCTCCAGGCCCCAGTAGCCTCAGGGCAGTCTTAAGACCGAAGACGAAGACACCAAACAAGAACCCCCGGCCTGCGCCGGCGGCTACAGGGATTTGCCACGGCCTGTTCTTAAGTAGCCCCCGCCGTGAGGCGGGGGGTTTTCGGACAGGAACGACCACGGGCGACGGGAGGTTCTTTGCCGCTGGCGGCGTCTTGGGTTCACTTCCGCCCAAGCCCGCATGGGCGATTTGCCGGCAGATTCACGCTTCCAGGTCTTGGTGTTCCTGGAGCAACCGGTCTATCTTGGCGGCCAGGATGAAATCGTTTTCGCTCAATCCCTTGATCTTGTGCGTCCAGAGCTCCACGCGGGCATGGCCGTAGCCGAAGCATATCTCGGGATGGTGGTTTTCCTGCTGGGCCAAGTTGGCTACGTCGTTCACAAAAGCCAGCGTCCGCGCGTAGTCAGCGAATTTGAAATCCCGCACCAGGCGGGTCTGGTCGATTAATTCCCAATTCCTGACCTGCTTATGAAGCTCCTCCAACTCCTTGCCCCGCAACGGCAGGACGCTGCCTTCGCAACTCTTGCAAGACTTCTCGTTCAATAAGCTGGCCATCATTGCACCTCAAGAATCTCAGATCTCCCTATTCACATGATACGCGCAAAATGTGACAGTTCCACCGGAGCATGCAATCCTGGACGTGCAAGACCCACAGGCAAGTAGCGGAACGCAGATTTCGCGTTCGCGAAATCAGCGTGCCCTACGTGTCTAGCCGTTATCGGGGACGATTCGGCGTTGGGCTTGGCTGTTCAGCGCTTGACGGCCAGCACGGTGATGCTGGCGGCGGCGCCCTCCAGGGCGCCGGCCGAGCCGGAGACGGCCGGATCGCCACAGGCGTTTGAGGACTTATACGCCTGGTCGCTGAGCACCTGGACCTTGCCGAATCCCGCCTGGCGGATAGCGCCCAGGTATTGGTCGCGCGGCAGGGCGCCGGCGATGCAGGCGGCGTACAGGGCGGCGTCGGTTCTGGAGGCCTCCGACAACGGGCGGTTCAATACGATATCACTGACGATCATTCGGCCGCCGCTCTTGAGCGCGCGGTAGACCTCCCGGAAGACCTGCGGTTTGTCCGGGGAAAGGTTGATGACGCAGTTGGAGATGACCAGGTCCACGCTGGCATCTTCGACCGGCAGGCGCTCTATGTGCCCCTGGCGAAACTCGACGTTGGCCAGGCCGGTATTCACGAAGAACTTCACGGCATTCTTGCGGGCCAGTTCGAGCATCTCCGGCGTCATGTCCACGCCGATGGCCCGGCCCGCCTCGCCGACCTTCTGCGCGGCCAGGAAGACATCCTTGCCCGCCCCGCTGCCCAGGTCCAGCACCACGTCGCCCTGGTTGACGTAGCCGAAGGCCAGCGGGTTGCCACAGGACAGGCCCAGCTCGGCCTCGGGCACCGGATGGTCGGGAACGGTGTACGGCTGGCTCTTGCCGCAGCAGGAAGGGCCAGGGCCGCAGCAGGAAGACTGCTTGCGGGCAATATCCCCATAGGCCTTTTGGACCAACTCGTGCGTCTTACGCGAATCGTTCATGGCTTCTCCCTTGCCTCAATTGAAATGGGTTTACCTGTGGCGCAGCCTCCAGCCGTCTCCATTTCGGCGGGGTCGCCGGGGAACCACTTCCCCTTGAGCCACAGGCTCACGTTCACCAATCCGATCAGCACAGGCACCTCCACCAGCGGGCCGATGACGGCGGCGAAGGCCGCCCCGTGGTTGATGCCGAAGACACCCACGGCCACGGCGATGGCCAATTCAAAGTTGTTGCTGGCGGCCGTGAAAGACAGCGTGGCCGACTTGGCGTAGTTGGCGCCGAATTTCCTGCTCATCCAGAAGCTCGCCATAAACATCACCACGAAGTAGATCAGCAGCGGGGTGGCGATCCGCACCACGTCCAGGGGCTTGTCGATGATCTTCCGGCCCTGCATGGAGAACATCACCACGATGGTGAACAGCAGCGCCACCAGCGTGACGGGTGAGATCCTGGGGATGAACCGCCCGTGATACCACCCCTTGCCCTTGAGCCTGACCAACACGAAGCGGGTGACCATGCCCGCTAGGAACGGAATCCCCAGGTAGATGAAGACGCTTTGGGCGATCTGGCCGATTGTGATCCCGGACGTGTCCGCTCCTCGAAAGCCCAGCATGGGCGGCAGCACCGTGATGAAGAGCCAGGCGTACACGCTGTAGAAGAACACTTGGAAGATGGAGTTGAAGGCCACCAGGCCGGCGGCGTATTCAGTGTCGCCCCTGGCCAGGTCATTCCAGACGATGACCATGGCGAT
>PMYM01000016.1 GCA_003171235.1 Phycisphaerales bacterium | reverse complement strand
TCTATACACATGCCCGACCTACACGCTAAGGTTGCTGCCCCACCGCCTGCTGGTATTCCCGGCGGAGGAAATCATTCCCCCGGCCGCTGTCGATGTGGTCCCAGGGCAGGGGTTCGTCCAGCCGGCGTTGGCGCTGGGCGCAGGCGGCGGGGTCGATGCCGCAACGGCTAAACGCCTCCTGCCACTTCTCCCAGGACCAGTGCTCATCCCAGCCGTCAAAGCCCGCCCCCAATCGCCAGGCCGTCTCGATGACCGCGCCCATCCGCCGGTCGCCCCGGGCGATGGCGCCCTCCAAGAGGCTGCGCTCGATGCGGTGGAACTTGAAGCTCACCGTCGAGCGGCGCGACAGGTCGCGCAGGCGGTTGCGCACCGACCAGAAATACGCCTCGTCGCACATCGGCGCCCACTGCAGCGGCGTGTGCGGGCGGGGGACAAACCACGACACCGAGGCGTTGATCGAGCCGCGCTGGCCGTCGATTTCCTTGCGCGTGTCCGCGAGCCGCCGGCAGAGGTGGAAAATCTCGTCCACGTCGGCCTCGGTTTCGCCCGGCAGGCCAGCCATGAAGTAGACCTTGATGCTGCGGAATCCCGCCCGCCAGGCCGCCCGCACGCCCTCCAGCATCTTTTCCTCGGTGATGCCCTTGCGCAGTAGTTCGCGCAGGCGCTGCGTGCCGGCCTCAGCCGCCAGGGTCAGCCCGCCCTTGCGCACCTGGCTGGTCAGGCGGGGGATGACCTCCAGTTGGCTGTCCACCCGCAGGCTGGGCAGCGAGACCGAGATGTTGCGCGGGGTAAACTCCGCCACCATGCGCTCGATCAGCTCGTTGAAGTGCGGATAGTCGCTGGTGGAGAGGGAGAGCAGCGAGACCTCGCGGTAGCCGGTGGCGGCCAGGGCCTTCTCGGCGGTGGACAGTATGTCTTCCACGCTGCGCCAGCGAACCGGTCGGCGAACGGCGCCGGCCTGGCAGAAGCGGCAGGCGTTGGGGCAGCCGCGCATGATCTCGATGGTGACGCGGTCGTGCACCGCCTCGGCCAGCGGCACCAGCGGGGCCGTCATCGCCGGCGAGTCGGCCAGGTTGGCCAGGTGGACCCGGCGGACGCGCGGTGGCAGGCCCTCGACCAGAACGTCCATGCCGGCGAAATTGCCGTCAGCGTCGTAGCGGGGGCGGTAGAATCCCGGGGCGTACAGGCCGGGGATGGTCCTGGCCGCCTGGAGGATGATCTCCCGGCGCGGCATGCGGGCGGCCTTGGCCTGGCGCACCAGTTCCACCAGCCGGGCCAGCGGCTCCTCGCCGTCGCCCACGCAGAACAGGTCGATGAAGTCGGCCATGGGCTCGGGCTGGTCGGCCTGGGCGTCGCCGGCGATGACGATGGGCTCCTCCTGCCTGCGGTCCTGGGCGTGCAGGCTGATTCCGGCCAGGTCCAGCATGGCCAGCACGTTGGTCAGGCAGCCTTCATGCGGCAGCGAGAAGCCCACGATGTCGAAGTCGCTCAGGCTGCGGCGGCTCTCCCAGCCAAACAGGCCAATGCCCTCGCGGCGCATGATTGCCTGGGCGTCGCTCAGGGGGCAATAGCTGCGGTCGGCCATGGCGTAAGGCAGGTCGTTGACGACGTTGTACAGCACCTGGCTGCCCAGGTGGCAGATGCCCAGGGCGTAGGCGTCGGGGAAACACAAGGCAACCCGCACCGCCGCGGCCTGGAAGTCGCCGTGGCGGGCGTTGATCTCCAGGCCCACGTACTGTGAGGGCTGGCGCACCTGCGGCAGCAGGCGATGGCTCAGGATGTCGGACAAATCGCTCATGGTTTTCTTATACGGCCAGGGGCGGGGCTCCGGCGGCGCCTTTTCACCGCCGCTTGCGGCCGCTATCATAGGGCAGAGGCAGCATGACCGAAAGGCGGCAGCCGTGAAACGCACCAGCGGCAACCAGTTGCTCCAGATCGGGTCGGTCGTGGTATTGGCGGGCGTGCTGCTTCTGGCGGTGCAGGTGTTCGCCTGGCTGGTCCGGCAGGCGATGGAGGTAATCGCCGTCGGAGCGGTGCTGATGCTGATCGGCTTGTTTCTCAAGCGCAAGGCGCCCCGATGAAGTCCAAGACCAAGTACCTGACCTTCCAGACGCCCCAGCACCGCCAGTACATCAACATCACGGACGAAGTCGCCGGCCTGGTGGCTGAATCGGGTATCGCCGAGGGGTTCGTATTGGTCTCGGCCATGCACATCACCGCCGGGGTGTTCGTCAACGACGCCGAGGACGGGCTCTTGGAGGACATCGACCGCTGGCTGGAGGGTCTGGCGCCGTTTGACCCCAAGTACCGCCACCACCGCACGGGCGAGACCAACGGCGATTCGCACCTCAAGAGCCTGCTGGTCCACCACCAGGTCATTTTGCCGATTACCGCCGGGCGACTGGACCTGGGCCCCTGGCAGCAGGTATTCTATGCCGAGTTCGATGGTCGGCGGCCCAAGCGGCTGGTCATCAAGGCCATTGGGCAGTAGCACGGGCGTTTCGCCCGTGACCGACGACCTTCAAAAAGCAGCGCCTTTGGACATGGGCCAGACGCCCATGCTACAAGGGGAGTGACTATGTCGATTAAGTTCAGGTGCGAGCATTGCGGCAAGAGCGTCGAGGCCCCTGATTCAGCCGGGGGCAAGCGCGGAAGCTGCCCCTATTGCCAGCAGTCCAACTACATTCCCATGCCCGTCTCGGATGAGGAAATCCTGGACCTGGCCCCCGAGGACGAGCAGAAAGACGCCCGCCGCAAGGCAGAGGAAGAGGCCATCCTCCGCCAAAAGCAAGCCCTGCTGGCCGAGATGGGTCCGCGCGACCCGGCCGAGCCCCCGCTGGAAGAGAAGGCAAAGGTCGAGAGCAACGACGTCGAGCACTTCGTGGTCAACTACTGCCTGGACCTGGCCAACTCCAACCTGGACCGGGCCCAGATGACTTTCGACAAGATGAAGCGATTCCGCCGCGCCTGCCTGGACGTGACCAACGACTTCCTCGACGGCAAAAAGAAAGAACCCGCCCTGGCCGAAATCCCGCCCAAACTGCTGACGGGCATTCTGACCCAGCTCCGCAAACAACTCCAGGCCCTGAAATAGAACGCTGACTCCGCACTCCGCACTTTCGCACTTCCCCCGAGAAGGAAAAAACCTGGCGGCAAACAGCGGCCGCCACGCCACCTGAACGGCGAATTGTCAGTTGCCAATTGGCTCAGTTCAGGGCCGGGGCGGTGGTGGGCGGGGCATCCTCGGCCACTACGCGGAAGATCACGATGCCCTCTTCGCCGCTGCCCTTGCTGTCGACCGCGCCGTGCATATTCAGGTGATAGTCGTTGCCGCGGTACAGCCCGCCCTTGGCCCGGCGCAGCACGCCGCTGCCGTGGTCGGGCGAGGCCGAACGCGGCGGGCCCTGCGGGTCGATCTGCTTATCGCGCACGTTGTCGGACTTGTAGTCGCTGACCAGTTCCCAGCCGCTTTTGACCATGTCGTACAGGCCCCAGGCGCTAGGGGCGTGCCGGCGGACGGGCTCGTCGCGCCCTTCCTTGTCGCCCACGAAGCTGATCTGATCTTTGTACCGCTGGCTGAAGCAGGGGTTGGAGGTGCCCACGCGAGCGGCCCACTCCCACTCGCCGTCGGTGGGCAGGCGCACCTTCCGGCCATTAAGCTCGGAGAGCTTCTGGCAGAACAGGTTGATGTCGTCCCAGGTCGGATTCTCCACCGCGAACTGCGGGCCCTTGTTTGGGCTGGGGTTCTTGCCCACCACGGCCTGGAACATCTCCTGGGTGACGGGGATCTCGGCCCAATACAGCGGTTTGGTTATCACCACCTCGTGGGGGAACTCGTCCTGCCAGCGCGGGTGCTCGTACAGGGGCGAGCCGTCCAGGAACTCACCGGCGGGTATCTTGATGCACTTGAGCGAGAGGGTGTCGGTGACCTTGAGCACGAGCGGCTGGCCCTCGGGCCTGACGAAGGGCTGGTCGGCTTCCAGCATGCGCGCCGGGTAGATAAACAGCGGCGGTTGTCCCTGTCCGGCGGTTTCGATCTTGGCGGGATATATCCACCGCTTGCCGTCGCGCTCGACCAACCGGCCGGTGACCTTGACCATCCAACTGGGGTAGCTGACCTCGGCGTGCAGGTCTTTAGTCATCGGGCAGGGCATGAGGTAGTAGCACAGGTGCCGGTCGAACTGCTCCAGCAGCTTCTTGGCATCGTCCAAGTTCAGGCCGATGGCCGGGTAGAACTTGTCCATGATCTCGTCGAACTTGGCCTTGACCTTGGGGTCGCCGTCCATGGCCAGGACCACCACGTCGTGATCGACTTGCCCGGGCTTGTCGGTGCAGGCGCGAGCGCACTGGGCCGGGCCGATGATGGTGATTTCCGGGCCGCTGGTGGGCGGGGCCGGCGGGGTGATGGCGTCGGCCGGGCGGTCCAGGCGCGTGAAGACCGCCAGTTTCTGGAGGTTCAACCCCGCGCCGTAGCCGGAGAAGCCCACCATGTCCATGCTGCGGCTTTCCAGCGGGCGATTGTCGGCGACGGAGATGAGCGTCACGCCGTCAACCGTCAGGCTCACCCGCCCTTCGTTCTGCTCGGCCACGACGCTGTAGGTCTTGTCCTTTTCCCAGGCGAAATTCTGGCTGGCGATGGCCTTCTCGTCGCGGCGGAGAGTGACGCCGCCGGAGCGGATCTGGAAGGCGTAGCCGCGGAAGGTGAAGGTGCCCTCGGGGGCGTCGGCGTTGAGCCAGAGGTCAAGGTTGATGGTGGGGTTGCGGGTGTTGACCGAGCCGGTCATCTCCAGGCGGACGCTGCCGGGGAAGCGATAGCCGTAGATGTAGCCTTCCAGCCGGCCGCGGCGGTTGCCGGCGATGACCAGCTTTCCGTCGGCCAGGCTGACCGCCCCGGAGGGCATCCACCAGTCGTCGCCGATAGGGCGACCGCCGGTCAGGTCGGCGGCGTAGGTGGCCGTCCACTGTGCCGGCCCGGCGGTTGCCGGCTTGACCGGCCCTGGCCCGGGGACCGCTTGATCTCCGCAGCCTGCGCCCAGCACACATATCGCAAACGCCACCGCCAATAGTGAAATCTGCACGCGCTTCATCGGTTTCTCCTGAGTTGACTGGCAGGCCGCGACGCCACCGGCCGCGACACGCCGGCAGATTCTACCCGCCCCCGCCCGCGCTTGTAAACGCCGCAGCGCGGGCGATGCCCCGCGGCCCGGTGATTGGTGTGGCGTTATATAGCCCCCGGCGCGAGAGGGTGTTCTTCGCTGCGCGGGCACGGGGGCGGCGGGCAAGCCGGCTCGGCGACGAAAAAACCGCGGGTGCGCTCTTGCGTTTGGCTAGGGGGTGGTACAATGGCGTTGTCAGGGGCGGTTTGCTATCGCACGTCGTTCTATATGCAATTCTTACCGCCCGGGTGACAAGAAAAGAGGCTGCCATGAAGGTCTTCTACTTTGTAGGGGCCGAGCAGGTCGGCCAATCCGAACATGTCCTGCCCCCGCCCGTGGGTACGGTGGTGGAAGTGGAACAGAGCCGCAAGTATTACAGGATTGCCGAGGTGGTGCTGGTCGTCGGCAACGGCTCGTTCTACAAGGTCATTCTGACCGACAAGCCGGCGGCCTCGCTTGGGCCCAAGTCCGAGCCCCAGGCCCAGCTTGGCGTCTACCAGCCGCTCAGTCAGCGGGAGAGGCAGGAACAGACCGTCAGGTTGTAGCCCCCCCGCCGGAGCCAACCTCCTGCCCGCCGGCCGCGCCGCCCGTGCGCGAGCCTGCCGGCTGCCGACCAGGCCTCCCCGCGCCGCCCGTGCGCGAGCTTCTCCCTAGTAGTCTGTAACAGCAAGAACGATGGGTGGATTCTGTGGTGGCACAGGCTTTCTAGACCAATTCAGGATTGCGTACTGACAACGTCAGGATGGCACGGGTTTGAGCCTGTGCAACCGGCANNCCACAAAGCAGGACGCAATCAGGCCCGCAGGGCCTGGATGAGCCTCTCCCGGCGTCGCTCTGCATTTGCCCAGATCCTCCTTTGGCCCTGTAGGAACCGCTCTAGGCCAACACCCCGGCCCCCACCCAACGCCGTGAATTGACGAGGAGGCATTGGGGTTGTGAGTGGAGTCGGGTGAACAGAAAAGAACCTCCTTGCCAATGTTGGTTTTGGCTAGCCGACGAAGCCGCACCCAAGTGGTATGGCGAGAAGGCCTGACGGCGCGGATGGGCGGTTTCCGCCGCAACGCGGCTCACGCGGCATTCTGTCAGGGACTCTTGGTTCACGGTGTTGGGCGGCATGCCCTTACGCGTCTTTTGCGGAGGGGCATGCCCCATGCCCGGCCGATCAACCGATTCACCCGTCTAGTAGTCTGTCACAGCAAAAACGATGGGTAGGTTCTTTGGTGGCACAGGCTTTCCAGCCTGTGCGCGCACAGCCTAGAAAGGCTGTGCCACCCGTGGAATTTCCTGTTACAGACTACTAGATCCGTTTGCCTTTCCAGAACAACTTCAGCAGTTCAAACCACACCACGCCCGAGGCGCCGGCGGCCAGGCACAGCACCAGGTCCAGCGGATGCAGCATGCTGAAGTGGAACAGTTGCTGCAGGGGCGGAACGTACAGCACCGCCGCCAGGAAGACCATCGCCCCGCCCACCACCCACCACAGGGCCGAGTTGCCCCGGCGCAGGTTGCCGAATATGGTCCTGGACCATGAGCGGTTGGACAGTATCAGCGCCAGGTTGGCCACGATCAGCGTGGTGAAGGTCAGCGCCCGGGCGTCATCTTCGCTGTGCCGGCGGACGAAATAGGTAAAGGCGAACATCGCCAGGGTAATCGCCATCACCGAGAGGCCCTGGAGCAGGCTCAGCCACAGCAGCCGCCGGCCAAACAGCGGCTCCTTGGGGTTGCGCGGCCGGCGGCGCATGATGTCGGGCTCTTCGCCCTCGGCCTCGAAGACCACCGAGCAGGCCGGGTCGATGATCAGCTCCAGAAAGACGATGTGCACCGGCAGCAGTATCAGCGGCCAGGCCTTCCCCATCAGCACCGGGACCAGCGACAGCCCGGCAATGGGCACGTGGATGGCCAGGATGTAGGACATGGCCTTCTTGAGGTTGTCGAAGATGCGCCGCCCCTGGCGGACGGCGGCGACGATGGAGGAGAAGTCGTCGTCCAGCAGCACCAGGCTGGCGGCCTCGCGGGCGACGTCGGTGCCGCGCTGGCCCATGGCGATGCCGATGTTGGCGGCCTTGAGGGCCGGGGCGTCGTTGACCCCGTCGCCGGTCATGGCCACCACCTCGCCCCGCCCCTGCAGCGCCTGCACCAGCCGCAGCTTCTGCTGGGGCACCATGCGGGCGCAGACGTTTGTCTGGCGCAGGCGGTCGGCCAGTTGGTTTTCGTCCATGGCCTCCAGTTGGGCCCCGGTGACGACCTGGTCGGGGCTCTCCAGCCCGATCTGCCGGGCCACCGTCCGGGCCGTGCCGGGATAATCCCCGGTAATCATGATCACGCGGATGCCGGCCTGGTAGCACTCGGCGATGGCCGGAGGCGCGTTGGTTCGCACCGGGTCGGCCAGGCCCACCAGCCCGAGAAACTCGAAGGGGAAATCGTGCTGCCGGCCGGGTAGATCGGTCCGGCTGAAGTTGGCCCTGGCCACCCCCAGTATCCGCAGCCCTTCCTGGGCCATCTGGGAAATGGTCCGCATCAGTTCTTCGGTCCGGGCGGGCGAGAAATGGCACAGGTCGGCGATGGCCTCGGGGGCGCCCTTGGCGGCGATGACGTAGCGCCCGCCGTCGGGGCTGCTCCAGACGTGGGACAGGGCCAAGAGGTCCTGCGAGAGTGGATACTCCCGCACCAGGCGGAAGTCCTCGTGCAGGTGCTCGCTGCCGGAGAGGGCGTACTGGCCCAGGCGGGTGATGGCCTTGTCCATGGGGTCGAAGGTCTCGCGCTGGCTGGCCAGGATGGCGAATTCCACCAGTGGGTGGAAGGCCTCGGGCAGATCCTTGCCGCCCTGGGCGGCGACATCGCAGGACTGGCCGCCGGCGTAGAGTTGGCGCACGATCATCTGGTTGGTGGTCAGCGTGCCGGTCTTGTCCACGCACAGCACGGTGGCCGAGCCGAGGCTCTCCACCGCCGGCACCTGGCGGGTCAGCACCCGCTTCTGGCTCATCCGCCAGGCCCCCAGGGCCAGGAAGATGGTCAGCACCACCGGGAACTCCTCCGGCAGCATGGCCATGGCCAGGGTAAGCCCGGCCAGCAGGCCGTCCAGCCACGCCTTGCCGCCCTGGTCCTGCCTGGACAGGGCGTACACCAGCACCACCATGGCGCAGAAGCAGGCGCCGAAGATCGCCACTGTCCGGACCAGGCGGGCGATCTCCTTCTGCAACTGGGTCTGCTGCGGCTCCAGGCTCTGCAGGGCCTTGCCCAGTTTGCCCATCTCGGTCTGGGCGCCGGTGGCCAGGACCTCGGCCGCCCCCTGGCCGCGGGTGATGAGCGTGCCGGAAAAGACATAGGGCAGATCATCCCCGCCCGGCCGGGCCGGGGGGCGATTGTCGCCCGCCGACATTTTCCGCACCGGCACCGACTCGCCCGTCAGCAGCGATTCGTCCGCCGACAGGTTGATGCTCACCAGCACCAAGGCGTCGGCCGGAACGCGGTCGCCTTCGACCAGCAGCAGCAGGTCGCCGCGCACAACTTCGCGCCCGGCGATGCGCCGCTGTCGGCCGTCACGGATGACCAGGGCCCGCGGGCTGGAAAGGTCGCGCAGCGCCTCCAGCGCCCGCTCGGTCTTGCGGTTCTGGTAAAGGGTGATGCCCATGACCACAAACACGAAGCTCAGCAGCAGCAGGGCGTCCTGCACGTGTCCCGGGCCGGGTATCAAGAGGTACAGCCCGCCGCAGCCAACCAGGAGCAGGATCATCGGCTCGCGCACCACGTCATAGGCCATGGCCAGGAAGCCGCGCCGCCGAGTGGAGGGCAGTTCATTGGGCCCCTCCAGGGTCAGGCGCCTGGCGGCCTGGGCCTCGGTGAGCCCCTGCATCTGACGAATGTCCAGTGGGTCTGCCATTATCAGTGCGCTGTTCTATAAGACACGGAAGTTCATTGCGCGGCGTGTGGGGTGGCACAGCCGCCTCGGCTGTGCCGTTGCCACAGGCCAGCCGCCGTGTGCCACCAAACCTTATCACAGGCCAGACGCCTGTGCTACCGCCGCGGGTGAGTTTTTTGTACCCGCCGGGGCGGCCGCGGGAGATAATAGCCCCTTGCCAAAGGAGGCTCCGGCTGTGAGCGGCAAGCATAACATGGCGGGTGTGAACCTGGAAGCGCTGGAAGATCGCACCCTGCTCTCGGGCGACGTGACGGTGAAGTTCTCCCGCGGCAGCATGACCATTCGCGGCGACCTGCTGGACAACCAGATCGTGCTCGACCAGGCGGGCCTTGGCCCCGCCCAGCTTCGCGTCACCGGGGCCAACGGCACCACCATCAACGGGCTGGACCAGGTTTGGGTGCTGGACGGGCTGGTCAAGAACATCAGCATCAAGCTGAGCGACGGCAACGACAGCCTGACGGTCAACGGCCTGGCCGCGCCGGGCAAGCTCTCCATCGACCTGGGCAGGGGCGACAACACCATCACCATTAACGGCGGCAGCGTAGTCGGCAGCCTCAGCGCCAAGAATAGCACCGGGAGAGGGACCATTTTGCTGACCGACCTGGCCGTGACCGGCAGCGCCAACCTGTCCAATTCAAACGGCACCGGCCTCTCCAGCCAGGTCATGATTACCGGCGGGAGCGTGGCCGGCAGTCTCAGCGCCAAGAACGGCAAGGGCAGCGGCTCGATCTCCCTGGCCGGCCTGACCGTCACGGGCAAGGCCACGCTCTCCAACTCCAACGGCGCCGGCCAGAGCAGCCAGATCACGGTGAGCGGGGGCACTTTTGCCGGCAGCCAGTTGAGCCTGTCCAACGGATCGGGCGCCGGCAGCGCGGAGGTTTCAAACCTCACTGTCGCCGGCAACCTCAAGATCCGCTCCAGCGGCGGCGAGGCGACCGCCAGCGTCACCTCGGTGCAGGTGGGCAAGGCCCTGGGCGTTTACGGCGGCACGGGCAGCGACACCGTCACGCTGGACACTGTTACCGTGGCCGGCAGGACCACCATCTCCAGCGGCGCCGGCGACACCAACATCACCGTCACCGGCTGCACCTTGGACATGATCAAGCCCTCGGCCGGCGGCAAGAGCCTGCAGATAACTTCCGGTTCCGGCTACGACACCATCAGCGTCGCCGGCACGACCCTGGGGGCTATTCTGCAACTGGCCCCCGGCTACGACGGCAGCACCATCACGCTGGCGGACCTGACCATCGGCCAGCAGCTATGGGTGACCACCTATGCCGGAAGGGACATACTCACCCTCCAGCACTTGGACGTGAAATACCGCACCTACCTGGTCACCGGCGAGGGCAACGACACCGTCAACGTGGACGACAGCACTTTCGGCGATTTCTTCGGCCTGGCGACCCTCGGCGGCAACGACACCGTGCAGATCGAATGCGGCGGCGACCCCGCCGGGCCGACGAGCATCTTCAAGGGCGACGCCAACATCCTGCTGGGCGACGGCGACGACACGCTGAAGATCGGCCTGACCGGCCAGTCGGGCAACACCGCCGACTTCCGGCAACTGGCGGTCTTCGACGGCGGCGCGGGCACCGACACCTTCACCGACGCCTCCAACAACCGCTACGTGACCGAGCCATACCTCTACCACTTCGAGCCGTAGCCGTAAAGGCAGTAGCCTGTACCCGGTAGCCAGTGGTCAGTAACCCGTAGTGGCGGTGTTGTTTTCATGGCTACTAGCTCCGGGCTACTGCCTACCGGATCCTGGCTACTTACTTCCCTGTGTCTTCCTTAAGCCGCCCGCCGTGCGCGCCGATAATCCTCCCGAATGGTCGGGGCGCAGCCCCGGCTGAGACTGGCACCATGCAGTGGAGCTAGGAACATGGAAGACACAACGCCCCAAACGCCCGAAAGCCCGCTCGCTCCCGAGGCCCTTTCTCAGGAGCCTTCCGCCAGCGTCCCCGTACAGATAACCCCTCCGGCCAAGACGCCCGCCGCCCCCGGCCGGTGGAAAAAGATAATCGGCTTTGCCATTCTGGCCGGCGCTTTCGGGGCCGTCGGCTATTTCGTCCACCCGTACGCCGCCTCGGCCGTGTCCAAACCCCAAGCGGCCGTCCAGGACGACTCGCAGGCCAAGCAATTCCAGGCCCAGCGAAAGCAACTGGAAGAGAAGGCCCGCGACCTGGCCGACCGCCTGGCGGGGCTGGAAGAGTCGCTGAAGAAGGCCCAGCAGCAGGACCAGGAACAGGGGCTCAAGCTCCAGGCCGCCCAGGAACTCGTCACCGAGCTGGACGAGCAACTGGCCCTGGCCGATAGCTCGGACGAACCACTGAAACAGGAGTTGGCGGCGGCCCAGGCCGTGGCCAACCAGACAACGGCCAAGCTGACCGAAGCCGCAAGCCGGATCGACGGCCTGTCGGGCGATCTGTCGCAGGCCCGTGGGCAACTGGACCAACTGCAGAAGCAACAGAGCGACCTGGCAAACGTCAACCAGACCGTCAGCACGGCCCTGCGCAGCCAGGGCCAGCAACTCACCCAGTGGCGCGAGTTAGCCGCCGCCCTGGAATTCGGCTCACCGGCCGCCAAGCCCGCCGCCGCGGGCCTGGGCGAACCTCCCCTCACCCAGTGGGAGCTGGTTTATTTCGTCGGCCAGCCGAGCACGATTATGACCCAGGCCAACAACACCGAAATGCACTGGGGTGCGGCCCACCAGGCCGCCCTGGTCGATCGCGTGGTGGTGAGCATCGACGGCAAACCCGCCAGCCGCAAGGCCCTCTTCGGCCTGCAGGCTCCGCAACCGACCGGCTCGGCCGGCGCCTATCGCTTCGGCCCCAATGACAGCCTGCAATATGGCGAGCTGGTCGGACTGTTCGGCCGGCCCGCCAGCATCGCCGGCACGGGCGAGCGTTTCACCGCCACCTGGCAGATCGGCGCCTGGGGCCGCGCGGCCAGCGCCACGGTCGTCAACGGCGTGGTCAGCGATTTCGACGGCCGCCCGGCCGACAGCGCCCTCTGCTGCGGCCTGGTCCGCCAGCGGGCCGCCGCCTACGCCCCCAACCAGGCCTCCGTCGCCAGCTTCGCCGCCTCTTGCCGCGACGCCTACGGGCGGGCGGCCACGCTGCTGGCCGAGCAGGTCAAGCAGGAGGCCACGCGCCAGGCGCAGGATGGAATCACTCTCAAGTCATTCGCCCTGGCCCCGCTGGAGTCGGTAGGCAGTTGGGCGGGCCTGGAGGCCGGCGGCCTGGCCGTCCGCACTATCGTGACGACCACCTGGCACAGCCCCTCGCAAGGCGCCTGGACCACCACCCGCTATGCCGCCGTCAACTTCGGCGCCAGCAAGACTCAACCCCTCCTGACGCTCTTCGAGGAGCGCAACTGATAACGATCTGATTGCCCTGGCGAAGCGGACAACAGCCAAGGGAGGATTGGCAGGCACGGCGGAAGTCGGGTAAAACCGGCTGCCGCCGTGCTGGTTTATGGGGCCGGGCCGAAGGCCCGCGCCATCGCCACCACCACCGGCAGCAGCACCGCCACGTACAAGGCCGTGTTCGAGGCGAACAGCACCGAGGCCTCGCGCGGGCGGAGATTGAACATGTTGCAGACGGCCACGCCCGTCACGGCGGTGGGACAGAAGGAGCAGATCAGGAAGACCCACAAGCTGACCGGCGCCAGCGGCCAGGGGCTCAGGCCCGCCAGGTAGACCAGCACCACCGCCACGCCCAAGGCCAGGACGAAACGCACGCCCGCCAGAACGGCTATCAGCCTGCGCAGCGGCCAGAGCGAGGTGAAGTGCAGCCGCAGGCCGATGGCGAAATATGCCAGGGCCGTCGTGCCGTAAGTCAGGATGTCCACCACGCGGTATTCATCCACCCACAACGGGCGCGGCACCTGCCAGGCCGACAGCAGCATGCCCAGCACGATCATGGGCAGGCCGATGGAGCGATAGTCCAGCAGGCTCTCGATCAGCAGGCGGACAAAGGGCTTGGCCGGGCCGCCCGTCCGGCTGAAACGCCGGGCCAGCGGGTAGGTCACCCCCACGATCATGAACGCCCACATGATGCCGTAGATGCCGGTCTTGCCCAGCCCCTGGTCGCCAAAGAGTATCCAGCAGACAAACCCGCCCATGGTGAAGCCGGTGTTGCCGATGCCGCCGGCGACCGCCATTACGCCCCGCAGTTGGGGGTCGTGGCTGGCATAGCGGCTGGCGGCCAGGGCCAGGCCGGTCATGATCGCCACGTGCAGCGCCCCCAGCACCGGCAGCCAGACGTCGCTGCCCTGCAGCGGGGTCACCCAGACCGATAATAGCCCCACGGTGGAGTAGCCGCAGACGGCCACGAGGGTCATCAACAGTTCGGCCAGGCGTTCGCTCAGCCCGCGGCGGCGGGCGACGTAGCCGGCCAAGGTCGCCCCGACGATCAGGGCGGCAAAATACACGTAACGCATTTCCATCGGCGGGGATTATAGCGGATGTGCCCGGCGGGCATCAGTCGCGGGAGCCCCCGGGGCCAGACGGATCGGCCCAAGGCCAATATCCCGATAACCGGGAATTTATGGCTTCCGGAGGGCCTTTCGATAAATCCGGAATTGAATTGACATTTTATTGCGCGGCCCGGATATTCCTGGTGTTCCTGGACGGCGGGAGGATGGAGAAGCGTGTCTCCACCGCCGGGGAGAAGGACCATAGGCGTGGCCATCTTCCTTTGTAGTCACGGGGGCAAGCAAGGGCACTAACCCGAAGCTGTCTTCCCGGGGCGCAGATCCGACGTACTGCCGAAAGTTGAGAAGAAGGAGCCGCAGCATGGCTACCGGCAAGGTGAAGTGGTTCAACGATGCCAAGGGTTTTGGTTTTGTGACTGCCGACGACGGGACCGATGCGTTCGTGCATCACAGCGACATCCTCGGGGATGGCTTTAAGACCCTCGCCGAAGGTGAACAGGTGGAGTTCGAGTTGGCCACCGGGCCCAAGGGCCCCAAGGCGGTCAACGTCCACAAGGTCTAACTCCACATAGACCCAAAACCACGACGCCGCCTTCGGGCGGCGTTCTTTTTTCTTCGTGGCACGGGCGTCTCGCCCGTGGCCGGCGACCAACCAAGTAGAATAACTTGTGCGTCTCCTCCGCGACGGAAGAACAACCTGAATGCAGAATCTGGGCACGAGCGAGACGCTCGTGCTACGGGAGAAAACCATGAGCGATTACGAACTTGCCCACCTTCGCCCCGACCAGATCGTGCAGCGCCTGCGCCGGAAACCCGTCGTTTTCATCCCTGTCGGGCCGCTGGAGTGGCACGGGCCGCACATGCCCTACGGCACCGACGCCCTCAACGCCGCCCACCTGGCCGACGAGCTCTGCCGCCGCACCGGCGGGCTGCTCTGGCCGACCCTCTTCTGGGGCGCCGAGCGCGAACGCCGGCCCGACCAGTTGCGCAGCCTGGGCTTTCCGGCCGACCAGTACGTCGTGGGCATGGACTTCCCCGCCAATTCCATCAAGAGCTGCTATTGCCCCGAGGAGGTGCTGGCCGTGCTGATGCGGGAGGTGCTGCGCGAGGCCCGCCAGCTCGGCGCCCGCCTGGCCGTCATCATCAACGGGCACGGGGCCACAAACCAGATCGCCACCCTCAAGCGCCTGGCCATCGAGATCAGCAACACCACCGACCTGAAGGTGTGTTTCCGCATCGCCGGGCCCCTGGCGGCCATTCAGGCCGGTTCGGGCGGGCACGCCGATTCCGACGAGACCTCGCTCATGATGCACCTGGGCGAGGCGGTGGACCTGAAGCGCCTGCCGGCCCTGCCCGAGCCGCTGGCCTACGCCAACCACGCCGTCGTCGACGGCGGCGGCTTCGACGGCAAGAGCCCCGACCACCTCGTGCCCGAGCGGTGCGACCCACGGCGGCAGGCCTCCGCCGGCCGGGGCAGGGAGCTGTACGACATCACCATCGCCGAGATCGAGGACGAGCTCAAACCCCTGCTGGCAAACCTAAGCGCTAAACTCTAAACTTACGGCATGCGTCCCGTTCTGCGTGGTTTGTTTCGAGGTGCGAGATGCCGGCAAGAACATTCTTGGTTGTGACGGCGGTCCTGGCGGCGGCGCTGGCCTGGGTCGGCGCGCAGGAATTGGCCGGCAATCGGGCAAGCTCCAGCTCTCCCGCCTCCGGGCCCTTGTCCAGGCCCGTCCCCAGGCCGCCGGCCAGCCGTCCCCTCGCCAGCAAGCCCGGCCCCAAGTACGACGTGAAGCTGGGCATCAACGCCTCGCTGGGCGGGCGGCGGTGCTTCCCCGACGACAACCCCTGGAACCAGGACATCTCCAAGGCCCCCCTCGATCCCAACTCCGACAAGCTCATCGCCCGCATCGGCAAGGACCAGCCGCTGCATCCGGACTTCGGCACGCACGGCACCTTCGGCTACGCGGTGGTGCCGGGCAACCAGCCGCGGGTCAAGTTGCAGATCCAGTACGCAAGCGAGAGCGACCCGGGGCCCTACCCCATTCCCGACGAAGCCCCCATCGAGGGCGGCAAGGACTCCAAGGGCGACCGCCACGTGCTGGTGATCGACCGGGACAACTTCGTGCTGTACGAGCTATTCAGTTCGTTTCCGCTGGGCAGGGGCCAGGGCTGGAAGTGCGATTCGTCCGCCGTTTTCGACCTGAAGTCCAACAAGCTCCGGCCGGCGGGCTGGACCTCGGCCGACGCCGCCGGGCTGCCCATATTCCCCGGCCTGGTGCGGGCCGACGAGGTGATCGAGCAGCGCGAAATCCGCCACGCTGTACGCTTCACCGTGCAGAAGTCCCGCCGGGCGTACCTCCCGCCCGCCACCCACTACGCCAGCGACAGCAACGATCCGTTGTTGCCGCCCATGGGCATGCGCGTGCGGCTGAAGGCCTCCGTGGACATCAGCAGGTTCCCGCCGCAGACGCAGATCGTGCTGGCGGGCCTGAAGAAGTACGGCATGATCCTNNGCCGACAACGGCAGCGACTGGTACATCAGCGGGGCCTTCGACCCGCGCTGGAACGACGAGGACCTCCACCACCTCCGACAGATTCACGGCAGCGACCTGGAAGTGATTCGCATGGACGGCCTGGTGGCCCCACGCAGGTAGCGCGCTAGTGAACAATGGACGACGTAGCGGCGGAGAGGGTGACTCGCTGGCCGGTGTCGAGTTCCAGGGTCAGTCCCACCAGCGGATCGACGTCCACCACCCGCCCGGTGAGCTGCTGGGTTGTCTTGGTTTTTCCGGGCGAAGGGCATTGGGCCCGTATGCGGCGATTGTGCATGCCGCAGCGGGAAAGCCACTCTTTACGCAGCGCCTGCAACTCCGGGGCCCTCCCCTGGCGTAATTCCCACAGCCAGTAATCCATCGCCACCAGAATCGAGCGGAGCAGTTCCACCCGCTCGGTGGGCCTGCCCAACAGGTCGGCCAGGCACGCCGCCGGGCGGCCAGGCAGGTCCGCCGGGGCGACGGCCACGTTGACGCCGAAACCCACCACCACCCGCCGCAGGCGCCCAACGGCGCGGGTCTCCACCAGCACGCCGGCCAGTTTCCGCCCCTCCAGCACCACGTCGTTTGGCCAGTCCAGTTCCACGCGGATGCCCTCGGCCTGCTCGATGCCCTCGGCCA
>PMYM01000083.1:9216-30229 GCA_003171235.1 Phycisphaerales bacterium | reverse complement strand
ACGCCTTCGACCTGTCGGCGCTGGCCGGCGAGCCGCTGGTGCAGGCGGGCCTGGTGAATCTGAATTCCATACGCTTTGTCCGCCTGGTGGACGTGCTGGGCGACGGTAGCGAGCGCGACAGCCGCAGCCCCGCCCACGCCGTCTACGACCCCACCGGCAACATGCCACAGGAGTACGGCGGCTACCCAACCAGCGCCGACGTGGACGCCGTTTCCGTCATCAACGGCAAAGCGCCGTTGGCGGGCGACTGCAACCGCGATGGAATGGTCAGCTTCGCCGATTACCAGGTGCTGGAGAGCCACTTCGGCGGCAGCGGCGGCTGGGAGCAGGGCGACTGCAACGGCGACGGCCTGGTCAACTTCGCCGATTACCAGGTGATGGAGGCCAACTTCGGCAACAGCGTTCCCGAACCGGGCACGCTGGCGATGCTGCTGGCGGGCGCGGCCTTCATGTGTCGCGGGCATCTTGCCCGCGCTTCTGGCGACCCGCGGGCCAGACGCCCGCGAGACAATAATGGCTGAAACCTTGCCACATTTCGAGTCGCGCCGGTGCCACGGCCCCGCCGCCCGAAGGCCTAGCGGCTTCACGCTGGTGGAGCTGCTGGTGGTGGTGGCCATCATTGCCCTGCTGGCGGCGATGCTGCTGCCCAGCCTGGTGCAGGCCAAGGAACTGGCCAAGCAGGCTTACTGCCGCACCAACCTCCGCTGCCTGCAGCTTGGCAACGAGCTTTACCAGCAGGATTTCGGCGGGTTCTACGCCCCGGCCGCGCCCTTCATGGTCGCCTACATGTACAGCAGCGACTGGGCCGACCTATCCCAGGGCAACCTGCATCGCTGGTTTGGTTCGCGGGCTTCGCCCGACCAGCCCTTCAACCTGGCCAAGGGGCCGCTGGTCGATTACCTGCCCGGCAAGGAGGTTCGCAACTGCCCCAGCTTCAGGGCGGACGTGGCTGGTTTCGAGGCCGGCTGCGGCGGCTACGGCTACAACGCCGACACCGTCGGCCAGTACGTCGTCCCCGACGATCCGCTGTACAGGCCCGGCCCGGGCAAGTTCGACCAGTCGGGCAACCGGGCCGACGCCTTCCACTCCCCCAGCCAAACCGTGGCCTTCGCCGACGCCGCCTTCGTGGCCGGCGGGTTGATGGAATACAGTTTCGTCGAACCCCCGCGCTACTGCCTGTGGGGCACGCCCCCCCGGCCATCCGTTCACTTCCGCCACCTGGGCGCCGCCAACGTGGCCTGGCTGGACGCCCACGTCTCGGGCGAGGCCATGAGCTTTTCCGGCGACGGCCCCGCCGGCCTGCCCTACGCGGGCCACTGCCAGGACTACCAGGTCGGCTGGTTCGGCCCGCAGAGCAATGAGTTGTTCGACTGTGAATGACCGTGGGAAAGGTGAATCGGTTTATCGGTTAATCGGTTGGCCGGCGCTTGTGCAGCCGCTGGGGGGAGTTAGAATCCCTGCTTTTGCAGGCCCCAATGCTTCGCCCGAAGAGGGCGGCCTGGGCCGCATTCAACCTTGAGGTAGTGACATGCCAGTACGCCCCGACGCACCCGTCGTTAAACGTGAAGACATGGTTGCCGGACTGAAAAGTGCGGGCTTGGCTGCGGGTGATCTTGTTATCGTTCACACTTCGCTGTCGGCCTTTGGCAAGGTCCAGGGCGGCCCCGACACGCTGATCGATGCCATCCTGGACGTGCTTGCCCCGGCGGGCACCGTTATCTTCCCGACCTTTGCCGGCGTGAAGCTGGATCACCTGGAATTGACCCCGCAGCAGAATCCGGCCTACACCGGCATCGTGCCCGTGACTGCCAGCCGGCGGCCGGGATTCGTCAATAGCACCCATCCATTCTACGCCTGCTGCGGTCATGGCCCGCTGGCCCAGGAGATTTGCCAGTTCAACGACCGCCGCATTTTCCCCTCGGCCAAGGACAAGTTCATCTATCGCATGGGCGAACTTGGCGGCAAGGTGCTGCTGCTGGGCGTCACTCACGACAACAACTCGGCCGTGCACCTGGTCGAGGAGTTCTCGCGGGTGGAGTACAAGGTCCAGGATCTGCAATGGTGGAACACCACCATCGAGGAATTCCGGGCTTTGCCACGTGAAAAGCGGCAGGAGGCGATTGACCGCCACCTGGCCCACAATCTGCCCTACCGCCCGGCCGTGCACCTCAACGCCATCGACCAGCCGCTACGGCGCATCGGCGCCATCAGGACCGTCCGCATCGGCAACGCCCAGTGCCACCTGATGAAGATCATGGACGTCGTGCGCGTGGGCGAGGAGGAATCCCGCAAGAACCCCTGGTTCCTGTGCGACAAGGTCGGCAAGGCATAGTCACGTAGGGCACGCGGTTCGTGAGCGAAGCGAACGGTTCCGCGTGCGGGAACAGACAGGGAGGCAGCATCTTCCCAGGCCCGAAATCCGATTTTCGCCACGTCCACAGGCTCTCCGGAGTGTTAGTAAGGAAGGCGATTATGCGTGTCGCGGGCGAGACGCCCGCGCCACAGTTTGCGTTTTTGGACACCAGGAGAGCGAAGGCGTGAAGAGTCGTCGTCTTGCCCCATGGATTGTGGTCGCGTCGTTCATTGCACTTGCCCCGGGAATGCTGCTGGCCCAGGCCGGAGGCGAGAACGCCGGGCCATCCACGACCATCCTCGACACACAAAAGACCATCTGGCACGTTTTCCAAACCTGGCAGAGCGAAGCCGCCCGCACCGACGACGGCCAAGTCATTCGCCTCGACCCATACAACCCCCGGCAGGCGGGCAGCAACTCCGCCCTTGGGCCGGTCAAGGCGGTAACCGGCACGGATTTCCCGCCGCCCCAGTGGTGCCAGGTCGATTTCGACGACAGCGCCTGGCAGCGCCAGCAGGGGCCGGCCAAGTACCTGTATCGCAGCCTGGCCCTGTTGTGCGTCAGGGGCAAGTTCGAGAACGCCTCCCCGGCGACGGCGCCCCAACTGAGTCTTTCGTTGGGCTATCAGGGCGGGGTGGTCGTTTATGTCAACGGTCAGGAGATCGGCCGGGGGAACATGCCCAAGGGCAAGATCGCCCCCGACACGCTGGCGGATGACTATTCCACCAAGGACGCGCCGCCGGAAAAGCCTGTAGCCCCTGGTGGGCGTGTCGCCTCCGGCAAGCCCGCCGCTTCCGGAGACCGGCGCACCCTCTCGCTAAGCATTCCCGCCTCGGCCTTGCGCAAGGGCGCCAATGTGCTGGCGGTCGAGATCCACCGCAGCGCCGCCCCCGCGGCCATGTTCGCCACCGGGCGCAGCGGCGGGGCGGGGTACGAAGCCCGCGCGGGCTGGTCCAACCGCTGCTCGCTGGACGAGTTGACGCTGACCGCGCCGGCCGGCAAGGGCATTCTGCCCAACAATGACCGGCCCAAAGGTTATCAGGTTTGGAATCATGTTCCTTTTGAAGGCTTGGATTACCGGACCTTCGGCGATCCCAACGAAGGCGTCGCGCCGATCCAGTTGGCGGGGGCCCGCAACGGCGTCTTTGCCGGCGAGTTGGTGGTCAGTTCCACCGAGCCGGTGCGCAACCTGAAGGTCTCCGTGACGGAACTGAAATCCCCGGGCGGCGCCGCCATCGCCGCCGGAGGGGTCCAGGTGACCTACCCCCAGCCCGGGGCGGACCACTGGGTTCCCACCGGCCCGTCGATCATCTTTGACGACCTGGCCAACGAGGCCCCGGCCAGCCTAAATGTCCTCAAGTGCCGGGTGCTGCCCGCGCCGGTCATGCAGCCGGTGTGGATCAGCGTGAACGTGCCCAAGGGCGTCGCCGCCGGCCTGTATCGCGGCAAGGTGACGGTCTCGGCCGCGGGGCAGAAGGACGTCGAGGCCCCGCTCCAGGTGCAGGTGGCCGACTGGGACCTGCCGGATTCGCGCGACTTCACCACCTTCATGAACATCGTCGAGTCCCCCGACAGCCTGGCCCTCCAGTACGGCGTGCCGATGTGGTCGGAGGCCCACTGGAAGCTGCTGGATGAGACCTTCAGCCTGCTGGGCAGAATCGGCGACAAGCAGATCTACATTCCGCTCGTGCGGCGGACGCACTTTGGCAACGAGCACGCCATGGTCCACTGGGTGGGCCAGCCCGACGGCTCGCTCAGGCCCGATTTCTCCATCGTGGAGAAGTACCTGGACCTGGCCGTCAAGCACCTGGGCAAGGTGCCGGTGGTGTGTTTCAACATCGCCGACACCACGGCCGAGCACAAGCAGGGCATGCTGTACACCCAGGCCGACGCCAAGACCGGCCAGCTTACGGAAGCCGTCGGCCCGGCCTGGGGGAGCCCGCAGTCGCAGGCGATGCTTAAGCAACTGCTCGACGGCCTCAGGGGCGTCATGGCCAAGCGCGGCATGGAAAGTTCCATGATGCTGGGCATGAACGCCNNTGGGTTCGCGTGTCGCATTACTGGTTCGGCCAGGCCGAGGTCCGCCAGGGCCAGCCCAAGTACGGCAGCCTTTCGCTGGTGGGCGGGGTCATGGCCGTTTTTTGGGATCCGGCGGTGGAGAAGCCCTTCTACGGCTGGCGGAACCCGCAGATCGTGCTGGTGTACCCGCGGACGGCCAACCCCCAGACCAACCGGGATCACGGCGGCACGCGCCTGGCCCAGGAGTCGGACCTGCCCCAGCACCGGCTGTTCGCCGAGGCGGTGCTGCTCTCGGGCCGCCACCGCGCCCTCTCGGGCAACAGCCTGCGCGGCGACTTCGCCGCCGAGATGGGCGAAAGTTTCCTGGGGCTGCGCGGCATAGGGCCTTTCGGGGCCGACTTCTGGCCCGTGCTCAAGGGTTCCAGCGACAAGACCATCATCGGCCGGTACGGCGAAGGCTATGCCGCCGGCGGGTGGGGGACGGTCAGCCTCAGCCAGGTGGTGCAGTCGCTGTTGTCGGCGGAAAAAGACGCCCCCGGCTCCACCGTTCGCCTGGAGGTCATGCGCGAGGCCCTGCAGGAGGCCCAGGCACGCATTTTCGTCCAGGACGCGCTACAGGAGGGTGTGGCCCGGCGGACCAGCATGCCGGCCGAACTGCAATCCCGGGCCCAGCAAATCTGCCTGGAGCGCACCCAGGCCCTGCGCTACATCTCGGAATTCTGGGAAGAGGGCATAATCGACCCGCTGCGCTGGCAGGAGCGCTCGGCCAAGCTATACCAATTGGCCGCCGACGTTTCCGCCGCCCTCCGCCAGGCAAAATGAGCACCCCGCCAGGATGGCCATTTTTTAACCACCCGGGCCTGCCCCGCCCAAAACGAATTGTAGATTGCCATCAGATGGGAAACCCCATCAGCGAGGACTGTATGGCAGAGGGCGCAGTGGCCGTGGCGGAAGAATCTTCGGCCCGGTGTTTCCAGGCCGCCGGCGAATCCCTGGAGGGGATCATTTGCCTGGCGGCCGTGGCGGAATTCCGCGACACCGGAGTGGCAGCCCACCTGCGGCGCATCAGCCGGATATCGGCGCTGATCGCCGCGGGGCTGGGGCTGCCGACCGACCAGGTGGAGCGCATCCGCCTGGCCAGCCCCATGCACGACCTGGGCAAGGTGGCCGTTCCCTGCTCCATCCTGCTCAAGCCCGCCGCCCTGACACCCCAGGAACGCAAGATCGTCGAGACCCACACCCTGGTGGGGGCCGAACTGCTGGCCAATTGGAGCGACCCGCTGGCGGCCACCGCCAGGGAGATCGCCCTGAGCCACCACGAGCGATGGGACGGGGGCGGCTATCCCCAGTGCCTGCGGGGCGACCGCATCCCGCTGCCCGCCCGCATCGTCTGCCTGGCTGACGTGCTGGACGCCCTGGCCACCCAGCGCTGCTACAAACCCGCCTACGGCCTGGACACCGTGCGGGAAATCCTCAAAAAGGAGAACGGCAGCCACTTCGACCCCGATTGCCACGCCGCACTGGCAAGCTGCATGGACGAGGTGGTTGGGGTGTATGCCGGTGCCTGCGCCGGCTCCGCTCTGGGAATCGCCTGATTCACCGGGAACTGCGTGCCACTTCGCACTTCGCACTTCGCACTTCGCACTTTCAGATGACGATCATTTGCTCATTGGAGCGGCGGATGACCTGGTGGCGCTGCCAGGCGGGGTCGGCCTGGGGGAAGTCCTCGCGGTAGTGCACCCCGCGGGTCTCGGTGCGGCGGAAGGCCGACTGCACCACCAGGATGGCGGCGGTGAGCATGTTCTGCACCTCCCACCCGGCCGGGTCGAAGAACTCCTTGTCCATGACGTAGCGGCCCCAGAAGGCGATTATTTCCTGGGTTTCGTCCAGCCGGGCGGCGGTGCGGACGATGCCGGCGTTGCGCCACAGCACCGAGCGGAGTGAGTTGCGGATGTCGGTCAAGTCCAGCATGGTGCGCTGGCTGGGGGGGTTGGCGACGGTAATCTGGCGGGCGGTCAGCCGGCCGTTGACGCGGGCGGCCTCGGCGGCGGCCCCCGCCCCGGCAGCCTCGCCCAGCACCAGCGCCTCCAGCAGGGAATTGCTGGCCAGGCGATTGGCCCCGTGCAGGCCGGTGCAACTGGTCTCGCCGCAGACCCACAGGCCCGGCAGGCTGGAGCGGCCGTCGATGTCCACCTTCACGCCCCCGACCATGTAGTGGGCGGCTGGATGCACCGGGATGCGGTCGCTGCCCACGTCAATGTCGAACTCGCGGCAAAGCCGGTAAATCTGGGGGAAGCGCTTCTGGAACCGCTCGACGCCGATGTGCCGCACGTCCAGAAAAACATGGGTGGAATTGGTCTTGACCATCTGCTCGATGATGGCCCGGCTAACCAGGTCGCGCGGGGCCAGTTCGCCCGAGGGGCTGTAGTCGCCCATGAAGCGGTAGCCGTTGCGGTCCACCAGCATGCCCCCCTCGCCGCGCACGGCCTCGCTGATGAGGGCGCGCGTGGCCCCGGCCACGTACAGCGTGGTGGGGTGGAACTGCATCATCTCCATGTCGGCGATTTCTGCCCCGGCGCGGAAGGCCAGGGCCACGCCGTCGGCTGTGGCCGAGGACGGGTTGGACGTCTCGCGCCACAGCGCCCCGCACCCGCCGCCGGCCAGGATGGTCTGGCGGGCCCAGATCATCTGCAGCCCGTAGCGGGCGTGGAAAGTCACCGCCCCCAGCACGGCGTTGTTCTGCTGGGGGTCGGTCAGCAGGTCCACCACGAAGCAGTGGTCGAAGATCTTGATATTGGGCTCGGCCTTGGCCCGGGCGATGAGGGTGGCGGCCAGGTGGAACCCGGTGGCGTCGCCGTGGGCGTGGACGATGCGGTTGGCGGAGTGCCCGCCCTCGCGCCCCAGGGCCACCTGCCCGTTCTCGCGATCGGCCGGCAGGCCCCAGGAGATCATCTGGGCGATGGCCGCCGGACCGGCCGATATCACCTTGCGCGTCACCGCCTCGTCCCCCAGCCCGGCGGCGCAGGAAAGCGTGTCCTGTATGTGGGCCTCCAGGGTGTCGGCAGAGTCCATCACGGCGGCGATGCCGCCCTGGGCCTGGTGAGTGTTGGAATCCTCCAGGGCCCCCTTGGTCAGCACCAGCACGTCGGCCGACTTGGCCGCCTCCAGGGCGGCGCGCAGCCCGGCCGCTCCGGCCCCGATCACCAGCACGTCAGTGAAGATGTGCCCGATCCGCCGCGTGTCGAAACTTATCAGGTAGCGATGCTGTAAAAACGGCGATTCCATAAGACCTCCATGATAGCAGCCATCAGGCCGGCGGTGAAAGCATGGTTTTCTGAGCGGGGAGGCGTGGGTGCGCGGCAGAATACTGGCATGCACTCTACCGAAATCAGATTCAGAAAAGATTTCTTGACGAAATGCGCGGTGGGCGTATGATGTTCTTTGTCTGAACGGGCGGCTGCTGGGCGCCCAAGGGTTTTCTGGCGTATCTGAATAAGGGGTTTAACATGGGGTCGAAATTCGCTTTTCACCCGGTAATGGAGAGTCTGGAATCCAGAACGCTCTTGGACGCCGTGCTTCCGTATTTCGGCGGGGGATTCAAGACCCAATTCATTGATGGCAGCGGCGGCCCAACCGGCTTGGGCGACCTGGTGACCGTCAGTCTACGTGGCCCGGGCACCGGCATAGTGCATATGCCCAACTATTACGGCCACTACGACGCGGCGATGATCGAGCTGCACGGCACCACCACCGAGTCTGTCGTGACAATCACAGTGGAAGGCAAAGGCGCCACCACCGTGGGCGCCATCACCACCGACAGTTCGCTGGGCGGCATCGTCGCCAAGTCGGTGACGTTGACCGGCGAGCTCAGCGTGGCCGGTTCGCTAGGCAAGCTGGTGCTGGGCGGCGCCGGCGGCGAGCACACCCTCCGGCTGCACGCCGACCCGACGATCGTGCCCGATCCCAAGGTCCAGGCCGACATCACCCTGCTGAGTGTGCAGGACCTGTCCATCCAGGCCGGCGACATTCCCATCCGCTCGCTGAAGGTCGGACAGTGGCTGGACACACCCGGTAGCGCAGCCGACGTGATTGCCGCCCCGGCCATCGGCAGCCTCAAGAGCTCCGGGGCCTTTGAAGCCGGCCTGGAATTGAGCGGCCTGGCGTCCGCCAAGAGCGCCCTGGGGTCGGTCGTGGTCTCGGGCGACCTGGCCAACGCCTATTGGGACGTTGCCGGCAACGTCGGCAAGGTGAAGTTGGCCGGGTGGGTGAACGACTCCTGCCTGCGCGCCACCGGCTCGATTGCCGGCATCAGCGTCGGGGGCGCCCATCACTCCGACTTCATGGCCGGCATCTCCGAGCTGGCCGCCCGCAAGGCC
Organism: Phycisphaerales bacterium; assembly: GCA_003171235.1. Classification (GTDB taxonomy): domain Bacteria; phylum Planctomycetota; class Phycisphaerae; order SM23-33; family SM23-33; genus FEN-1344. The sequence goes on along the minus strand of PMYM01000083.1, from coordinate 21,481 downwards.
GACCAGTTGGTCTTCTTCGAGAACCCTGCCGCCGCCATCGGCTCTTTCAAGGTCAAGGGCCTGAAGGTGCCCAGGGGCCAGACGCCCCCGCGGTTCTTCGTGGACAGCAACGTGTCGGCCGCCCAGCTTGGGGCCGTCAGCCTGCTCAACGTGGACTTCAACAATGGCAGCACGCTGTTTGGCCTGTACGCCCGCCTGACCGGCAGCGGCAAGGAAATCAAGTCCGTCCGCTGCGCCGATTCGCTGGACAGGAATCTCAACTTCACCTGGCCGCCGCGCAAGGATGTGACCTTCGCCCAGCGGCCCGACCTGACGATCTCGCTGGTGGACAACTCGGCCCCGACGGCCCAGGCCGGCGACGACCAGACGGTCTTCTGCGGCCAGCAGGTTAATCTCTCGGCCAGCGGCACGGATCCCGAGAACAACCCGCTGACTTACCAGTGGACGCAGCTTTCGGGCCTCAGCGTCGTCCTGGCCGGTTCCGACACCGCCGCCCCCAGCTTCGTCGCCCCCAGCGTGGCCGGACAGGCCGAGCTGGTCTTCCAGGTCACCGTCCGCGACAGCGGCGGCCTGACCGCCCACGACACCCTGACCGTCACCGTTATGCCGATCGCACCCTGAGAGCCCGCCTGGCGGAGCGGTCTTGACTCCGCCCCCGGGTCAATAGCTGTGAACGGCCGTGACATAACCGCAGTTGATGCGCCGGAGCATCTTGCCGTCCTTGTCCACGCGGTTGAGCGAGAACATGTCGCCGATCAGCGTCGTGCCGTCCTCAAGGCGTTGAGTGCCCTTGGGGCCGCGGACGCTCATGTCCGGGCTCAGGTCCATGTACTCCCAGACCGATTTGCCGGAGCGGTCATATTCGATTATCTTGGCCGTCTCACTCAAGGCCACCAGCGTGTTGCCGTTGGGCAGCCGCTGCAGACTCATGACGTCATCGAGCGGGCCTAGTTTCCAGCCGATCTTGCCCGTCTGGTCCATCTCGACAATCGTTTCCGTGTCCTTCAGCAGCACCAACAGCAGGCCGTTGTCCAGCCGCTGGATGAGAAAGGGCTCGCCGGGCAGCGGGATTTCCTTGGCAATCTTGCCCTGGGGATCAAACTCGATGAACTTCTTGGCCTCGCGGCAGCCGACCAGGGTATTGCCGTTGCGCAGGCGAAGAAGGCAGTTGCAGGCGCCGGGCAAATCCTCCACCTTCCAGACTTCCTTGCCGTCCTCGTCGAACTCGATCGCCTTTCTGCCCTTGACCGAGCCGGCCAGGCGGTGCCCGTTGGGCAGCCCCTGGCAGGCCCAGGGATCGTCCATCTTCACCGACCAGGTTTTCTTGCCCTGATCGTCGAATTCCGCCAGTTCGTTTGCCTCCGCCAGGCAGACGAGTATGCGTCCCCACTGCTTGGGATGGGCCTGCTCGAAAAGCAACTTGGCGGTCTTGCCTGCGCCTTCAGTCCAGGCGATGGCATCAGCCTGGGACTTCTTCTGCTCGTCGGGGGGTGAATCCTTCAGCAAGCCGAAGTCCTTGTCGGCCAGGTCCTGCAGCAGGACAGCGGCCTGGCGGCGGAGCGTGTTGTCCTGGCCCTTCAGGAGTTGGGTCAGCAGGGTCAGGCACCGGGGGTCGGAGCGGTCGATCAGGGCGTGGGCGGCGGGCAGGGCGAGGATCTTCTCCTGCTCCCCTCCGGCGGCCAGAAGCTCCTGGCCGGCCTGGTCGCCGGCGGCCTTGGCCAGCGCACCCAGCAGGCAGGGCCTGAAGGCTTCCGAGGAACTCTTGAGGGCGGCTCGAATGCCCGGCAGGTCCTTGGGCGTGGCGGATGTCTCCAGCAGCCGCTCCAGCAGGCGGCGGGGGCGGCTTTCCTGGCAAAGGCCCTCCACCCCCAGCAGGTCGCCGGCGGGCAGGGCCATTTTCTTCTGCGCCGCCACGGCCAAGGCGCTCTCCAGCACGTTGCTCTGAGAAAGTTCCTTGAGGATCTTTTCCGCACGGATGCGGACCTCGGCGTCGGTGGATTTGGCTGCGGCGGCCAGGGCCTCGGCGGCGATCGAGCCAAGCGCGGTCAGCCGGGCTGAAGCCTCTTCCCGCTCCTTCCAGACTTCGCTGCCAAGCTGGGCGACGAGCTTCTGGATTTCCTCCGCCGTTGCTTGCGAGGGCTTGAGTTTCCGCAGGTAGGCGGCGATGCTTTCGGCGTCGGCATTGATGCCCGCGCCGCTAAGCACCTGCTGGTCATCTTTTGGCTCTGGCGGATTGGCAGGGCCGGGGCCGGCAGCGACCCTCCCATTGACTATTATCTGGGCGGCCAACTCGCCGGCCAGGCCAAGACCAAGGGCCACTGCGACCAGGATTGCCAAGGTGGCGGACCCGCCACGCGGGCGACGATGCAGCGATTCATAAGGTCCCATCCCCATTCCTTTCACCCGATTCGGTATGCGGCATTTTCATCGGGGGAGGCCCGCCCCGTCAAGACCTTCCTTACTGAAGTGGCCCCCAACTCGAGCCGAAAAACCTTCTGTGGCGCCCTGCTGATCGGCGCCGAAGGAACCACAGGAGGCGGCATGTCGAGCAAGACCGATCTGTCCCGCGGCGGCCTGGGCTGGTATCTGGAGCAGATCACCCAGACCCCGCTGCTGTCGGTGCAGCAGGAGCAGCAGTTGGCCCGGCGCGTCCGCGAACACAACGACCCGGTGGCCCGGGAGCAGATGATCCAGGCCAACCTGCGCCTGGTGGTTAACATCGCCAAGCGCTACGCCAAGGGCGGCGTTTCCCTGGCCGACCTGGTGGCCGAGGGCAACCTGGGGCTGCTGCGGGCGGTAGAGGAGTTCAAGCCCGACGCCGGCGTGCGCTTCAGCACCTACGCCGCCTGGTGGATCAAGCAGAGCGTCAAGCGTCTGATGATTAACGGCGGCCAGCCGGTGTGCATCCCGGCCTACATGGCCCAGCAGGTCACCAAGTGGCGGCGGGCGGTGCGGCAACTGGAAGAGACCCTTAGCCGCCAACCCACGCTGGAGGAAGTGGCCCAGAAGCTGCGCATCTCGCCCAAGAAGGCGGCCATGATTGCCCAGGGCATCAAGGCCGTCAACTCGCCCACGCAAATGGCCAGCGAGGAGTCGCAGGCCCTGGGCGAAATGCTCGATTCCCAGCCGGGCGGGGAATTCTTCGAGGACCAGGGCAATGCCGCCCTGGTGCGAGAGGTCGTCTCGCAACTGCCCCAGCGCGAGCGGAAGATACTGACCTACCGTTTCGGCCTGGACGGCTACCAGGGTCCGCCCCGCACGCTCAAGCAGGTGGGGGTGATGATCGGCCTGACGCGCGAACGCGTCCGCCAACTCGAAAAAGGGGCCCTGACCAAACTGCACGAACTGATGGAAGACAAGATCTAGGAAAGACTTTTCAACGCAGAGGACGCAGAGAAACGCAGAGGGGGAGGATAAAGAAGAACCGAAGAAACGACACAGAGACACTGAGGCACAGAGAGGAAAAACATGTTTTGTAGGTTCTCTGTGTCTCAGTGTCGCTGTGTCGATTTCTTTCTTTTGTTTTCCTCTGCGCTCCTCTGCGTTGAATCTTTCAGTCCCGGAAATCGAACGCCCACAGGTGGTTCCAGCCGGACTGGTCGGTCACCTCTCCAATCAGCCTGAAGCGACCATCCCGCATCAGCTCTTGCGCCAGGGGCCGGGAATAGAAGATCAGCACTTGGCAGCGCCCCTGGCCGGCCAGGGCGGCGGGGATATCCTGCTCGCTCAACATGCCGCGGAAGGGAGCATCGCTCCAGAAGCACAAGTCCAGGCCATCATGCCAGGAGTTGGCTACCACCGGCCCGGAGAGATGCAACCGGGCGGCGGCTTGGTGGGTCCAGGCGGCATTGTCGGCGGCTTTTGCGATCTCTCGCTCGCCCAGCACCGCTCCGCACAGCGGCATGCCCAGCACCGCCAGCACCGCCAGGATCGCGGCCTTGCGCCGCCATGCCGCCCAGGGCACGCCCTCGACCAGGCGATCCAGCAGGCCGATGGTCGCCGGCACAAGCAGCACCGTCGCCGGAAACAGCAGCCGGGGCTCGACGTGGATCAGGCAATAGCCCAAAACGAACATCAGGCCCGACGCGCCCGCCCAGATCAGCACCGCGCCGCGCGCATCCATCCCTCCCGGCCGGCGCCGCAGCAGCGCCAGCCATCCCACCAGGCCAATCCACAGCAGACCCAGCGGCGCCGTCCAGGCCAGGTCGCTGCCGGCCTGGAAGAAATTCCGCCCCAGCACCCGTATCTGCCTGGCCATACCCGCCGGTGAAAACGGCGACCAGTGCTGCCAGTCGTAGCGAATCTCCAGCGGGTTCTCCCAGCTTGTCAGCCGGCCGGGGCGAAGTTGCTGGAGCGAGTGGATCGGCGTCTCGCCCACTCCGGTGCCGGGGGCATAGGCCGCGCGGGTCAGGCGTCCGGATGAGCCGATCGTCAATTCCCCATCGTGAACGGAGATGACCGCCGCCCAGGGCAGGGCGACCAGGGCCAGGCCGGCCGCCGCCCAGGCAAAGCGGGTGGGGCGGAAGGGCAGGGCCGGGTGCTTGCGGCGCAGGATCAATCCCGCCGCCAGCGTCAGAGCCAGGTGGGCCAGCACGAAGGGCAGGGCGTAATTCTTGGCCAGGTATGCAACCCCGCCCAGCAGGCCGCACAGCAAGGCCCCGCCAGGGCGGGCCTGACCGCTCAGCAGACGCAGCGACAGCACCGCATACCAGCCGATAATGCAAGCCAGCATCAGGTCGGGCGTGAGGGGCATGGCCACCAGTTGCAGCGCCAGTATGGCGGCGGCGGCAAAGCCCATCACTCGGCGACGCCGGCCGGCCAGGCTGGCCGTCAGACTGGCAGCAGCGGCGGCAAAGCCCAGCCCCCAGGCCAGGTTCATCAGCCGGGCGGCCAGAGGGCCCTCCACGCCCGCCCAGAGCGCTGGCGCCAGCAGCCACGACAATAGCGGCCCCCAATAACTGTTGACCGCCAGGTCGTACCGCCCGGCCAGGTAATGCCGCGCGTTCTGGATGTAGGCGATGCCGTCGGGATTGATCTGGTCGCGGGCCAGGACGATCAGAAAACCCCCGGCGGCCAGGTATAAAGCGATGACGGCAAGCAGGGCGGCTTTACGCATGCCCGGCATTATGCCAGCCCGCCTGGCCGAATTCGATAGGCTGGCCCCGCAAACAAACGCGGCGGGCATTGAGGCCCGCCGCGCTGGAATGATCAGGTTGTCGCAACATCCGGTCTTACTGGCCCACGATCAGCTTGGTGATCTGCTTGCTGGGGGGGGCGACCAGGCCCAGCAGGCGGGCGGCGGCCGTCCGGATCTTGGGCGGCGTCTGGCTGTCGGCCACCAGGCTGACCGAGGCCTGGATCTGCGATTCGCCCAGGTCGCTGTCGAAGCGCTGGATGTTTTCGCACAGGGCGGCGAAGGCGGCCAGGCGAGTCTCTTCGCTGGCCTGGGCGTCATTGGCCAGGGCAAAGAGGGCGTTCTGGGCGTCGGCCGACTTGAGGAAGGCCAGGGCGCCGGCGGCGGCGATGCGCACCGGTTCGCGGCTGTCCTTGGTGGCGGCCACCAGGGATAGCAGGGCGTCGCTCAGGTCGAAGGTGGTGTTGTTGGTCTGGGCCAGGCCGCGAATGGCCTGGGCGGACTTGACCGCCCAATCGGCCGATGCCTCGGCCGGCATGCTGGTGGCGCCGGGGCCGCTGGCCTTGGCGAAGGCGGTTTCCAGGGCCGCCTGGACGCCGGCGGCGTCGGCCTTTTCCTCTTCCAGCACCGTTACCAGCGGGTCGGCCTTGGCCAGGGCGCGGGCCGAGGCCAGTTCGGCCGGCCCGGCCACCACGATCACCGGCAGAGCGGTCTGAGTGGGGTCTGCCCGAACGGTGGCGACGATGCCGGCGGCGTCGGGGTTAGTCAGCGAAGCTGAAAGCACCAGCAGGTCGGCCCCGCCGGCGGCGCGGGCGTCGAGGAAGGCCTTGCTGGCCGTATCGGCGTCAAAAACTTCCAGGCCGTCGGTCCGCAGGGCGTCCTTGACCTTGTTTCGCTGCTGGGCATTGGGATTGACCAGGGCGGCCGCGTGCTTGCCGCTCTGCCGCAGGGCCTCCACCAGCACCGGCATCACCATGTTGGAACCGTTGAACTTGGCGCCGGGCTGGGCGTTGGCCAGGGTCAGGGCGGCCAGGAAGCGCACCTGCCGCACCGGGTAGCCCAGGGCCTCGGCCAGGGGATTGGCCCCGGTGCCCACGGGGGCGACCAGGTTGCCCGTGCGGGCGGTCCGGCTGAGGGCCCCGATGGCGGCCAGGGCCACGGTCACGTCCTTGTCCTTGATCGCCTGGGCCAGCATGGCCTGCAGGTTGCCGGCCCCGCTGGCCATGGCCATGCTCTGGGCGTCGAGGGCCTCGCCCGGCTGGGTGGTGTCCTTGGCGTCGGCGGGCAGGTCGGCCTGGCGATGGATGTCGGCGGCCAGCCACAGCGGCACCGCCGGGGCGAACGAGGGGTCATGCTCCAGCGCCCGCTTGGCGAAGCGCATGGCATAGATGTAATTGAAGATGGGGGCGGGCACGGCCTTGGCCGTCACGCCCAATCCCTCCTGCCAGCGCCAGACGTTGGCCACGGGGTAGCGGGCGTCGGGCATGAGGGACTCGGCCTTGTAGTAGTACTTGCGGGCCAGTTCGTAATACAGTTCGGCCACCGGCTTGGCCGGGGCGGCCTTGCCGGCGATCTCCGCCAGGGCGGCGGCGGCGGCGGCGCGGGCCGGCTCGGGCAGGCTCTGCTGCAGCGTCATTTCCTTGAGGTAGGGAACGGCATGGGCGTAGCCGATCTTGCCCAGGGCCTGGGCGACGGCCTGCTTGACCAGCGGACTGTCGCTGTAGAGCCCTTCGGACAGCGGGCGGACGGTTGCCCGGTCGGATGAACCCAGCTTGGGCAGCAGGGCGATGATGCGGTCGCGGATGGCCTGGGGGGTCTTCTCGTCGCCCAGGGCCTTGATCAACTGGGGCACGGCGTATTCGCCGCTGGCGATCAGCCGCTCCTGGGCCAGCAGGAACTGCCGCGAGCCGCCGCCCAGGGCCTGGATCTGGCGGGCGACCTCCTGCGGGTCCTGGCGCAACTGGCGGGCGCCCTCGTCTATGAGGCCGTTGACCTGGTCGATGACCGGCCCCAGGCCCGCGATCCTGTGCCCGCGGGAGAGGGTGGCGCCTTCGGGATCGGTCTGGCCGGCCAGCAGGTACAGTTCTTTGGGGTCGGGCTTGATGCCGATAATGGCGTTGCCGTAGGCGATGGCGTGGTCGGCGCTGGCCAGGCGGATGAAATGCAGTAAATTGCCCCACAGGTCCACCAGCTTGGCATCGACGGGTATGACAACGGGTTCAGCGGCCGGAGCGGTGGCGGTCGTCGCGGCCGGTGCAGCCGCTTCGCCTGTAGCGGGGGCGGGGGCAGGCGCCGGCGCGGGGCTTGCCGGCGCCTCAGCGGCGGCGCCGGTCATGGCTGCCATCATCTGCGTCATGATCGGGGCCATGATCTGCTGGCTCTTGTCGCTGTAGTTGTCCTTGGTGATGGCGCCGCTGTTGATGCCGCCGATGAGACTGTCCATGGCCTTGTCCATGGCGCCCAGGACAGGCAACATGGCGTCGAACATCTTGCGATCCTTGGCAGGCAGGGAGCCTTTCCAGTTTGCCCCCTGTTGCTTGAAGAGTATGGTCTTGTCCTGGGGCGGGGCCGCGCCGTTGGTGACGACGACTTCGTTGCCCTTGACTTCATATTTGAAGTTGGCAGTGTCTTCGTTGGCCAGATCGGCCAGGCTCATGCCGCCCGACGAACTGGCGCCGGCAGCGGTATCGCCGATCTTGGAACTGACCAGGTCCTTGAGCGTCTTGGCCTTGGCGGCTGCCTTGGCGCCGGCCTGAAGAAGCGTCTTGAAGCGGGCGGCATCCTGGTCGACAAAACCTTTAAGAAACTCATCTTGCTGGTCGGCCTTGGCGGCGGCGAACATCTTCTCCACGACCGCCTTGACCTCCTCGGCAGGGTCGGCAAAGGCGACGGCGCCGAAAAGGTTGACCACCAGGACCGCCAGAACCGCCGCGCAAATTGGCTTTCGCATAACGTCTCCCAGCAACAAGAAAACTCGCCTATGTTTTCCAGACAGATTTCGCCTCGGTGCGTCCGTCACCGGAGGCCGGAAAACGGCCCACACCGGCCTTGGCCGAGCAGTCCAGCCGGCTTTGCGGCCTGTAATCCGCAACGATTATAGAACCGCCCAAAGCCGGGTCAATTCAATTCTTCTTGCTTTAGCGGCACTTACATCTCAGAGGAATTTGCCGCAGAGGCGCCCGGGCGCAGAGAAGAACACAGAGAGAAATCAGGAAATCCCAGTCTTTTCAATCCTCTCTTCGTCTCTGCGGCGAAGCTATCCAAAACTCCCAATCTAAAAGGCTCCTTCCTGGGCGGGGTAACGGGGTTGCCGGCCTTCCAGCACGGCAATCACGTCATAAACCACTTCACACATGGCGGCCATGGCGGCCGGCACGCGGGCGGCCATGTGGGGGGTGAGGATGACGTTCTCCAGGCCAAACAGCGGGTAGTCCGGCGGGGGCGGTTCGGGGTTGTGGCAGTCGATGACGGCCCCGGAAAGCCGCCCGCTGCGCAGGGCCTCGGCCAGGTCGGCCGTCACCACGCAGCCGCCGCGGGCGGCGTTGATGAACTGCCCGCCGGGCTTGAACTGGGCCAGGGCCAAGCGGTTGATCATGCCCCGCGTCAGGTCGGTTTCGGGCACGTGGATGGTGACTATGTCGCTCTGGGCGTACAGGGTGGGCTTGTCCACCCACTGGATGGGGTAGTCGAGCTGGATGTCCTGGATGTCGTTGCCCAGCACCTTCATGCCCAGTCCGGCGGCCGCCCGGCCCACGCGCGAGCCGATGCGCCCCAGGCCGACGATGCCCAGCGTCAGGCCGCTCATGAACCGCCCGTACATGTTCTGGCGGACCTTGTGGAACTCGTCCTTGGGCAAGTAGCCGCTCATGGGCCAGAAGCGGCGGTTGAGCTCTATGATCATCCGCAGGGTGTAGTCCACCACGGCCAGGGTGTTGGCCGCCGGGGTGTGGACCACCTGGATGCCGCGGGCGCGGCAGGCCGGCACGTCGATGTTCTCCAGGGCCACGCCCGCCCGGCCAACCACCTTGAGCCGCCCGGCCGCATCCAAGAGGGGCGGGCGGACCTGGGTGTAGGTCCGCACCACCAGGCCGTCGGCCTGGGCGATGTGCCCGCTCAGATCCTTGGCGTCGATCTCCAGCAGGCGGGCATGCTCGCGCAGGTAGGCCATGCTGGGCGGGTCCATCGGCTCGGTCACGATGACGAGGGGTTTGTCACTGCTCATAGGCGGTGCAGTCTAAAACGGAACGCGTGATTAGCCAATGACTTTTTCGCCACTTCCAAAGGTGAGAGGTTAGAGGTGAGAATGGCATCTCCTGACGCCTGGCTGGCCAAGGTCAAGGCCAACACGCCATTGTGCAACCGGGAACATGGGTAACACTTTATACCGAGGACATAGGTAACAGTTTGTACCGGGGACATGGGTGACACATGGAAGTCAGGTAGGGCACGCCGGTTCGTGAGCGGAGCGAACGGTTCGGCGTGCGGAATGGATACATTTCCTTCCCGCACGCGGAACCTGCCCCGGCTTTGCCGGGTCAGAACCCGCGTGCCCTACGTGACTACGGCCCTTCCGCCTCGCGCAGGGTCTTAGCGAAGGTGGCGTTGCAGGGGTTCTTTAACTCAGTCTGGAATGCCGTTTCGTAAACCCATCCCATGTGGTAGTCAGCAAACAGAACATTCCTACCCGTGTCCTCGTGGTTATTCTTGTAATCACAAATAAGGATGGTCGCCTTCGGCTCGTCCTTCGGGTCCGGGGGAAAATAGAAGTAATCGGAGTCACTGTGGGTTCGGGCGGCGGGGCATTGCAGCGCCGAATCACCCGCAAGACCGGCCTTAGTCAAGTATTGAACCGTTGCTTGCAAGGTTGGCGGCATCCGGTCACCATTATCTCTTGCGTAAAGGAAAAGGCCCTTTTCCAGGGTAATGAAATTTTCTGCACAGAGCGCTCGTTTGTTGAGTTCGCGAGTGTGTGCTGGATTAGGGAGTAGAACGTCTACTATTCTTACCGCTCCAAAGAGTAATCCCATTGCGCCGCATGTGATGCCAGCTATTGCCAATATCCTTGCGACTTGTCTACGAACTGAGATGATGCCAAAAATGATGGCCAGGCCAGCCCCAACAATGCCCACGTAGGGGATGAAGCTAGTAATACCCAAGACCAGGGCGGCGATGGCCAGGCCCTTTCCAGGGCGTTTGGGAGGATTCATTCCAGTTGGCGGCGGGGGCGGCGGAGGAGGCGGAACGGAGTGGCCAGGCGGCGGCATGCTGGTCATCATTTCTCCCTTTGTCCCTTACGGGCCTTCCGCTTCGCGCAAGGCTTTGGCGAAGGCGGCGTTGCGGCCAGTAGGGCACGCCGGTTCGTGAGCGAAGCGAACGGTTCGGCGTGCGGAATGAATGTGTAACCTTTCCCGCACGCGGAAGTGAGCCCCGGCTTGGCCGGGTCAGAACCCGCGTGCCCTACGTGCCTATGGCCCTTCGGCTTCGCGTAGGGCCTGGGCGAACTTGCTGTTGTAAGGCTTACTCAACTCGGCCTGGAAGTCCGATTCTTTCATCCATCTCACGGCGAAACCGGCAACAAGCACAGCCCTGCCCTCGCCGCCGTGGTTTGTCTTGTAGTCGCAAAGAACAAGTGCCTTCGGGTCGTCCTTTGGGCCAGGGGGGAAGTAGAAGTAGTCGCTTTCCCTGTGGGTTTGGGTCGAAGGGCATTGAAGGGTGTGGTCGTTGATGAAATGGGTCGTTATCAGGGCCTTCAGGTTCGGGGGCGGTTGGTCATTGTTGTCGTTGGCGTACAGGACCATGGTTTTGCCTATGGCGTTGCAGTTGGCTAGGCACAGGGTTTGGGGGGACATTGTGCCATGGGTGCGGCTGAATAAAGGCCACACAGACAGCACACTAAACAAAACAGCGCTGACAACGGCAACCAGCAGCACAAAAGAGAAAAGCTGTCTTCTCCCGGTCTTGCCCTTTGCCGGTTCAGAGGGAGGCTCACCTGGTCCGCTTTCTGTTGGAGAGGCCGTCATTCTCCGTCCCCTTCAATTGTTTCTTTGGACATCCCAAACCCAGATTCTGTGACTTCCACTCAAGGCGCAAAGGAACAGACGAGTCTTATTATAAAGCAGCCCGCCGCGTTTTCTCTGCGTTCTTTGCGTCTCTGCGTATAGTCTTGGAACACAGAAAACCTACCGCCGCAAAAACTCCTCAAAGCTCCCGCCCAAGAGGGCGCGCACGTCGCGCTGCAGTTCCGCGGCCGTCGGGCGCCAGCCGGCGCGGAAGATCGCGGCGTACTTGTCCGCCAGCACCCCTCCGATCACCTCGCGCGAGTGGGCCCACTTGTAGATGAGCTGGTCGAGNNGTGATCTCGGCGATGACGCTGGGGATGTTGCAGAACCACCAGCAGCCGAAGATGTGCAGGTTGTTGAACTTGCGGGCCAGCACGGCCAATTCCTGCTGGTTGGCCCGGGCCAGCACCGTCAGCAGGAACTTCTGCTTGGGGTTGGCCTGGCAGAGCCGCATGACGCTGGAGAGGTCGGCCAGGCCCATGGCGTCGCCCGCCCAGCCCATCGGCGGGTTCACCCGGCGGCGGACGCCGATCATCATGGCCAGGGGCAGGCCGCTCTCGCGGGCGGCGGGCAGGATGGCCTGCTCCATCAGCCGCCCGGCCAGCGAGTCGTCGGGGTAGGCGAACTCCGGCGGCAACGAGGCCGCCAGGTACAGCGGCTGGAGCTTTTCGCACCAGTCCAAAAGAAACCGCCGGACCTCGCCCAGGCTGACCTTGTCGGCCTCGGGCCTGACCTGGTAACCGGCGCGGTTCATGGCCGCGACGGCGCCGGGCCAGTCGCCCAGCAGGCCATCCGCCCGCAGTGCGGGCTTGAGACAGGAGGGCACGGGCAGGGGGCGGGCCAGGCAGGCGGCCTCTTCAGCCACCAAGGGGTCGTTGGTCATGACGGCGTAATCCACGCCGGCCAACTCGAAAACCTTCTCCATGTACTTGTTCACGTTCTGGCGGGCGAACCACCGCCGGATAGGCCGCAGGTCGCGCCGCGCCGTCGAGAGGCCCAGCTTGTCCAGCACCGTCAGCACGCCCCGCGCCGCCTCCGACAGCGGAGCGTGCTTGAGGAATACGTACTCCCA
>PMYM01000083.1:0-9193 GCA_003171235.1 Phycisphaerales bacterium | reverse complement strand
TAGGTCAGCAGGTCGTCGGGCCCCCAAAACAGCAGCGATCCGTGCGAGGGCGGGAACAGGTGCGTGTGAATATCTGTGATGGTTACCTGGTTGACCGTCTTGCGAACGGCCGCGACGAGCAAGTTTTCGGTCTTGAACATCGTTTTCCTTTCGCGGGTTCTCCGATGCCCCTCTTACGCAGAGGCGCAGAGGACGCAGAGAAACGCAGAGAGAAGTTATTGTCTTGCGTTCCCGTATCCTTGGGCTCTTCGGCTAATTCGAAATCAACGATTTCATCTTTCTTCTCTTTTGCTTTAACAATACCATTCTTCTCTGCGTTTGTCTCTGCGCTCTCTGCGCCTCTGCGTAGGCTGTTAGGTGTTGAAGATGCCTTTGGGCGAAAGGAAAAAAACATGACCGATCCCCGCGTGGTAAAGTTGGCCGACCTGCTGATCAATTACTCCCTGCGCATCCGCAAGGGCGACAAGCTGGTGATTAACGGCCATTACGTGGCGGCGCCGCTCATGCGCGAGTGCTACCGTGCGGCACTGCTGGCCGGGGCGAACATCGAGGTCAACGCCGCCATCGACGGCCTGGGCGAGATCTTCTACCGCCACGCCAGCCGCCGGCAGCTTGGCTACGCCTCGCCCTTCGCCAAGTTCCGGGTGGAGAGAATCGACGCCTCGCTGGGCATCTGGGGCGACGTCAACACCAAGAGCCTGACCAACGCCGACCCGAAAAAAATGGCCCTGGCCGCCGCCGCCGGCAAGGCCGTCCGCAAGCGCTTCCTCCAGCGGGCATCCAAGGGCGAGCTGCGCTGGGTGGGCACGCTCTGGCCCACGCAGGCCAACGCCCAGGACGCCGAAATGTCCCTGGCCGAATACGAGCAGTTCGTATTCTCCGCCGGGCACCTGGACGACGCCGACCCCGTCGCCGCCTGGAAGAAGATATCCCTCTCCCAGAAGGCCCTGCAGGCGGCCCTGAACAAGGCCAGGCAGATCCGCATCGTCGCCGAAGACACCGACCTGGTTCTGGGCGTGGCCGGCCGGAAATGGATCAACTGCGACGGCCACGAAAACTTTCCCGACGGGGAGGTCTTCACCGGCCCGGTCCAGCGCGAGGTGAACGGTCACATCCGCTTCTCATTCCCAGCCGTTCACGCCGGGCACGAGGTGGACGGGGTGTCCCTGGAGTTCAAGAACGGCAAGGTGGCCGCCGCCCGGGCGGACAAGGGCCAGGACTTCCTGGAGGCCATGATCGCCATGGACAAAGGCAGCAGCTACCTGGGCGAACTGGCCCTGGGCGTAAACTACAACATCACCCGCTACACCAAGAACACGCTCTTCGACGAGAAGATCGGCGGCACGGTGCACGTGGCGCTGGGGGCGGGCTATCCCGAGACCGGCAGCGCCAACGAGAGCGGCCTGCACTGGGACATGGTGTGCGACCTGCGCACGCGCGGCAAACTCTACGCCGACGGCAAGCTCCTGCTGGAGAACGGCCGCTTCCTGGACAAACGCTTCCCCCAGCCCGTCAATACCAGACGGTAGAGGCCTGTGGCGACACGCCGAAGGTTGCCCGCGGCAAGGTGCGACTGCGCCTGCGGCCGTTCGAGATTCAGACCGTCCTGCTGACCACCGGCGGAACCGGCCGGTAACGGTCATACGGCCCGGCCAGGCCTGAGAACCGCTGGGCGCCGGGCGTGCTCACAGTTGCCCGCTCCGCTTGTAGATGCGGGTCTCGAGCTGGCGGTGGTACTGGGTGAAATCGGCGGTGGCGTCGGGGTCGCTGGCGATGGCGTGCAGGCTCATGTACAGCTTGGCGTCCAGGTTGTCCAGGTAGTGCAGCAGGAAGGCCTCGGGAATGGCCGGCAGGCGCGGCGAACCGTATTCGTACTCCCCGTGGTGCGAGAGGATTATGTGCTGGAGCAGGTCCAGCGTGCGGGCGGGGAAAGGCTCCCCGGCCTGCTGGGCCACCTGGGCTGCTCTCTGGGCGGTCCACACCGCCCCCAGCGTGATGTGCCCGATCAATTGACCGCGGTCGGTGTAGTTGATGGCGGTGTCGGCCGACAGCTCCTCGATCTTGCCGATGTCGTGCAGCAGCGCGCCCGCCAGCACCAGGTCGCGGTTGACCTGCGGGTACAGCGGCAGGACGGCCAGGCAGGCTCGGGCCAGGCTCAGCGTGTGCTCCAGCAGCCCGCCGATAAAGGGGTGGTGAAGCTGCAGGGCGGCCGGGGCGCGCTTGAAGCTCTCGGCAATGGCCGGATCGTCGGTGAACGCCGCCACCAGCCGCTTGATCCAGGGGTCCTGAATCGTGCCCAGGATTTCCAGCAGTTCCGGCCACATCTTCTCCACGTCGAACTGCGTCTTGGCCAGGAAGTCCTCCACCTCCACGGCGGAGGCCTTGACCGGGCGGAGGGCCTCGATGATCAGTTGCAGGTTTCCCTTGTAGCTTTCGGTTCGCCCGCGGACGTGGACGAAGCCGTCGGCCGGCAGCGAGTTGAAAATGCCCTCCGAGGCCTGCCACAGCCGGGACTGGATGCTGCCGGTGCGGTCGCACAGGGCGCAGGTGATGTACATCTGCCCGTTGGCGGCGGTGCGCAGGTCCTTGGCCCGGACCAGGAACACCTGGTCGATGGTCTCGCCGGCCATAAGCTGGTTGCAGTAGCGGCGTGTCTTGTTCATGGGGACAATTTACCACCGATAGCGGCCGGGTGCCATGCTTCCCCTGTCGTTTAGGGGAAGCATGTCCGAGACGATTTCCGTTGCCTGTCCGTCTGAATAAGGGCGATAATTCATCCCGGAACCGCCGGTCAGCGGGTAGGGCGTGCGGTTGCTGGGCCGCACGCGCAATCCGGCAAGGCTCCTGGGTTGCCTTCGGGCGATCAATCTGACGCTGCTGCTTGAATCTCTAACCTTCTTTCCTCCCGCGAAAAAATCCTACGGCCAGGAAAGATTCCTCTTGACTTTCTGCGGCGAAGTGGTTATGTGTGAATATAACATAGTTAAGGGGAACTATCAATGGCCAAGATCGCCGACCTGATGGAACTGCTGGAAACGGGTTATCCCGCCCATGTCATCCGCCGCAGGCTCAAAGTCAAGCCCTACCGCCTGGCCCAGATGCTCGCCAGCCGCTCGGTGCGAAACATGCTGGCAAATCAAGAGCAACTGGTCGGCCTGATCGGCCGGGTGGAGGCCTGCCGCCAGACCGCCCGGGCCATGAAGGTGCTGGGGGAACTGCTGTACAGTTCTCACGACAAGGGCGAGACCGCCCGCCGGGCCGCCAGCCAGTTGCTGCGCCTGGCTACCGCCGGCTCGTTGGGCCCGTACCCAACTGCCCCGCAGCAGCCCGCCCAGGCATGCCTGGCGATGGATGAATCACCCTCAGAAGCCGCACAAGAAGATCAAAGACGATCAACAGCGGTCATTTAATCAGCACCAGGCTTTCCATGCTTTTCCGCAATTTTCCGGCCGCCAATGACATAAGACATTGCAAGAGTGAAGGTTAAATAGAATGGCCCGTCTTTACACACCCTTGCCTGCCACAATCTGTTCGACATCGCCATCGCAGGGGGTATTCAGGCGTGTGACGCCAGGGGTGCCAGGGGGTTTACCGTCTTGGTCCTGAGGAAACGAGGCCACGGGCCCAATTCGAGAAATGCTGGGGAAGGGGCTTGCCACTCCAACCTCTCACCTCTAACCTCTAACCTTCCTGGCGACGTAACGATGAGACTAAGAAAGGTGCTGAAAGAGACATGAGGTATTCAAAGCTGCTGATTCCGACGGTCAAGGAAGTGCCGGCCGAGGCCGAGATCGCCTCCCACCAACTGATGATCCGCGCTGGGCTGATCCGCAAGCTCGCCAGCGGCACCTACACCTACCTGCCTTTGGGCTGGCGCAGCCTGCTGAAGATCATCGCCATCATCCGCCAGGAGATGGACGCCGCCGGGGCCCAGGAAGTCGCCCTGCCCATCCTCCAGCCGATGGAGCTGTGGAGCGCCACCGGGCGCGACGTGGTCTTCCGCGAGATCCTCTGCCATTTCAAGGATCGCCACGGGCGTGAAAACGTGCTGGCTCCAACAGCTGAGGAGGTAATCACCGACCTGGTCGCCCACCACGTCAGCAGTTACAAGCAGTTGCCGATCAACCTCTACCAGATCAACTACAAGTTCCGCGACGAATACCGGCCGCAGTATGGCGTCATCCGCAGCCGCGAGTTCCTGATGAAGGACGCCTACAGCTTCGACGCGACAGCCGAGGGCCTGGACGAATCCTACCGCAAGATGTACCAAGCCTACTGCCGCATCTTCGCCCGCTGCGGGCTGAAGTACGTGGTGGTGCAGGCCGATTCGGGCGGCATGGGCGGCACCGACACCGAGGAATTCATGGCGCCCTGCGAGGTGGGCGACACCCTGGTCATGAGCGATGACGGCAGCTACGCCGCCAACCTGGATAAGGCCGAGGTGGACCCGCCCGCCCGCCTGGAGCTCGATGGCGTGGGCGGCATCGGCCCGATGAAGGAAGTTCACACCCCCAACGTCGGCACCATTGAGGCCGTCTGTAGCTTCCTCAAGACCAAGCCGGCCGAGATGATAAAGACGCTGGTGTACGCCGCCGACGGCCAGACGGTGCTGGCCCTGGTGCGCGGCGACCACGAGGTCAACCCGGCCAAGCTCTCTCGCGCCGCCGGCGGGGCAGAGCTCGCCCTAGCCAGCCCGGAGGTTATTACGCGGTTGACCGGAGCGGCGGTGGGCTTTGCCGGGCCGCAGGGCCTGGCCGAGAAGGTGCAAAAGCTGGTCATCGACCACTCGGTGGCGGCCATGCCCGCGGGCATCAGCGGCGCCAACAAGACCGATTACCACATGCTCAATGTTGTGCCCGGGCGGGATTTCCCGCTGGCAGGGCCCAACGTGACGGTGGCCGACATCCGCAACGCCGTCCCGGGCGACACCTGGGGCGGCAAGAAGCTGGTCTTCTCCCACGGCGTGGAGATCGGGCACGTCTTCAAGCTGGGAACCAAGTACAGCCAGCAGCTCGGCGCCACGTTCCTGGACGAGAAGGGCCAGAGCCGGCCGTGCATCATGGGCTGCTACGGCATCGGCGTCAATCGCATCCTGGCTATGGCCATCGAGTCGGGCCACGACGCCAACGGCTGCATCCTGCCGCCCTCCATCGCGCCGTTTGAAATTCTGGTGGTGCCGATCAACGTGGGCAGCGGGGCGGTGATGGACACGGCCGTTCGGCTGCACGACGAACTGGCCGCCGCCGGCGTGGACGTGCTGCTGGACGACCGCGACGAGCGCCCGGGCGTGAAGTTCAAGGATGCCGACCTGATCGGCTTCCCCCTGCGGATCACCGTGGGCGAGCGCGGCCTGAAGGAAGGCAAGGTCGAACTCAAGCGCCGCACCGACGAGAAGCCCGCCCTGGTGCCGTTGGAAGCGGCCGTGGCCGAGGCCCGCCGCCTGCTGGCCGACATGTGGCCCAAGGCGTAAAGATACAGCCAGTTAATCGGTTGATCGGTTAATCGGTTGATCGGCAGGAGGATTTTTCCTCTTAGTCGATAAGTGTCATGCTGATTCACAGGAATACCATATTTACCGATTGACCGATTAACCGATTCACCGACTAACAATGGCTCGTCCCCGCAACAAAGTGACTGACTACCTGGTCTACCTGGGCCTGCGGTATTTCGCCATGTGGGTACACATGTTCCCGCCCCAGAAGGCCTACCGCTTCGCCCGGTGGATGGGCGAGACGCTCTGGCGGGTGGACCGGCGGCACCGGCGGATCGCGGAGGGCCACATCCGCCTGTCGTTCCCGCACTGGCCGGAGGGGCGGGTGCGGCGCGTGGCCCGCAAGAGCATGTCGCACATGGTCTACCTGGGGCTGGAGATGCTGCTGACGCCCCGGCTGGTGACGCCCCTGAGCTGGCGGCGGCACGTGCGCTTTGCCCCGGGGATGGAAGGAGCCCTGCGCCTGCTCATCCGCCAGGAGACCGGTGCCATCCTCTGGACCGGGCATTTCGGCAGTTGGGAGATCGCCGGCTACACCCTGGCCACCATCGGCTTTCCGCTGGTGGCGGTGGCCAGGCCGCTGGACAACCCGCACATCAACGAATTCGTCATGGGCGTGCGCGAGCGCGCCGGGCAGAGCATCCTGTACAAGCGGGGGGCCTCGGGCGACATGGCCGAGGTGCTGGACGGGCACGGCCTTTTGGGCATCATCGGCGACCAGGACGCCGGGCAGCGCGGCGTGTTCGTGGATTTTTTCGGCCGGCCGGCCAGCACCAACAAGTCCACGGCGGTGATGGCCGTGCGGACCGGCTCCCCGATCATGGTGGGATGCGGCCAGAGGTTGTCAGACAAGTTCGAGTTCGAGATCGTCCTGCAACGGATCATCTACCCCCGCGAGTGGGCCGACAAACCCGACCCGGTGGTCTGGATCACGCAGGAATACATGCACGAGCTGGAGAAGATCGTCGAGCGGGCGCCCGAGCAGTACCTCTGGGTCCACCGGCGCTGGAAGCACCGCCCCGACGGCAGCAAGGCCGGCGGCGACGGAGTCGCCTAGGATTTACGATTTACGATTTGCGATTTTCGATTTAAGGAGCCGGAGGCGACGGGCAGGATTCTCCCGGATTCCGATTCAGGGAGTGTAAACCATGAATGGAAAGATCGTCACGGCTGCCTTTGGCTCTGCAAATCGAAAATCGTAAATCGAAAATCGAAAATTCCTACAGGTCCAGTATGTGCCCCATCTTGTCCTTCTTGGCCTGCAGGTAGCCGAGGTCTTCGGGCACGGGGGGGATTTCCAGCGGCACGCGCTGGACGATGGTCAGGCCGAAGCCGTCCAGGCCGTAGATCTTACGGGGGTTATTGGTCATGATCCGCAGTTGGGACAGGCCCAGGTCGCGCAGGATCTGGTTGCCGATGCCGTAGTCTCGCTTGTCGGGCTCGAAGCCCAGGTGGAGGTTGGCCTCGACCGTGTCCATTCCCTGCTCGATCTGGAGCTTGTAGGCCCGCAGTTTATTAATTAAGCCGATGCCGCGCCCCTCCTGGCGGATGTACAGCAGCACGCCCGCCCCTTCCTTGGCGATGGCCGCCAGGGCGGCGTGGAGCTGGTCGCCGCAGTCGCAGCGGCGGGAGTGGAAGATGTCGCCGGTGAGGCATTCGCTGTGCACGCGCACCAGGGCGGGCTTGTCGAAGGGCACGGGTTGGCCCTGCTCGTCCAACTGGCCGATGGGGCCCATGCACAACGCCACGTGCGGATCGGCGTCAACCTGCGATTCATAGGCGATCAGGTGGAACAGCCCGGCCTCGGTGGGCAGGTCGATCTCGATGGCCCGGCGGATGAGCTTGTCCCGGCGCAGGCGGTACTTGATCAGGTCGGCCACGGTGCACATCTTGAGCCGGTGGCGGGCGCAGAACTTCTCCAGGTCGCTTAGGCGGGCCATGGTGCCGTCGTCGTTCATGATCTCGCAGATTACGCCCATGGGCCTCAGGCCCGCCAGGCGCGCCAGGTCGACGGCGCCCTCGGTCTGCCCGGCCCGCACCAGCACCCCGCCCGGGCGGGCGCGCAGCGGCATCATGTGCCCGGGGCGGACGAAATCGGTCGGCTTGGCCTCGTCGCGGCAGGCCTGCAGGATGGTGCGGGCCCGGTCGGCGGCGGAGATGCCGGTGGCGATGCCCTCGGCGGCGTCGATGGTGATGGTGAAGGCGGTGGAGTAGGGGGCGGTGTTCTCGGTGGTCTGGGGGTGCAGGCCCAGGGTGTCGGCCTTGTCGGTGGTCATGGGCAGGCAGATCAGCCCCCGCCCGAACCGGGCCATGAAATTGATCAGCTCGGGGGTGACCTTCTCGGCCGCACATACCAGGTCGCCCTCGTTCTCGCGGTTCTCGTCATCGAACAGCACTACCAGCCGGCCGGCGCGGATGTCTTCCAGAATTTCATCAATCTTCGCAAACGGCAAGTCAGACTCCAAAAACAGATTTCAACGCAGAGGACGCAGAGAAACGCAGAGGAAGGAGTCCAGTAAACGCAAAGAGCAAGAGATCAAAGTGCATTCTTTACCCTTACTTTTCTAAGCTAAAAGTTCAATATGGAATGATTTCTCTCTACCGCTTCTTAACTGTCTGTTTCTTCTTCCTTTTCCTCTGCGTTTCTCTGCGTACTCTGCGTTGAAAGTCCCTGCTTTTTCTCGTTCTCCGCCACCACGCCGATGCCGGCGTAGGTGTAGTGCAGGGCCGCCAGCACGCACATCATCGTCACCAGCCACCAGAGCACGCGCGTCGCCCAGAAGCCCAATGGGAGGCCCGCCGGCAGGCCCAGCTTCAGGCCCGCCTGGTCCAGTTCCGGATTGATCAGTATACAGCATACCATGAGCAGTTGTGCGGCCGTGGTGAGTTTGCCGGTGATGGTCGGCTCGACGTGCACCCGCCCGATAATCAGGAACACCACCACGAAGCCCACGATCACCCACAGGTCCTTGCCCACGATGGCGATCACCACCCAGTCGGGCAGGCGCGCCCCGGTTACGGACGACTGGTCGGCCGCCAGCAGCACCGCCGCGCAGATGATCATGATTTTATCGGCCAGCGGGTCGAGGATGGCCCCCAGCTCGGTCTTGAGCTTGAAGCGGCGGGCCAAGAAGCCGTCCACGAAGTCAGACACCCCCATGATTACAAAAATGACCAGGGCCAGGCGGCGGTAGGAGTCGTTGTCCTGCTGGTGGCGCAGCAGCACCACGAACGGGGCAATGAGCATGAACCTAAACAACGTGATGCGGTTGGCCCAGTTGAGGTAGCTCCAGATGCCTTTGGCTTGGGGCATGGACATTTTTCCAGGGCCTCAGGTCCGCCCGCTGGTTTCGTGATGGAACCACCAGGCCCCCAGGAACATAACCACGGCCAGGGGCAGGCTCAGCACCGCCAGCAGCAGCACCGTCTTGTGGTAGTTGTTGCCGCGGAACTCCGGCTGGGCGGCGGTATAGATGTAAATACATACGCCGCAGATGATCACCAGCAGCACCCCCACAAGGAGCAGCAGCGGGATCATGGTCTTCTTGTATGAATGGGCGATGGCCCGGGCCTCGATGGTGTTGCGGGCGCGTACCGAGACGGACCGCGACGGCTGCGCGGACGCGGGCTCATCCGCCAGGGCGTACTGGTCTGAGGGAGGCGCAGGCGGCGGGGGAGTCGCCGGGACCGGCTCGGCGGCCT
>PMYM01000169.1 GCA_003171235.1 Phycisphaerales bacterium | reverse complement strand
CCTGGCCGGCCTTTCAGGCCTGGACATGCTCGGGCGGCGCCCTTTTCCAAACCATCTAAAATTCCTCGCTATCGATGGCCGGTTTTGGCGTTTAATAGGGGAGTTCTTTCAGTGGAGAAAGCCATGAGCCAAGAGCCCTCGGGCCGGCAGGCGGCCGAACTGCGGATCATCGAAAACCTGGCTAAGGCCAAAAGCTCGCTGCTGGGCGAGATCCACAAGGTCATCATCGGCCAGGACGACGTCATCGAGCTGTTGCTGCAGAGCGTCCTGGCCCGGGGGCACTGCCTGCTGGTGGGGGTGCCCGGGCTGGCCAAGACCATGATGGTCTCCACCCTGGCGTCGGTGCTGAAGCTGTCGTTCAGCCGCATCCAGTTCACCCCCGACCTGATGCCCTCCGACGTCACCGGCACCCAGGTCATCGAGGAGGACCGCGCCACCGGCAAGCGGGAGTTCCGTTTCGTCAAGGGCCCGATCTTCGCCAACATCATCCTGGCCGACGAGATCAACCGCACCCCGCCCAAGACCCAGGCCGCCCTGCTGCAGGCCATGCAGGAATACCACGTGACCGCCGGCGGGCAGAGATACGACCTGTCGCTGCCCTTCTTCGTGCTGGCCACGCAGAACCCNNCCGCTGCCCGAGGCCCAGCTCGACCGCTTCATGTTCATGGTGCTGGTGGACTACCCCACGCGCGAGCAGGAGCGGGCCATCGTCAAGTCCACCACCGCCGACATCGCCGGCGAGCCCCAGCCGGTGCTCTCGGCCGACGACATCCTGGCCCTGCAGAAGATCGTGCGCAAAATCCCCGTCAGCCAGCACGTGGTGGACTACGCCGTCAACCTGGTTCGCTCCAGCCGGCCGGGAGACCCCACCGCCCCCGACTTCGTCGCCAAGTACCTCACCTGGGGCGCCGGGCCGCGGGCCGCACAGTACCTGGTCCTGGGGGCCAAGAGCCGCGCCCTGCTGCACGGGCGGTTCAACGTCTCCTGCGAGGACGTCCGCAGCGTGGCCCGGGCCGTGCTGCGCCACCGGCTCTTTACCAGCTTCAACGCCGACGCCGAGGGCATCAAGCCCGACAACCTGGTGGACATGCTGCTCAAGGCCACGCCCGAGCCCCGCGTCGAAGACTACAAGGACATCCCCACCGCCCAACCGGCCGAAGAGTGATTTTCGGGTGGCATGGTCACGCTTCCTTTCGCGTGACCATGTTTAGCCGGAGGGTGGGCAACTGGTTGTACGCGAGAGGGAGAGAAATTCAGAATTGCGCGAGTGGCCCAGCAGCCGCTCGCTCTACGAGACTATAAGGGATAGCCATGAGACTCAGTATTACTTGCGACGCCCATTGGGAGGCGAGATTGGGCCGGGTCCTTGGGGATCTGTCCGCTTCTGGCTATAGAGCCTTGTTTGAAGAACGCGATTATGGGCAGGGGCTGATTGGTATCGGCGTCGTTCTCATGTGCAGGGATCCCAGTCTGAAGTTCAAGCGACGAATCAGTCTCGCAAAGAAGGAGAGAACCCTCTACCTTGACATAATGTTAGACCTAGACCGCATGCGCGAGGCGGACGATGAGACAAGAAGGAGAATCGTGGTCGAGCGCCTGGCGTCCGAGATTCCAACCGTTCTTTCCAAGTACACTATTGCAGACTTTGACGACAAGCGTTTCACCGAGGATTTGAAACACTGGCTTAAGTCTATCGTCTGACGGCGAGCGGCCGCTGGGCCGCTCGCGCAATCCGGCTCTATTGGCCAGATCGTCGTGGTTGCTCCGCTGGCGCTCCGCACCCCACGGCACCCCGCACGAAAACTATCCAAAATACGTATTACTCCCGCTTTCCCGCGGCCCGCCCCACGGCGGCGGCGACGGCGGGCAGTTCGGCTGGGGCAAGCGTCCGCACGTCCAGCAGCACTCTTTCATTTTCGATTCTGCCGAACACGCCCTCCGGGTCCATGCGCAGGCGCCGGGCCAGTCCATCGGCGGCCAATCCCTCCACCGTCACGGCGACGGCGAAGCTGGGCAGGGCCTCCGTCGGCAGCGAACCCGAGCCCAGGTAACAGGCCGATTCGACCACCTCGGCCCGGGCCTTGGGTGCGGCGGCAAGTATGGCCTGGGCCAGTTCGTCCGCCCGGCTGCGAAGCTCGGCCGGTTGCAGGGAAAGCTTCTGGTAGAGCGGGTGCTCGCGCTTGAGCAGGTCGATATCGCGGAAGAGCATCAGCGTGCGTTCCAGCACCATGAGCTGGGCCTTGTCCACGCGGCAGGCGCGGGCCAGGGGGTGCTTGCGGATGCGGTCGATGAGGGCCGCCTTGCCGACGATGACGCCGCCCTGGGCGGCGCCGATGAGCTTGTCGGCTGAGAACAGTACCACGTCGGCCCCGGCCTCAAGCGACTCCTGCACCGTGGGCTCGTGCGGCAGGCCGAACTGCGCCAGGTCCACCAGGGCGCCGGCCCCCAGGTCGTCGATCAGCAGCAGGTTGTGCTGGCGGGCGGTCTGGGCCATCTCTTCCAGGCTCACTTCCTGGGTAAACCCCACCACGCGGAAGTTGGAGGGGTGGACGCGCAGCAGGGCGGCGGTCTGGTCGGTCAGGGCGGCCAAGTAGTCGCGCCCGTGGGTGCGGTTGGTGGTGCCCACTTCGACCAGCTTGGCGCCCGAGAGGGCCATGACCTCCGGCAGGCGGAAGGCCCCGCCGATCTCGATGAGCTGCCCGCGCGAGACCACCACCTCGTGACCGGCCGTCAGGGCCGACAGCACCAGCAGGGTGGCGGCGGCGTTGTTGTTGACGACGGTGGCGGCCTCTGCCCCGGTCAGCTCCGTCAGTATGTACTCCACGCGCTGATCGCGGTCGCTGCGCAGACCGCTCTGGCGGTCGACGGCCAGGCTGACGTAACCCTTGAGCTCCTGGGCCATGCCCTCCACCACCCGCGCCGGCCAGACCGCCCGCCCCAG
>PMYM01000120.1 GCA_003171235.1 Phycisphaerales bacterium | reverse complement strand
CGGCGTAGCCTTGGCGAAGCCGGCTGCGGCGGCCATGAAAAACCACGACCACCGTCGATGTCTTGGATATACAGGTAAGGCGTTGCTGTCTGGGAGTGTCTCACATGCCCGTCCCTGCGGGAGCGGCCATGCCACTCCGCCGTGCTTGAAATCGCTTGAAATCTCTTGGTTCCCAAAACCCCCGATCAGGGTTAGAATATATCTTCCAAAGGAGGCCCCTTATGTTGCTGCGCCGATCGAGTAACTTATTGGGGCGAGGAGCGGAGCGAGTCCGTCTTTTTGTCCTGGCTTGGGTGGTTTTGGCCTGTCTGGTCCAAGCCGGCATTGCCCAGGCGGCGCTGCCGACGGATTACGACAGCCGGACGGCCGGGCCTTACAGCTACGTCTCGCCCGTCAAGGACCAGGGCAATTACGGCACGTGCTGGGCCTTCGCCGCCACCGGCGCCGTCGAGAGCAGCATGCTCCGCCAAGGCTACCTCACCGACCCCTCCTCGGCCCTGGTGGATTATTCCGAAGGCCACGTTGCCCGCTTTTACGGAAACAACGATACCGGCGCCAACCTTGCCGGCGGCTTTCGCGACTACTGCCTGGGCTACTATGCCCGCGGCCGCGGACCCATATTGGAGTCGGCCTATCCCTACCCCGGCGCCACCGGCGACCCGGTGGGCAACTACGCCCGCCAAGCCTGGCTGTCGTCGGTCCTGTACATGGACGCCGGCGGCACCAACCACGCCGTCTCGCGCGACGAGCTCAAAAGCGCCATCATGGGCTATGGCACGGTGACCAGCTCGATGTACTGGAAGGGCAGCGCCTACAACGCCTCCGACTGCACCTACTACAACCGCCGCCGCACCTTTGCCAATCACGAGGTGGACCTGGTCGGCTGGGACGACACCAAGCTCACCGCCGGCGGCACGGGCGCCTGGCTGGTAAAGAACAGTTGGGGAAGCGGCTGGGGCCAGGACGGCTACTTCTGGCTGTCATACAACGACAGCGTCGCCGGGCGGGAGTGCACGGCCTACCTGGCCGCCCCGGCCAAGGCCTACCGTAACATCTACCAGAACCAGACCGACGCCCCCTCGATCTACTCGGGCATGGATTACGGCGCCGCCCGTTTCACCTCCGACCAGTCCCAACTGCTCAAGGGCGTGGGCCTGTACACGCAGGACTACGGGGCGAAGTACACCATCAGCATCTACAGCGGCTGGAGCGGCAGCGCCCCCACCGGCCTGCTCTGCACCCAGAACGGTACGCTGGACTGGCCGGGCTATCACGTGGTGGACCTGTCGGCCACGCCCATGCTGGGGGCGGGCGAGGACTTCGTGGTTACGATCAATCTACCGGCCGTGTCCGGCGGCGCCAGCAATCGCCTGGCGATGGACACAAACTCGGGCGACCCGGCCGGCCTGACTTATTACAGCAACGACGGGAACACCTGGACCGACATGCAAGGCCTGGACGGCGATAACGTGCTGTTCCTCAAGGCCCTGACGCAGGTGGCCCTGCCGGGCGACGCCAACACCGACGCCACGGTGGCCTTCGCCGATTACCAGATATTGGAGGCCAACTTCGCCACCGGGCCGGGCATGACCTGGAGCCAGGGCGACTTCAACGGCGACGGCTACGTGACCTTTGCCGACTACCAGCAGTTGGAGGCCAACTTCGGCCACTCCGCCCCCGAACCCGCCGGACTTGCCCTGCTGGCCTTGGGTGGACTGGCGATGTTGCGGCGGAGGCAAAGGTAGATGATCCTCTCGCCGCAAAGCGCCGTCATAAGAACCCCGGCATGCGGTTTCTTTCCGGGGCCGCTCGCTGCTTTTGCAGCCGGCAGGGCAGTTCCGCATGAATACGCCGTTTTCAAAATCGCCGATCTGCGTTAGAATATCACCTCGAAAGGAAACCGCGTATGGTGCTGCGCCAGTCGGGTCACTTTCTGCCGTTGGGGTCGGAGTTTCTATTCAATGGCAGGGCGGGGTGTCTTTCGTTTTTGGCCTTTGCCTTGGCATGCGTATCAGGGATCAGTTCCGCCCAGGCCGCCCCGCCGACCAATTACGATGGCCGCACCGCCGGCCCATACAGCTACGAAACTCCGGTCAAAGACCAATATCCACACGGCGTGTGCTGGTCCTTCGCCGCCACGGCCGCCATGGAGTCCAGCCTGCTGCGCCAGGGGTACATCACCAACCCATCCTCAGCCCTGGTTGACTTCTCGGAGGCCCACCTGGCCCGCTTCTATGGCAATAACGACACCGGCATTGACATGGCCGGCGGCAGCCGCTTCCAAGCCCTGGGCTACTACGCCCGCGGCCGCGGACCCATATTGGAGTCGGCCTATCCCTACCCCGGCGCCACCGGCGACCCGGTGGGCAGCTATCCCCGCCAGGCCTGGCTGACCTCACAGCTTTACCTGGATGCCAGCGGCACCAACCACGCCGCCTCGCGCGACGAGATCAAGAGCGCCATCATGGCCAACGGGGTCCTGACCACCTCCATGTACTACGACCAGGCCTACTACAACTCCGCCAGCAACAGCTACTACTGCGGCGGCATCGCCGTGATTAACCACGACGTCACCATCATCGGCTGGGACGACACAAAGGTCACCAGCGCCGCCACGCCGGGCGCCTGGCTGATCAAGAACAGTTGGGGCAGCCTTTGGGGCCAGGGCGGCTACTTCTGGCTCTCGTATGCCGACGGCAACGCCGCCAAGCAGTGCACGGCCTACGGGGCTTCTCCGGCCACATCCTACCGGGCCGTCTACCAGAACCAGACCGACGCCCCCATGAGCTTCTGGGGCATTAACTACGGCGCGGCCAGATTCACTTCCGACCAGTCCCAACTGCTCAAGAGCGTGGGCCTGTACACGCAGGACTACGGGGCAAAGTACACCATCAGCGTCTACAGCGGCTGGAGCGGCAGCGCCCCCACGGGCCTGCTCTGCACCCAGAACGGCACGCTGGATTGGCCGGGCTATCACGTGGTGGACCTGTCGGCCACGCCCATGCTGGGGGCCGGCGAGGACTTCGTGGTGACGATCAATCTGCCGGCCGTGTCCGGCGGCAACAGCTTTCGCCTGGCGGTGGACACCAATGCGGGCGATCCTGTCGGGCTTACTTACTACAGCAACAACGGGACCACCTGGACCGACATTCAGAGCCTCTCGGGCGATAACGTGCTGTTCCTCAAGGCCCTGACGCAGGTGGCCCTGCCGGGCGACGCCAACACCGACGCCACGGTGGCCTTCGCCGATTACCAGATATTGGAGGCTAACTTCGCCGCCGGGCCGGGCATGACCTGGCGCCAGGGCGACTTCAACGGCGACGGCTACGTGACCTTTGCCGACTACCAGCAGTTGGAGGCCAACTTCGGCCACTCCGCCCCCGAACCCGCCGGACTTTCGCTGCTGGCCTGCGGGGCCATCGCCCTGCTCCGCCGCCGGCGCTAGGAATTGGCCAGACCAGTTGACGAGCAACCTGGCAGTCGCTCGCCCTGCCCCCTGCCGCGCCGCCGGCACGGCAACGAATCCGCCAGTTACCCTTTGAGCTTCCCGGGCGGGGCGATTATCCTGTCGGGCATGACCCAGACGCCGCCCGATGAGGATTTCGACCGTATCGCCGCGGACTTCCAACGCGACTACGCCGGCATCCGCGCCGAGGTCGGCAAGGTGATCGTGGGCATGCAGCCGGTGGTCGAGCAGGTGCTCGCCTGCCTGCTGGCCGGCGGGCATGCCCTGCTGGAAGGCGTGCCGGGCCTGGGCAAGACCCTGCTGGTCCGCACCCTGGGAGAGGCCCTGGACCTGCAGTTCTCGCGCATCCAGTTCACCCCCGACCTCATGCCCGCCGACATCATCGGCACCAGCATCGTCACCACCGACGAGGCCGGGGCCAAGGGCTTCCGCTTCCAGCGCGGGCCGATCTTCGGCAACCTGATCTTGGCCGACGAGATCAACCGGGCCACGCCCAAGACCCAGTCGGCCGTGTTGGAGGCCATGCAGGAGGGCACCGTCTCGGTCGCCCGCACGCGGCATGTTTTGCCTGAGCCCTTCTTCGTGCTGGCCACGCAGAACCCCCTGGAGATGGAGGGCACCTACCCGCTGCCGGAGGCCCAGCTTGACCGCTTTCTGTTCAAGATTCTGCTGGAGGGGCCGGACCTGGCGGGGCTGGCGGTAATTCTGAATCGAACCACGGGCGATTCGCTCCCGGCCGCGGCCAAGGTGGCCGACGCCGCCCGCCTGATGCAGATGCGCCAGGCCGTCCGCCAGGTCGTCGTGGCCAGCCACGTCACCGGGTACATCGCCCGGCTGACGCTGGCCACGCACCCGGCCAATCCGCAGGCCCCCCAGGATGTCCGCAAGTTCATCCGTTACGGGGCCAGCCCGCGGGCCGCCCAGGCCATCCTGCTGGCGGCCAAGGTGCGGGCACTGGTCGCCGGGCGGGCAAACGTGGGCTTCGAGGACATCCGACCCGGCGTGCTGCCGGCCATGCGCCACCGGCTGATACTGTCATTCGAGGGACAGGCGGAGGGCATCCAGCCTGACCAGGTCATCCAGAGCGTGCTGGATACGGTGCCGCAGCGGGAAGACTGATACGGCAGAAGTGCGAAGTGCGGAAGTGCGGAGTGCGGAGTGCGGAAAACAATTAGCCGCGAACAACGCGAACATCGCGAACCGAAAGACAAGTTTATATAGCCCCCGACGTGAGTCGGGGGGTTTTTTGTTCTGCTTGCTTCTGTGACATAACGAACCAAGAAAGAAATGAAAGGGAACCCCCGACTTACGTCGGGGGCTATAAAGGAAAGAACGGCGGTGGGAGACCGCCCTGCGGGCGGTTCCTCCCACCTTACAATCTCGATTCTTCTTCCTGTTGGCGATGTTCGCGCTGTTCGCGGCTAGTCTTTTTCCAACTGCGATCTGCGCGTCGCCGCCTGGCTGGCGGGCAGGCCAAGCATATCCCAGAGCACCGGGTTGACGTTGTCCAGCCAGACCTGGTAGCCCTTGGCCGTGGGGTGCAGGCCGTCCTTCATTATGTCTTTCGAGATGGAGCCGTCGGCCGCAAGCATCTTGGGGCCGAAGTCCAGGAAGCGGACGCTCTGGCCCTCGCGCAGGCGCGACAGGCCCATGTTGAGGGCCTTGACCCGGCGGCGGATTTCAGCCTGAGGGTCGGGGTCGGTGGGCAGCACGCCCAGGACCAGGACCTTGGCCTGCGGGAAACCCGCGCGCAGCGCGGCCACGACGGCGCCCACGCCCTCGACGATTTCCTCGGGCGTGTTGCCGTTGCCCCAGAGGTTGTTGACGCCGATCAT
>PMYM01000256.1 GCA_003171235.1 Phycisphaerales bacterium | reverse complement strand
GGCCCCGGCTTTAGCCGGGGTGACAGGTCGCCCCCACCGGAGCAGAGCCATCCGCCGACCTGCCTGCTGAAAAGTTCCCTCTGGCGATGAATGGACAGGCCGTGGGAGACTCCGACGGTTTACCAAAGGCTCCCCGATTGGCGGCCCGGCCAATCCCGGCATCGCCAACGTGAACCTCCCATGACAGCTCGCACGGGGACGGCTTTCTTGCCGCGCGGCGGCCCCGCACGGCGACTTATGAAATAGGTGACTGTCCCGAATGGCAAGGAAATAGGGTAGCGTCCCTAATTCCCCCCTAATTCCCCCCTAATTCCCCCCTAATTCCCCGAGGGTAGCGTCCCTAATTCCCATTATTGTCTGTTCCCGGAATTGTTGACCTTCTCTGCTGGTTGTCGGTCTAGCTCAAGTAGCATTCTCATGAATGTGCCGGTCAAGTAGATCATGAATTCCACTTCTGACGGTGACCAGCTATTCCCGTGCTTAACGGCATCGTTCTGGTATTGACAGAACCGGGTAAGGAGATCCCGGAACATATTTGTCGTTTGCTGATGAACGCCCTTGCCACTTAGCCAAGGCAATAGCTTTAATCCTTGCTTCTCAAGTGGCCTATCATTGCCAAGGATGCTCCGCAGCAGCTCCTCTAATGCCTTCCTCAACTCGTCCAGCAGATTCCGGAACTGGCTGGTGTCCTCTCCCAGATAAAAACTCAATGCCTTTTCAAAGTGGTCGGCAGCCGCTTCATGCGGGGCTAGCCAAGTAAGGTTTTCATTAACAAGCTTCTCGTCTAGGAGCTTCGCGCCTCGCGGATAAAGAATCCCAACATTCCCCTTAATATGGATCGACACGGGCGCACCGGGTGACATGTCAATGGCGGCCTTTATTGCCTTGCAAACATCTGCTGGTATTGCATTTGCTTCCGGCGTTCTTCTATCCATGAGGTAGGGGGACGAAGAGTTTGACAGCTTAACACCATCTTTGACTGCCCAGAGCAAGCACTGTAACGTACTTATCCAATCCTGGAAATCGGCAGGCGTTAATAACTTTCTGACAAGAGAACATTCTTTGAACCCGATCGAAAAGAAGTCTTCGCTTATAAGAAGTTGTTCATCCTCCGGCGGCAAGCCGCGAAGACTGACAAATCGTTCAAGAACAGCCTTTAGTGTCCCGTCCCTGCCCTTGAACACTTGGTATAGTTCTTGAACAACCCGGTTCCTCATCGCCTCGAAATCAAATTTAGGAACAGCGATATTCCACCGGGTCCAGTGCTCTTGCCAAGCCTTGTCCCAATTAGTCTTTTCGACTCTAGAAGTCACTTTGCGCCCTCCTCAGGTCGGCCCCGCCCGTGGATAAACCACTGCATTAGCAGTCCGACGGCGGATTGGCGCAGGCGGTCGGTGCCGGTGCGGACGTTCACCAATTCCTCAAAGACCTGGCGGGCGGCTGTTAGGCGCTGGCCGATGGCCTGGCGAAGCTGGCTACAGGCCGGGTCGCCAGCCGGCAGGGGAACGTCGCCGCGAATTTCCAGGTTGGCAAGCTCGGCCACTAGGGCGGCCTGCTCCAGGCCGGCGTAGGTCACTTGGGCAACGTCCTTGCCGTGGCGGAATTCCACGGCGTGGGGGTCATAAAGGTTGGCGCTGCCCAGCGCCTTGGCCTTGCCGTCGGGGATGTTGACGGGGGCGGCCCCGTCGGCGAAGGTCGTTAGCCACTGGGCCAGCGGCGGCCCCTTCTGTTGGTCGGTCAAGCCGTCCCAAACGCTGCCGGCAACGTCCTCGCCCGAAATCCGACGCTGGCTGCCGGCCCGCTGCACCTGCTTCTGCACCTCAACAATCCGCACCTGGCGGTAGTGCCGGGCGGTTTCAAGGTAAAGCTCGTCCAACATGGCCCGGCGCTGGCCGGCGTCCTCCACGCCAATCATTTCAAGAACCGCCTCGTCCAGCGCCCGGCGGTCGGGCTGGCTAAGCTCCTGGCTTAGGCCGATGGGCTTCCTGGCCAACTGGCGGACCTGTTCGGGCCCGTGGCACTGCATGAATTCATCTTCGACCAGCGCCCCGGTCGGCCGGGCCTGCATGGCGGTAAAGGCCCTGGCCAGCTTCGCCGCCACGGCCGGCGAAACGCCGCGCACGTCGGGCACGTCCAGCAGGTTCACGTCCACCACTTCGGTCTTAAGGTTGCCTTCCGTGCCGGCGTAGCGGCCGTAGTAGGTCTTGAAGAGGGCAAGGAAAGTGCTGTTAAGGACGGCCGAAAGCGCCGCCGCCTCAAGGTCGGTTAGCTCATGGGGGTTCAGGTAAAACAGGTTGTGGTTGCATACCAGCCCGTCGGGGTTGGCGGGGATAACGTGCCGGTATTGCTGGGCCATCGGCCAGAAATTCAGGCCGCTTGAAACGCCGGTAAGATCGTACCACACCGGCCGACTGGCGCAGGTTGACCGCTTGGGCACGGGCACGGCCTTGGACTTCCTGGAAGCAAAGGTCTGCTTTGCCCCCCAGCGTATGTACTTGGCAACGTAGGTGCCGGCTAAGTCGCGTAGGGACTTGCCCACCCATAGGACGACCCGATCCACCCCGCCCGCATGGATTACCGGCCGGTCCACACGCCTTAAGTTGTGTACTTCCGGTTTAAGGTAATCACTTTCAATGGGGTGTATGGTGCCGTCGCCGGCCTCGATAACCCGAACCTGGCCGCTCTCAATTTCAGGCCGTTGGCAGTGGGCGATAAAGGGAATATCTTTCCATGGCAGGCCGGCGTCGGCATCCGCCAAGACTTTGGCCGTCACGTCACGGGGCATAAAGAACGCGTCACAGCCGCTCTTGATGCCGAACTTTATATCGGCGATGGCCCCCAGCTTGACGAACCGGCGACCATACTGGCGCATCATGCGGAAGTAGATATCCGGGGCGCGCAGGAAGCGGCCCCACTTACCGGCGGCATACTCCGCCTGTTCCTGGGCGTGCAAGTCCCTGGCTATCGGCAAGGGTGCTTCGCCCTCGTCGTCACCCTCTTCGTCGGGGGCGTCCTGAGTCGGGGCCTTGGCCAAGAGCGCGGCCGCCTCGATACCCTCTTCCCACAACCTGCGCTGGGACACGGCAATGACGCGCAGGTTCTCGTCCTGGTAGTCGCCGGTCCGCTCGATAAAGCGGCGCAACTCTTCGGCGGCCTCCTGGCGGGCGGTTTCGTCGTCCTTGTTCTCGGGGGTTATGCCAAGAATCTTGGCCAAGGGGCGCTGCAAGCGGACAAACTTGATGGTGTTGGCGTCGCGGGTCGCCTTGTCGCTGCACCGCTGCAAGATCGTCACGGCCGTCTTGATGCGGGCATCCTCAAACCAAGGTTCATCTATGCTTTCCAGCACGGCCACAAGGCGGAAGTTACGCAGTACCCAGTCCTGCAAGCCAAAGCCGTACTCCACGTCAAGCCAGCTAGAGCTTGTCAAAAAGCCAAAGTACCCGCCTTCGGCCAGATACTTCGTGGCCACTGGCCAGAAATAACAATGCAGGTCGCTGCGGCCGGAGAGTTTCAGGCCCGACCATGACTTGCCGACAAGCTCCTGTATGTGCTCCTTGGTCTGCTTGCGGCGTGATGCGGCCACTTTGGCGCTCTGGCCCTTGGTTTTGATTTCGGACAGGCGGTCAATAAGTTCCTGCCGGACGTAAGGCGGGTTGCCAACGATGGTATTCAAAATGCCCAGCGGCACGGCGCGTTTGCTGCGCTGTCCGCCGGCCTCGCGTGCGCCGGGGATTTCGCAGAACTTGTCGGGCTCTTCGGCCACTTCAAAAAAGTTGCCCCGGCGGACCTGGGGGAAACTTTCCTGGTCGCTGATCTGCCGGGCGGCAAGGTTCAACGTGGTCAGATGGGCGGGGAAGACGGCGATATCACAGCCGTAGATTTCCCGCAAAAGTTCCTGGTGGGTCTTGTCACGGTCCTGGTGCCGGCGGCCGCCGGATTTCTGCCGGCCAAGCCATGCCTTGCGGTGGTAGGCGCGTACAAGGAAACTGCCTGATCCGCAAGCAGGGTCAAGCACGGTGTCGCCGGCCCGCCGGATGCAAAAGGCGTTGATAACGTCAACGATATCCTCATGCGTGAAGAACTGGCCGTATTCCTGGCGTTCTTCCGGCGAAATAAGTTTCTGAAAGATGCCGCCCAATATATCGCTGCGGATTTCGCTAAAATTGTACTGGTCCAGGTTGGTGAAAAAGCTCTTCCATGCGGTTGCGCCCTGGTTACTTGCGAAGATCAGCGAGCCGGCCCAATCGTTTATCTCCGGGTAGAAAACCGGCTCATAGTCGCCCGTGGCCTCAACGGCGGCCTTGAACCGCTTGCGGAAGTGGGCGTAAACCTCTTCGGCGTCCGCCGCCCTGGTCGGCATGGCAAGGTTGCGCAGCGCTGCGGGATAGCGGGTCTGCACGGCCTTATAAAAGATTGCCCGGTTGCAGAAGATATAGCAGAGGGTGCGGGCGGCACGGTCCAGCGCCTGCCGCCAGTCCTCCGGGTCTTCAGGTATAAAGCTCCATTGCATTTCCTCGGTCATCCACGTTTGAAGCCGTGCAGCAAAGGCCGGTTTTTCAGTGCATTTGACGGCCAAATAGTCGCGGGTGGATATGACGGGCCAATCCAAGTGGCTTTCCAGGGTGCGCAGGAAAATGTCGTCGGGGGCCATGCCCCAATCGGCTTTCTTCCCGGTAACGATCTCGGCAAAGTCACCGAAGAAGCGGGGCAGGAACTTGTCGCGGATTTCCGCCCGAACGTCGGCCCGGGCGCAATCGCTTGGCTGGGTGAGCCCAAGGCCAAGGGGCCATTCGTTCAGCCGCCGCTCGATCATGGGCTTGTCCCATTGGCTGCGGTCCCACAGGACAAGCGTATTGACGTTCCATGTAAAGAAATAGCGGGCCTGAATGGCGTCGGCCTTGTCGGAAGCATCTCTGACAAGGTCCTGGCTGTAAGGGCTGCGGCCTTCGACCGTGCCGGGCATCTTCACTTCGCCGGAGAGAATCGGGCGGCGGTGCTGGCGGTCCAAAATGCGCAGATCCTGGCGCTTGTTGCTTCTCGGGCCGTATTCCTCAATAAAGGCTTCGGCAAACGGCCAATCGGGGTGGCTGGCAAAGAGGGCGTCGGCCCACGATTTCACGTCGGCACAAAAAGACACCTCGTTTTTGCGGGTCTCGCCAACCATTACTCTTGGCCTTCCTCCAGGGCTTCGGGAAGGGACACCCGCTTCAGGTGCGGCAGGCCCTTGTAGCGGGAAGTCTGCTCGCCGATACCCCAAACGGCCGCCTTTTTCTTCGCCATATCAGGAACCCCTTGAACGCCTGGCATACGCCCAATGATGAAGCCATTATCGCCCATACCCGCGCACAAGGCAACAGTCGGGGATTTGGATTGAATAGGGACAGTCACCTGTCTGCCTTGGGCGGAGTGCGGAGAAATTCTCTTGGCCGGGGGGGATTTCGCTTGACTTTTGCCGAAAAGTTGTTATGTATCTGTATAACATCTTGCAAGAGATGTCACGGTGGCTCTGGGCCCCCGGATGGCTCTTTGACAAGTAAAGACGAGGTGGCAGAGGCAGGCCGGCCAGGAACCTTCCTTGGTCCGGGCAATTGACCTGGCCGGGGACGCTCCAGGGTCATACCGGGCAGACGCC
The DNA here is from genome assembly GCA_003171235.1 of Phycisphaerales bacterium. Taxonomy (GTDB): domain Bacteria; phylum Planctomycetota; class Phycisphaerae; order SM23-33; family SM23-33; genus FEN-1344. Next base: position 19,089 of record PMYM01000256.1, on the reverse strand, counting down.
CGATCAGCCCCCAGGCGGGGCCACCGGCAAGCAGGGTAACCGCGAAGGTGGCCGGTAGCGCTGCCGGCTCAAAGCGGAAAGCTGAGTGGGGCTGTTCCGGAGGCAATATCCAGGCGGTTTGAGTGCTTTGGCAGCCACAAATCCTTTGCCGGATTTTTTGCCACTTTTCGCCATTTTCCGCCATTTTCCGTTTGGCGACTACTGTGTTTTGGCATTAACTGTCTGCTATACAATGAGATATGCAAGAAAACACGGTAAGGTGTTTCCTGTACGCTGCTTTCTATGTTACTTGCGCGCCCCAGCACCGTTGGACCGGGTCTTGGCCGGCGTCATGGGCGATGAAGCGGCCCGGGCCGGCAGCCCTGAATCGGGCCCATGGCCGGGCAGATAGGACAAATGACAGTCGCATGGTCCCGCCCAAGCCGGGGCGTGACGGCCCGGGGCCGGCCTGCTACAATGCCCCCGGCTTGAGGAGATCACGCAGTGAAGGCTGTGCCGGGACGCAAGAAAAAGGCCGTGTTGCTGGGGCTGGGGCTGGACAACCAGGACGGCCACGTCCGCGCCACGCGCGGGGAGAATTTCCAGCTCATCGGCGGCAGCCAGGACACGCACAGGGCCATGCAGGAAAAGGCCGTCAAGTTCAGCGAGAAGCTCGCCCGCCGGGGCAAGACCCTCGAACAGCTCGAGCCCAACGAGTTTGTGGACCTGGCTGGCGAATGCCAGATGAACGTGGCCCTCCCCCGCCCGGCCGCCCATCAAACCGCCCCGCGCGAGCAGAATTGACAACGAAGGAGTTACCCACAAAGAAAGAAGAAGAGCGTTTTGGTCCCGCCCCTTTTTGCCCGTTGTTCTTGATCTTGATCGCTCTTTCTCTTTGTGTTCTTTGCGCTCTCTGCGGTGAATGATCTAGGCCGCCTGGGCGGTCGTCGCCGGGCGGGTGGCGGGCCTGGTCGCGGGGGCGCTGGTGGGCAGCTTTATATTGGTCCGCAGCGGGACGTTCTTTTTCCCGGCTTCGATCTTGTAGAAGACGCCCTTCTCGATCAGCAGGCAGGAGGCTGGCCCGCCGAAAGCGCCCGTCATTCCAACGTCGATGTGAATCAGTCTCCCGCCGGCTGAGGCGATCACCCCTTGCTTGCTGACGGTATGCCCGACCACCATGCCCTCCGCCCCGCAGGCCTTGAGCGACGCCGCCAGCACGGGGACCACTTCCTGGTCGTCGCGGACGGCCAGGTCGCGGCTCCAGAGCGGGCCGGCCTTGTCCGCCGCCAGGCCCTGGCGGTCTCCCCTGGCCAATTCCCGGCGGATGGTCTGGTTGACGTTGTCGAGCCCCATGCGCGCGAACTTGGGCTCCAGCCCGCCATGGCAGAAGATAATGCCGTTGAGCATGAGCACGGTGTCGTGCTGGCGGATCCACCGGCCATAGACGCCGTCTGGCCCAAAGAGCTTGGCCACGCCCTCCGGCCCGCCGTAGGACTTGAGCTCTCCCTCGGTCATGTAGTGCAGGTCGCCGTACATGTCGCTGACTTCATGGTTGCCGATCAGGCAGTGCACGGCCCCGCCAGCCTGGGCGGCCTGGCCCTCCAGCTTCATCAGCAGGTCGAAGCACTTTCGCGAATCGTCGCAGCGGTCGACGACGTCGCCGGTCTGGACCAGCACGCTCTGGCCGCCGGACCAGTCGCCCTTCTGGTCGATCAGGCCTGCCGCCTGCAGCACCCTGAGCAACTGCTGGTAGTCGCCGTGCACGTCGCCCACGGCCACGATGCGATCGAAGGTGGCGGCGGCGGTCTGGCTGGTGGCAGCCACCCCCGCCGGGCTCGCAGGCCCAGCCGTGCCCGCCGGCCCCGCCAGGCATATCGCCGCCAGCGCCGTCAACGCCAGGAATGATCGCAGGAGAGGAAATGCGGGAACGCCTCTGCTGGGCGGGTGGAACATAAAAGGCTCCTTTGAAGCCCTATTGTAGCGGCCCGGAAGCCCGTGGAGAACTTGCGTCAAGCACGAAATCCGAAACCCGAAGAACAGGCAATAAGGCGAATCCAAGAACAATGGTAAAACTAACGTGGGCGGCCCCCGCCGCACTAGCCAGGAAACCGCCCACGCCCTAGTAAGGACTGCTATGGACCGCGATTGAACAACCAACCGAATCGGCTCGTCCTTGGCAGCTTACAATTCACTTCTTGCGGCGGTCGCGCCGCCGCGGTTTTTCTTAACTGGCCATCACTTTCGAGAGGGAGAATATCGGCAGCAGCAATGCCAGGGTGATGCCGCCGACGATCATCCCCATGATCACGATCATGATCGGCTCGATGAAGCTGGTGNNGACGTGGTGGGGGAATATCGGCATCTGCATCATCTCGTCGGACAGGGGCGAGCCTTCCTTGACGCGCCGGGCCAGGCGCCGCCAGGCGTCGGCGAAGACGACGTTGCCGGACACTTCGGCCGTTATTTCCATCGCATCCAGCAGGCTCACGCCGGTGGAGATCAGCGTGCCCAGGGTGCGCAGCCCGCGGGCCAGGCAGGCTTTCCGGTACATGCCCCCCAGCACCGGCAGGCGGACTTTCAGGCGGTCCAGGGCGACCCGCCCCTCCGAGGTGCGCAGTGTGAACACGATCAGCCCCACCGCCGCCGCCAGCACCCCCAGCACCACCGGCCAGTAGTGCAGCAAGCCGTTGGACATGCCCAGTAGAAGCCGGGTCGGCAGCGGCAGCACCGCCTTCTTGCCTTCGTATATCTTCTCGAAGCGCGGCAGGATGAACACCAGCATGCCCACCACGACCAGCACGCAGAAGCCCAGCATGGCCGAGGGGTAAGCCATCGCCCCCTTGACGCGGCGGACGATCGCCCGCTGCTCCTGGAGATACTTGGCCACGCGTTGCAGCATCCGGCTGAGCGTGCCCGAGGCCTCCGATGCCCGCACCATCGAGGCGAACAACTGCCCGAAGACCCGTGGATGCCGGGCCAGGGCCGAGGAGAAATCCTGCCCGGAATTGACGTGCTCGTTTATGTCGCTGAGCACCAGGCGGAAGTTGGGATGCACGGCCTGGTCGGTCATGCCCTGCAGGGCCTCCACCAGCGGCACGCCCGTGTCGAGCATGACCGCCAGTTGGTTGGCGAAGATAATGACCTCGTCGTGGGGCACGCGCAGCGACCGGGCGGCGGGCCTGGCGGCGGCCGCGGAGGCCTGCTGGGGCGACTGCTCCTGCAGTTCGAGGATGATTTTGCCCTCGGCGTGCAGAGCTTTGCCGGCCTCGCTCAGGGTGCCGGCGACCAGCACGCCGGCGGCCCGCTGGCCGCGGTTATCTCTCGCCTCGTAGGCAAATGTCGGCATGGCGTGTTTCCTTTAGCCGGCCTGCGTGGCCCGCAAGACTTCTTCCACGGTGGTTATGCCGGCCTTGACCTTGGCCATGCCGTCCACGCGGAGGTTGGTCATGCCGCACTTGGCCGCCAGTTCGCGCAGCTCGTTGACGCCGGGCACGGCGGTGATGCGGTCGCGCAGGGCGTCGTCGGGCACCAGCAGCTCGTAGATGCCGATGCGCCCCAGGTAGCCGCTGTTTCGGCACTTGGCGCAGCCGGCGCCGCGGTAGAAGGTCTCCACCGGCCCGGCCAGTTTCTCCACGGCGTGGCGGACGTTGACGGGCGGCTGGTAGTCGGTTTTGCAGTTGGGGCAGATCTTCCGCACCAGTCGCTGGGCCAGAACGCCCTGGATGCTCGCCGCCACCAGGTAAGGCTCCACGCCGATGTTAATCAGGCGGGTGACGGCCCCGGGGGCGTCGTTGGTGTGCAGCGAGGATAGGACCAAATGCCCCGTCAGGGCCGCCTGCACGGCGATGCGCGCGGTATCGCTGTCGCGAATCTCGCCCACCATGATGATGTCGGGGTCCTGCCGCAGCAGCGCCCGCAAGGCGGTGGCGAAGGTGAAGCCCACCTTCTCGTTGGCCTGGAACTGGTTGACCCAGGACAGGTTGAATTCCACCGGGTCTTCCACGGTGCAGATGTTGATCTCCGGGTCGTTCAGTTCGTTGAGCACGCTGTACAGGGTGGTGCTCTTGCCGCTGCCGGTCGGGCCGGTGACCAGCACGATGCCGTTGGGCGAGGCGATCACCTTCCGCCAAATCTTGAGCGTCTCGTAGGAGAAGCCCAGCCGCTCGATGTCCACCAGCACGTTGCGGTTGTCGATGATGCGAATGACCACCTTCTCGCCGCACTTGCCGCAGATGGTGGAGACGCGCAGGTCCACCGGCCGGCCCTCCATCAGCACGTGGATGCCGCCGTCCTGGGGCAGGCGGCGTTCGGCAATGTCCAGCCCGGCCATGATCTTGATGCGGCTGACGATGGCCGGCAGCATCTTGGCCGGCATGCGGGTCTTTTCATACAGCCGCCCGTCCACGCGGTAGCGGATGCGCAGGTGGGACTCGTCGGGTTCGACGTGGATGTCGCTGGCGCCCTCGCGCACGGCGTTGTAGATGAGGTAGTTGACCACCCGGATGACCGGGCTGTTGCCGGCGGCGGCCTCCAGGCTGGCGATGTCTTCGGTGGGTTGGGTCTCCACCAGGCTAAGCTCGGTGGTCTCGATGTCCTCATTGATGCCGTCGATGACGAAGACGTTGGCCTGGGGCAGGTGGGTCTGCAGCGTGGCCTTGATGTCCTTGTGGGTGGCCACCACCACCTGCACCGTGCAGGCGGTCAAACGCGCCACTTCTTCCAGCAGGAAGACGTTGGCGGGTTCGGCCACCGCCAGGGTCAGGTTGTTTCGGATCTTGAAAAGGGGCAGCAGGCAGTGCTCTTCCAGGAATTCCCGCGGCAGCACTTCCACCACGCGCGGATCGGCTACCCGGGGCCTGACGTGGGCGTACGGCAGGCCGTAGCTCTTGGCCAGGGCTTCCATGATCTGGTCGTCGGTGCAGAACTTCTGCTGCAGCAGCACCTCGCCCAAAAGCAGCCGGTTGCCGCCGGTGCGCTGGAGGTTGAGGGCCTCCTCCAGTTGCGGCTGCGTCAGCACGCCGCTGTTGATCAGCAGTTGCCCTAGTTGCAGCTTCTGGTCTTTGCCCAGCGTGATCATGTTGGTCCCTCGCAAAATACCCTCAGCGGACCTTGACCGCCGTGGCCAGATCGCCGTAGCAGTCGAAGGCCTCCGCCAGTCGCGTTATCTCCAGGATTTTGGCGACATTCTCATCCACCCCCACCAGTTTCACCTGCCCCAGCCGTTCGGCCAGACGCTCCTGCAGGTCCAACAGGCATTCCCAGCCGGCCGAGTCCACGAAAGGCACCCCGTGGAAATCCAGCACGGCGTCGCGCACCTGGCGGTCTTCCAGGGCGTGATCCAGGACATGCCTGAAGGCCTCCAGGGAATCCACGTTCAGATCCCCGGCGCAATGGAAGACGGCGGCCTGACCCATTTTTTCGGTAGTCGTGTTCATGCGGATATTCCTTTGCCCGCGGCGGCGCCGGCGGCGGCCCGGGCGTCGGGGGCCGTGGCCGTTCGCAATTCGGCCAGAGTCTTTTCCAAATCCAGCGACAGCAGCAGCTCCACCATCCGGCTGTCGAACTGGGTGCCGGCACAGCGGCGGATTTCGGAGGCGACATAGGCCAGCGGCATGGCGCTGCGGTAGGTGCGGCAACTGGTCATGGCGTCGAATGCGTCGGCCAGGCCCACGATCGTGGCCTCGGGCGGAATCTGCGTCCCGGCCAGGCCATCGGGATATCCCCGGCCGTCGGGCCGCTCGTGGTGATGCAGAATCGTGGCCGTTACATCCTCCAATTGTCGCACGCCGCCCAGGATTCCAGCCCCTATCTGCGGATGGCGCTTGACGTTGTTGTATTCGTCGTCCGTCAGGCGGCCGGCCTTGAGCAGCAAGGACTCGGGCATGCCGATTTTCCCCACGTCGTGCAGCAACCCGGCCAGGTACACCCGCTGGACGCGGGAGGGCTCAAAACCCGCCATTTCCGCCAGTTTCCGGCTGAGCAGGGCCACCCGGCGCGAATGGCCGCAGGTGTAGGGGTCCTTGGCGTCGATGCTGGCGGTCAGGGCGTGCAAGAGGCCCATCAGCATGTCCTGCAGGTCCTGGTAGAGGTGGTGGTTCTGCAGGAAGATAGCCGCCTGGCTGCCGATCGAGCCCAGCAGCTTCAGGTCGGAACTGTCGAAATCCCCTTCACGCTTATTGATGGCCAGCAGCAGCCCGCCCAGATGCTCGTTGCCCGCCACCAGCGGCACGGCCAGCAGGTGGCGGATGCCGTGCTGCCGGTCGGGGTTGGTCTGCTGGAACTGGTTGTCCACCAAAGGCCGGGGTGGCCGCGAGAGCCGGGGCAGCACCTCGCGCTCCACCAGGCTGCCCAACTGGCCGGCCGGCAGGGGCAACCGTCCCGCCGTTACCACGCGTTCTCCGCAATTCTCGTGCGGGCGCGGCAGCAGGACCGCCGCCGCCGCCTCCAACTGCATGACCTCCAGCATCTCCTGGCAAAGCTTGGCGAAGAAGGCCTCGGTCGACTGGGCCACGTTCATCACGCCGCTGATGCGATACAGCAGCGAAAGCTCCTCGTACGTGTCGGCCAGGTTGTCCGAGAGCGTGGCCAGTTCCTGGCGGCTGGAACGGTTGGCCTGTTCGTCCTGGATCATCCAGCCCAGCAGCCTGCCCAGCAGGGGCAGTTCTCGGCTGCCAAACCGCAGTTGCGGGGCGGCCAGGTTGGCCATGGCCGCGGCGTCCAGTTGCCGCCGGCTGCAGGTGCGGTGGAACTCCTCGCTCTGGCAGGTCTGGTGCAGCGGCAGGCAGGCCACCACCGCCCCTATCTGGCGGCGGCGCTGGTTCACGGGCGCCGCCAGCAGGGCGCAACCGCCCGGGGCAAGGGCCGAACGGACCTGGTTGTCAGCGCAGGCGCGATTGGCTAGTTGCCCCATGGCCGATAGCACCGACCCATCGCCCCGGCAGAGGCGGTGGCAGAACTCCGACCGCCAGAGGGGCTCGGCCAGGGGCTCCCCTGCCGCGCCAAACAGGGCCGCCGTCAGCCCCAGTTGCTCCAGACGCTCCCCCAGCCGATCCAGCAGTTGCCGGAGGGAGTCATCCTGCGTCAAATTGGGTTTGGCCAAGGCCACGCTTATCCCCTGTTCACGCATTCACGCCCCGGGTCGGGCTTTTTCCGCTGCGAGGAATCGGCGCCGTCCTGACCCGCCGGCGGGGCGGAGGCGCCCAGGACTTCCTGCACCTTGACCAGCACTTCGCGCGGAGAGAAAGGCTTGCTGAGCACTTCCCGGATGCCCACCTGGCTCATCTGCGCCTGCTCCAGGTCGAAACCCCTGGCCGTCAGCATCAGCACCGGGATGCCGCGCGTGCGCTCGTCCTGGCGCAGGGCCCGGCAGACCTCCAGGCCGGTCATGATGGGCATCTGGTAATCGGTGATGAGCAGGTCGGGAAGTTCGTTGCGGCAAAGCTCCAGCGCCTCCTCGCCGTCCATGGCCGTCAACACCTGGTAGCCCGCGTTGGAGAGCTTCATGCTCAGCACGTGCAGGATGTGCGATTCGTCGTCAGCCACCACGATGCGGTTAGGCATGGACCAAAGCCTCCTTCAAAAGGGGCAGTTCGAAGCTGAAGGTGGCGCCCTTGCCTCGTTCGCTGGTGACCGAAAGCTTGCCCTCGTGCACCGTCTCGATGATGTGCTTGACCAGCGTCAGCCCCAGCCCGGTGCCCTTGGCCATTTTGACGCTGCTCTGGACGCGGTAGAACTTCTCGAAGATGCGGGGCAGGTCCTCCGGCTCGATGCCGACGCCGGTGTCGCTGACCTCGCACAGGGCCACGCCGCGCTTCTCGTCGATGCTGGTGGCGACCGAGACCGTGCCGCCCTCGGGGGTGTACTTGATGGCGTTGGAGACCAGGTTGATGATGGCCTGGTAGATCATGTCCCGGTCGGCCTCCACCTGGCGGTAGACGGGCACCAGCTTGTCTGCCAGGCGCAGGTTCTTGGCCTTCGCCTGGGGCGCCAGCACGTCCAGCGCCTGGCGGGCAACCGCCGTCAGCACGATGGGCTCGCGCATCACCCGCACCACGCCCGATTCGATGCGGGAGATGTTCAGGATGTTGTCGATCAGCCGGTTAAGCCGGTCGGCCTCGCCGGCGATGATCTCGTAGAACTCGCGCCGGGTCTTTTCGTCGTCGGCCTCGCCGTCCTGCAGCATCTCCACATAGGCCTTGATGCTGGACAGCGGCGTGCGCAGCTCGTGCGAGACGTTGGAGACGAAATCGGTTTTCATCTGGGCGATTTCCTTCTCGCGCGTCACGTCGTGCAGCACCGCCACCACGCCCGAGACCTCCTGCCCCTGGTCGGACATGACGCAGGAGAGGGTCACGGCGAAAACCCTGGGCTGGCCGCGGGAATCGATGGTGTGCTCGACCACCTTGCGCATGTAGCCCCGCCCGCCCGAGCGGGTGGAGCGGATCAGCCGCACCAGCGTGCCGTCGTGAATGATCTGGTCGATGTTCTTCCGCAGCGAGGGCTCCAGGCGAAAGCCCAGCAGTTTCTCCGCCGGCTCGTTGGCCAGGATCAACTCGTCGAAACGGTTGGTCACCACCACGGCGTCGGAAATGGAGAAGATGATGGCCTCGGTGTGCTTCTTCTCCGCCTCGCAGATGCGCGACTGGATCTGCAGCTCCCGGTTCTCGCAGCGCAACTGATTGAGGGTGTCCTTCAGCCCGGTCAGGAACTGGTTTAAGGGCCGAGTGATGGGCGAAAGCTCGCCGCTGCTCTCCACCATCACCAGCCCGACCTCCTTCTGCCGGGCCATGGCGTCCAGTTGCTGGGACACGTCGCCCACCGAGCGTCGCAACCTGCGCCAGAAGGCCAATAGCAGCAGCGTCGTCAGCGTGGCCACCGCCAGCGGCGCCAGGCAGCCCAGTTCCGGCAGGCCGGCCTGGCCTTGGCGCGCAGCCACGGCCATGACACAGCAGGCGATGCTGACGCCGAGGCTTATCAGGGCCACGCTCGCCAGGCCGAATTTCTTGGCTGTCCTCAAGATGACGCATTCCTCAAGGCCGATGGGGCGATGGCGGCGGGCGAATCGCTTGCCTGGCCCACCCGCCCGACCGGCCTTATTGCCCAGCCGGGCCGGCCGACGCCAGCAGGGCCTTGGCCAGGGGATTGCCCGGTTCTGCCCGCAGCGCCTGCTGGTAACAGGCCAGAGCCCGCTCCTGCTGGCCCATAGCCTGATAGCTCTTTCCCAGCATCACGCGAAGCGTCGCGTCCTGGGGATACTTCTGCACGTAGGGTTCGAGCAGGCCGCCCGCCTGCCTGGGCTGGTCCTGCTTGAGCAGCACACAGGCCACCACTACGGCGGCCTGCGGATTCTCTTGCAGACCAAGGGTCCGCCGCCCAGCCAGCAGGGCGCGATCCGAGTCGCCGGCGCCCAGGGCCGCCTGGGCCAAGGAGCACCAGGCGTTGGCGTCGGCGCCGTCGATGCCGGTGGCGGTCTCGTAGGCGGTCCTGGCCAGTCCGTACTTGCGTTGGGCCAGGTGGCAGTCGCCGATCATGACGTACATCCAGGCGGACTTTTCCTTGTAGGCGGGATCCTCGGCCAGGCGCCCCAGTTGCTCCAGGGCCAGGGCGTATCGCTCCGCCTGGAAGTACGCCCGGGCTAGCGATTCCCGCAGCGTCAAACTGTGCTGGTTCATGTCCAGGGCCCGGGAGAAGTAATCTGCCGCCTTCTGCGGCTGGCCGCTCAGAAGGCACAATTCTCCCGCCAGGCTCAAGAGGCTGGGCTCGCCGTCAACCTGCTGGAGCCGCCACTCCACCAGCTCCAGCGCCTGGGCCGGTTGACCTAGCTGAACCATGACTTCTGCCGAGGCGACGACATAGGCGGAGTTGTTGGCGTCGGCGGCCCGGGCCAGTTCATACGACTGCAGGGCCTGGGCAAACTGCCGGCGCCTTTCCCAACTGACGCCCATAAGGTAGTGCACTTGGGCGTTGTCCGGAGCCATTTGCTCGGCCTGGGCCAATTGTGCCCCGGCCTCTACGTACTGGCCCTTCTCCAGCAGCACCTTGGCCAGCAGCAGGCGGGCGGGCAGGCTCTTGGGGTCGATACTGATGGCTTCCTGGGCGTTGGAGGCGGCCCGGTCCAGGTCGCCGTGAGTAAGGCACTCCTGGCCGACGCTGCATACCAGCCGGGAACGCGCCGACAACCATCGCTGCTGGGCCTCTACCTTGGCTGTTTCTTGGACATTCTGGCTCTGGCAACCGGCAAGGGCTGTCAGGCAAAACAGCAGAATCGCTTTAGTGGACTTCATTGCAGGGCTCCTTCCCTAGCGGGGGTTGCCTGGTTTTTGTATTTCTCCCAGATTGACAGGGTATTCAAAAAAAACTTGCCTGCCAGCTCGTCGGTCCAGTTGCGGCTGTCGGCCTGGTTGCCAGCCGGCGCGGCCTGGGCGGCCTCACTCGGCTGGGAGGTCGGGGCCACGACCGCCTTGGCAGCGGGCTGGATGGTCGGGGCGGCAGATTCGGCCGGCGCCGTGGTGGAGGCGGGGGCCGGCACGACTGCCGGTTGGGACTCTTGCATGGCCTCGCCTACCGCATGGGTGAAATCGAAACTCAGCTCACACCACTGAAGTGGCGGGAAGGGCAGCATCAGCCGCCGCTGGATACCCAGGGTCTGGCGGGCCGGCTCGGGCAGGCAGTCCTCGTTGAGAGGCTTGAGCGGCGGGATGACAATGTCGGCCGGCAGCCCCAACTCGTTCATGATCATTTCCTGCAGCACGTAATGGGTGTCGCTGCTGCGGCTTTCGGTGGCCCAAATGGCCTGGCGGGTAAGCCGTTCCTTCAGCCGAATTGCCTCCAGCATCCGCGGCTCCAGCGACAGGGCCATCTTGGTGTCCCACAGGGCCTTGTCCATGTCGCCGCTGGCGGCGTGCTGGCGGGCCCCGACCATGTGCGCCTGTGCCAGGCGCTCGCGGCCAAAGCACATCAGTCCCTGGCGCTGGCCCAGCCAGATGCGGTCCACGTCTTCCTTCATCTGTTCGCTGGCTACCTCGTCGGGCGACTGCTTGATGATGTGCGGGGTTATCAGGATGATCACTTCCTCGCGCTGGGTGCGGTCGTCGCGGTTGCGGAAGAGGTTGCCGGCCACCGGCAGGTTGCCCAGGTAGGGCACCTGGCTGCGGTTGACCTGGGTGCGCTCGCGGAACATGCCGCCGATGACGATGGTGCGGCCGTCCTTGACCAGCACGTTGCTGGTGGCCTCGGTGGTCTGCTCGCTGGGCAGCTTGTCGGCGGTCAGGCCGCCGGTGGAATCCTCCGGGTGCAGTTCCAGGCGGACATAGCCGTCGTCGCCGATGTACGGCCGAACGATCAACTGCGTGCCGGTCTCCAGGAACTCCACCGTCTGGGTCACGACGTTCTGGCTGACGGTGGTCGTCATGTAGCCGTCGCGGTTGCCGACCATGACCTCGCCGCGCTGCTTGTTCATCACCAGCAGCTTGGGATTGGCCATGATCACCACGTCGGTTATGCCTTCAAGGGCCTTGAGGAACAGGGACACGTTGCTGGAAACAAAGCCCACCGACAATCCGCCGCTGGGCAACTGGAAGCCGGTGCTGATGCCGGAGGCGGCTTTATTGGTCCCGGAGGGAGGGATGGTGCCGCCGGTCATGCCGCCGGACAGATCGGTGCTGGAGCCGAGGGTGTTGAAATCAATGCCGGCCAGCACGTTGAAGTTCACGCCCAGCTGGTTCTGCTCGTCCAGGGAGGCGCGCATGATCACGGCTTCAATCAGCACCTGCTGCGGGCGGATGTCCAGCCGCCGGATTATCTCGGCCACCCTTTCCAGGTTCTCGGGATAGTCGCGGACGATGAGCACGTCGCCGCCGGCCAGGCTGTTGCCGCCGGCCTGGTCCTTGGCGCTGGCCACCCCCACGGCCGCCGCCGGAGTGGTCGAGACGTTGCCGTCCTTGCTCAGGGCGGGCGTGATCAGGGCCTTGGCGTCGGCGGCGGTGATGTAGTTAAGGTGATAAACCTGCACCGCCGTCTGCCGCTGGGCCGCCTCCATGTCCTCCAACTGCTTGAGGGTGTGGACGTAGATGAAATTGCCCTTGCGGACATAGCCAAAGCCGGTGCTGCGCAGGACGGCCTCCAGGGCCTCAGTGAAGGTCACGCCGTACAGGTCGGCCGTGACCTGCCCCTGCACGTCCTTGGCGGCAATAATGTTGGTTTTGCTTTGAGTGGAAAGCAATTGCAGCACGCGCCGCAGGTCGGCCCCCTGCACGTGCAGTTCCACCGTGCCGCGATCATTGACGCTCAAGTCGCTCCCGCCGGCATCGGCGGCGGCGGGCGCAGAGGCAGGCGTTTGCCCGCCGGCATTGAGCGGCACCAGACACAGAGCCAGGCCCACCAACGTCAGCCCGGCCCATTGGGCCACTAGACGCTTGGTCAGCATCGCATTACTCCTTACTAGGTTGGCTTCGCCCCCGCGGGCGAAACCCGCTTCTGTAGCTTCATGCATCCCGGGCACGGCCCGCGGGCCGGCCCGCAACTGTTCAGAGATTTTCCGCTAACTGCACCAGGAAGGCCGGTGGCTCGCCGGCGCTATTCCTGGAGGCTCTTAAGTCTCAGCGACACCTCCGCCCCCTCCCGCGTCACCACCACGCTCTGTGAATCTATGCGAGTGAGGCGGAACCCGTTTATCCAGTCGCCCTTGCGCATCACCTGGCCGTTGATCATGGCCGTGGGCGCACTGCCCAGCATGGTGCTCTGCAGGGACAGCGACTGGGCCTGGGCGCGGACATTGGATTCGGCCCTGAACTGGTCTTCCTCGCCCTCGGCCGGGTTGGCGCCGTCCTGCCGGCGGACTTCGGGCCTGGTCGTCGCCCCGTCGCCGCGGCTGGGCAGGTTGGAACGGAAAATGTCCCGTTCAATGCGGCGGTCCAGGTTGACCAGGTACTTTTCCCGCCGGGCGTCAAACGCCGCGGCCGGCGAGGAATTGGCCGGGGCAGCCTCGGGGGCAGCCTGTGCGGCGGCCCGGGCGGGGACCGTTCCCAGCCTGGCCAGCGCCAGCCGGCCCACGACTATGGCGCCCACCACCGCCAGCACCACCAGCAGCAGATTCTGCTTTTTCTGCCGCCGCAGACTGCCGGCAATCCGATCCGCCCAGGCGTGCGTTTGCGGGTTGTTATCCGGGGCTGGCATCTAGTACTCCGTGAAGTAGATGTTCATTCCAAGCTCGACGTTCAGTCCCGCCTCGTCGCGGCGCGGCTCTACGGTCAACTGCTCCACCCGCGTCAGGCGGGTCATGTCGTCGATGTGCCGCAGGAACCGCCCCAGGCTCAGAAAATCGCCCTGGAACTTCATGTTGATGGGCAGGCGATTGTACAGCGTGCCGCGGTTGGGGCTGCCCGGCTGGAAGAACTGGCTGGTCAGGTTCTCCTGGGCCAGGTTGGCCGAGATTTCGCGCAGGAACTTGGCCAGGTCCTGGCTCTTGGGCAGGCGCCGATCCCAGTCGTTGTTGTAGCGGCGCTTGAGGGCCTCGATGTCGCGGCGCAGGGGATCGACCCGGCTGGCGGTCAGGGTGTCGGCGGCCATTTGGCGCCGCTTGGCGGCCAGTTCCGTCCTAGCCTGCTCCAGCCAGCGCGACTGCGTCCGCCAGACGCCCAGGAAATAGCCGCCCAGCATCAGGGCGAAGATGCCGCACACGATCAGGTCTTGTCTTGCCAGACGCATGTTCGCTCCTCAGCGCGCCAGGTAGCAACTGGCCTGAAACTCCCGGGCCGGCTGATTGTTGACAACCACGTTCTTGGCGTATCCCATGTTGACCTCTTCCAGCAGCGGACAGGCGGACAACTGGCCGATGAAATTGGCCACGTCCACGTCGCTGAGGGCCTGCCCGGTAATAACCAGCCGAATCCGCTTGACGGTAATGGTGGCAGGGGACTCCGGGGCCGCGGTCGGCGCCTTGCCGGCGGGAGCGGCCGCGGGGGCGGCCGGGGACACCTCCTGGCGAACGTCCACCGGCTTGATCTCCAGGAAAGTCAGGTTCATGTCGGCCGGCAGCACCCGACCCAATTCGGCCAGCACGGCCGTGCAGTCGGTGCGGCTGCCCAGCTCCTCGTCGATGCGTTTCTTTATCAGCAGGTCGGCCATCTGCTGTTCCAGCGGGCCGAGCATGGAAATCTGCTGAGCGAGGTTCTCCACGCGTTCCTGCTCCTGCAGCGCCACCGCCCGCACCTGCGTGATGGCCTCCTGCCGCAGGTAGCTGCACAGAACCAGCGCGCCCAGGCACAGGGCCAACAGGCAGCCCTGCCAGACCAGGCGTTGCCGGCGCCGGCGCTGTTGGCGGATTCGCTCAGGCAGGAATTCGACGGGTTTCATAGTTCTCCGCTTCCTTCTGGGCCGAACAGGGCATGTCGCGCAGGGCCAGGCCCGTCGCCACCGACCACTCCGTCAGGGTTCCGCGACGGTCGCCATCGAAGCCTGCCTGGTGAAGGTCCATGCCGCGCAGGGGCTCGCCCAGCACGCATTCGCAATTGAGCTGCTCGCCCAGCAGCTTGAGCAGGGAAACGTCGTAGGCCTCTCCGCCGGTGGCAATCAGGCGGGAGGGGCGCAGCCCGCGGAAGGTCACCGAGCAGTAGCGCAGGCACAGGCCCACCTCGCCGGCCAGAGCCTCGGCGTGGGGGCGGATGGCGTCGATCACCGGCCAGTCCGTCCCGGCACCGCCCCGGCGGCGGATGTGAGCCGCCTCGGCGTAGGGCAAATTCAACTCGCGGGCGACGCTTTCGTTGAACTTGCGCCCGGCAATGTCTATGGTCTTTATCAGCAGCGGCGTCTGGCCCCGGGCCACCACCACGCGGGTAGAGCTGTACCCTATGTCCAGCACCACCACCATCTGCTCTTCGTCTTGGATCCGACGCATGCAACGCTCGTAGGCCCGCAGCAGGGCTGTCGGCTCGCTGTCAATGTGCCTGGGGCGCAGCCGGGCCGCCTCCAGCAAGGCCACGTGATCCTGCACCGCCTGGGCAGGCACGCCCATCAGCAGCACTTCCTGGGCGGCCTCGGCCCCGGTTCGGATCTCTCCGGCGCTGACGTAATACACCCGGTCCGGGGTGACCTCGAAGCCCAGCCGCTCCTGGGCCTCGTACATCATGGCCCTCTCCAGCTCGGCCTGGTGCATGCGCGGCAGGCGCACGTTGCGAATGGCCAACTGCTCGGTGCGCAGGCAACTGATCACGTCGCGCCCGCGGAAGGCGTTCTTCCTGAGTAGTTGCCGGATGCCATCGCCCGCCTGGGACGCCCGGGCGACCGGGTCGGCGCCGGGCGAGGACAGGCCTTCGGGGAATTGCCATTGACCAGCCGCCTGCACCCGCAGGTTCCCGGCGACCTGGGTAAGCTGGAGCAGGCGGACGTTTTCGGTCCCGACGTCCAGCCCGATGGGGCCCGGACGGCTTCGAGAGAAGATTTCTCGCATGCTTGTCACGGTTGCGTCACCGTTGCTTTGCCGGTCACCGGCGCCACTGTGATGGTGTAAGAGGTGGCGCCGGCCACCACTTTCACCGATCCGCCGCTGACCGGGTCGCCCAGCGGCCCAAACCGCAGGTTGGGGCCGCCGAACGACGGATTGGCCAGCGTGACCTTGTCAAAGCCGCTGCCGCCAAAGAAGAACTCGTACTTTGACTTTTGTGTAATCGGATGGGCAACGTCGCCACTTGCGTTAGTAATCCAATAATGCTTGTTGGCGGCGTCGAAATTCACCTGCACCCAACCCTGGGTGACGGTGGCCAGGTTCTGGGCGTATTCGATGTCGGCCGTCAGCATGCGGGCAGCCGCCTGGGCCTGGGTGCCGCTGTTGGAGGAGGCATAAGGTATCACCAGGGCCGCCATCACCCCCAGGATCACCATGACCACGATCAGTTCGGCCAGGGTGAACGCCGGGCCCGGCCCGCGGCGGGCAAGCGGGCCAGGACCGAGATTCCGGCCTGCGCGCGCGGGCAGGCCGGTCAAGCCGGCTTTCTCTGTGCACATGTCCTAAACCCTCTACTTCTTGGGATCAGCTTCCGCGGCCTTGTCCTCGGGAACGGTTATGACCTTGATCCGACCGCTGCCCAACAGGTCGATGATCTTATCGAGCTTCTTGTTGGTCTCCTCGATGACCCGGGTCTGGGCATTCAGTTGCGCCCAGACGTTGGGAATGGCTTCAGGGTCGTTGGCCCGTTTGACATCGGAGGTCTGGCCCTGTACGCACGCCGGCGACAGCGACCACCAGGCCGCCGCCAGAATCGCCAGCGCCGACAGCGCCAGCAAAACAGTCCTTGCGTTCAACGTCTTTGCGTTTTTCATGGCTCGCTCCTTGCTTTAGTCGCCCCACTGTTGCACGATGATGACGCCCTTGTCGGGCTGGGGGGCGCTCATGTCATACAGGCTGCCCCGGGCAGCGTTGTAGTTGATCACGTGCGTGCCGGTCAGGCCGCTGGTCATGCCCCGGGTCTGGCAGATGATCGGGCCGTTGATGGTCACGCTGGCGTGCCCGTGGCTGGTGCCGGGCATTATTCCGTTTGTCGCCGCCACCGCCCCGTTGATGGTCACGTTGCGGGCGTTGTCGGATATGTACAGCGTGCCGGTGCAGACAATGGCCGGAAAACCGTTCACCGGCGTGAGAACGATATCGTGCCCGTCCAGGGTGAGGTCCCCGGCCACCACGATCGTGCCGATCAACTCCGCGTTGTTTATTATGCTCATTCCGGGCGGGCCCTTGACCACGCCGCCCGGATTGGTGGGAGTGACGGCATTGCCGTTGCATGGGACATTCGCCTTCTTCATCGTGCTGTCGGTGAAGTTGTAGGCCGTGCCCGCGCCGCCGCTGAGGGTGTAGTTGTAGTAATTGGCGACGTTGAAGGCGGGCACGGTCTTGGCGGTGGCGCCCCCGGGGTTGTTCTGAATGTACCCGTAGTTTGTTATGCCGCCTACCGAAGTGGCCGTGCCGTTGATCGTGCCGTAGTTGGTGAGCCGGCCGCTATTGAGATGAATGTCGCCGTTGATGGTCACCCCGCCGGGCACGGTCATCGGCCCGGCGGCCACTATCATCGTCTGCTGGACGGTAACGCCGGTGGTGGTGCGGCTGACGGTCATGCTGCTGGTGCGCTTTATGCCGTTGACCACGGCGTCGGCGGTGACGGTATATTGTTTGTCCACGCCTGTGGGGGTGACGGTGATGGTGTAGGTGTCGCTGCTGTTTTGCTCGACGGGGAAGCTGCCCAGGGCAAGCGAACCCGACTGGGGAAGCTGCAGGCTCGAATCCCGCATCAGGCAGATGGCATGCTGCAGGCCCGACTCAGCCACGTACCGCGCCCGCGACGCCTGGGCGTAGGTGGCGGATATCCTGCCGCGGACGGAGGCGGCCGACAGGTAAGAACTGCACAGCGTCACCCCCGCCGCCATCAGCAGCAGCACCAGCAGCAGGGCGAAGCCTTTGTTTGGGGCCTTCTTGCGCATATTCTATACTCTCCGTCAGTTCAAGTTCAGCGTGGGCACGCCGCCAGCATTGACAACCTTGCTGATCTGGTCGGCCCGCAGCACGCAGCCGTCGCCCATGGTGACCTGCTGCCCTCCCGAGCCTATCGTCACGCGCATCGCCACTCGCCGGGCGTATGGAGCGGCCTGATTTACCTGCACTGAAAAGCCCGTCACCTTGTCGGCCAGCACCTGATCGCTGAGGTAGCCGGCGTAGATGGCCTGGGTCTCCAGGTTGGCAACATACGAGGCCGTGGCCTGGGCCAGGGTGGAGGGAACGTTCAGTGCCCGTGTGGTGGCGTTGTCCACCGGGAACTGCACCTGCCGGCTGTGAATGGCCTTGCCCGAGGGGTCGTAGTACACCTGCACCAGCTCGGCCAGGTTCATCAGCTTGTCGCCGTTGGCATCGCCCAGCCACACGGTGAACTGGTCGGAGCCGATGTTGACCACTAGTTGGCTCCGGCGAATCAGGCTGTCCAGCCTGGAAAACCCTATCCGGGCGGACTGCACCGACTCGGTCAGGGCATTGGTCTGGGCATTGGCCGAAGACAGGCCGCTGGCCAGGATGGCGGTGGTCAGGCCGATGGCGGCCGTCAGCATCAGCCCCACCATCAGTTCCGCCAGCGTGAACGCCTTGTTGTGAGTCATGGCCGAATCCTACGTGTTGTCGTAAACCAAGCGTGTGAGCTTGATTAGTTGATCGCCGTGGTAATAGACGTACACCGTCACGCACAGGAAGCTGGCAGGCAGGCTCTGGTTTTGCCCGGAGACGTACACCGCCTGCACGCTGGCGCGCCGGGAGAGATACGCGGCCATGGGGTCGCCCACCAGCGTGCCGTCGGAAGCATAGATGTTGCCTTCATTCTCGAAGAACTGGTCGTAGTCGCGCATGTCGTCCCAGGTGGGCCGGCCGGACTCGCCCGCCTCGGTGCCGTTGGGGTCTTTGAAGCTGTGGCTGAGGATCTCCTCCATCATGTCCTGGGCCAGGGCGACCGCCAGGGTGGTGCGGGCGTCCTGGGCGGCAGCCTGGGCGCCGACGGAAAAAGGCACGATGACGGCCGCCCCCAGCATGGCCAGCACCGCCGAGGCCACCAGGCACTCCAGCAGGGTCAGGCCGCGGCGTCTTTTTCCCATCGGGCTTCTCATGCACCTGCCCTAGTAGTCGTAGTAGTTGACGCCCTTGTCATCGGCCCCGGTACAGTCGGGCCGGGTGGTCATGGTTGAGGGCTGGTACAACCAGCCGTGGCTGTCGTCGGCGCCAGGCAAGGCGCCCGGGGCGACCAGTTGCACCGTCCGCATGCCATTGACCGGGTTTTCCGGTATTTCCCTCAGGTATGGCCCAAAGGTGTAGCCGGGGGTGTTGACGGCTGCGGTGCTGCCGTCGACCTTGGAGGCCATGGTCAACTGACTGGTGAACACGTCAATGTCGCCGCTGCCGGACTGGTTGTAGGTCAAGAACCCCGGTGGGCATTCGCAGTGCTGGCTCTTATAGATCTGGACCTGCATGCGGAAGATGCGCAGGTCGTCAGCCAACATGCTGGCCCTGGCAATGGCCGTGGCATTGGAGAAACGCGGCAACACGACGGCTGCCAGGATGGCCAGAATGACCACCACGATCAGGATTTC
>PMYM01000154.1 GCA_003171235.1 Phycisphaerales bacterium | reverse complement strand
CCGCTGGCGGCACGGGCTGTTCTTCGCCTTCGACTACGACCAGACCCAGGCCCTCGCCGCCGACCTGTACGTCACCCTGGTGGACAACATCGACAGCGTGCACGCCCGCCTGCTGCGCGACGGCCACGCCGACCACACGCTCAAGGATCTGATGGTCTGGCGCGAGGAGGAGGTGCTGGCCACCGAGTTGCTCTCAGTCCTTTGCCGGGGGCACGGGCATTTCTATATTCTGGCCCGGGGCCAGGACGGCCAAACCGGCTCCGACGCCCTGGTCAAGCTGATGTTCCAGCCGTATCTCAAGAAGGCCTACCTGTCCTTCCCCATGTCCAACATCAGCGACGGGGCGGCCCAGGCGGCCATCCTGGGCTTCCGTTCGGAGATGCGGCGGTTCTTCACCTGCTTCGACCCGGGCGACCTGGAGGAGAAATACCTGGGCCCGCTGGCCTTGGCCTCCGCCCAGGCCGGCAACAAGTTCGTCACCGTCACCGTGGCCGGCCGGCCGCTGCAGATCGATACCAGCGAGCTGCTGTCCATCCTGCCCGACATCGACGGCCAGATCTACGCCCGCGATTTCAAGCTCATCGACCAGGCCGATATGATCGTCTCGCTCATCCCCGAGCTGCCTGACCAGGGCGGGCCCAACCGGCCGGGAATTTCATCCGGCGTGGAGCGCGAACTCCAGCACGCCCACGAAGCGGGCAAGGACGTCTTTGTCATCTGGCAGGCGGGGGCGCCGCCCTCGCCCTTCGTGACCGAGACGGCCACGCGCGTCTTCGCCAGCCTGGCCGAGGCCATCGACTACTTCCTGGCCAACGGCTACGTGCCCCCCGCGCCGTCGGGCATGCTCTTTGGGTGACGCCACACCACAGAACTTCGGAAAGCTTAAAGCTGAAAGCTGAAAGCTGAAAGCTGAAGTGGGTTCTCCGAACTTTCGTTTTTCAGCTTTAAGCTTTGCGGTTTATGGCACGGCCAGGATGCTCTGGGCGGGCGTGCGCGTCGAGCCCGGAAGGTAAGTCTCGTGAAGCGTGGGCAGCAACTGCCGCAGTTGGTGCAGGCGGTCGGGGGAAAGTTCCTCGGGCCAGCCGTAAGTTTGCCTGAGCCTTTCAATCTCGCTCCAGTTGATAAGCACACGATCGATGCCGGCCTGGCGCAGTCGCCGCTGGTCGTCCGGGCCGGCGGGCCCGCCCAGCAACTGCGCCAGCGGCTGGGGATCGAAGACCGTGGCGTAGACCGTGCCGGGGGGGAAGTAAAAGGCGCGGCTCTCGCCGACCAGCGCCAGCTTGCCCGTGCCGCGATACTCGGAGGGAAACCACGCTTGGGCCAGGGCGGAGGCGTCGGCGCCGGCCAGCATGCGCTGCTCGCCGGCGTCGGCACGGTAGTAATGCCAGGCGGACACGAGGTTCAGCCCAGCCGTTGCCAACAGCAGCGCTACAGCCGGAGCCATTCCCCAGTTCCGCCCCGGCGATTGACCCTGCCGCGGCAGGCCATCGCCCTTGATTGCCGCCAGGCGCGCCAGCGCCGTCGCCGCCACCAGCCAGATGGGAACCAGGCACACCGAGGCGAACCGCGCCGGCATCTCGTGCGTGAAAAGCATCCACGCCGCCACCTGTATGGCCAGCACCGCCGGCAACAACCGGTCCCAACTGCTCAGGCCGCGGGGAAAGGCCGCCATCGCCAGCAGCCCCGCCAGCAGCAGCACCAGCACCGGCGATCCGATCACGGGGTAAGACTCGTACGGGCGGGTTCCCACCAGCCAGCCGGCCAGCCGCCCCCAACGCGAAGGTTCATCGGGCGGAGGCTGATAATCCGGCGGCCTGGGCGCCGGCGGACGGCGGCCAGGGGCGTGGGCGCTGTTCCACCGCTGGGCCTGCTCGCTCGAAAGATACCCGCGCCCGAAAACCGTGTTGGCCAGGGGAAATACCGGGTTGCCCGTGGCGATGACGTTGCGCGCCAGCCAGGGCGAAAACAGCCCCGCCGTCAGTATCGCCGCCACCAGAGCGTCCGCCGGCCGACGCCGCCACAGCGCCGCCGCCAGCAGCACCGCCAGCACCGGCAGGGCGATCAGCCCCACGCTCAGGTACTTGATCGCGCAGGCGGCGCCGGCCATCAGGCCGATCATGGCCGAGCACGACCTGCCGGGGCGATGCAGGTATTGCCGTAGCCACATCAGCGCCAGCGCCAGGCAGCACATCTCGGCCAGTTCCGAACTGGCCAGCCAGGACAAGTACAGCACCCACGGCGCCGTAAGCAGCAGCAGGGCGGCCGCACGGGCGTGAAAATCCGCCAGCTTGCCGCCCTGGGCATTGCCGCCGCCGGCGGCTTGGCGCAGGGCGCCGAAAATCCCCGCCGCCATGACCGCGGCGTACAAGCCGTGCATCAGCGTGGCCAGGTACATGCCCTCGTAGGCGCCGCCGCGCAAACACATTCCCAGCAGAAAGAGCATCTCCACGCCCAGGGGATAATGGCTGTAGACGTTGTGCGTCAGGGGCGCCACCTGACCGCTCTGGAAGTACTCGCGCGGAAGCTGGAGGTGATATTCCAGCACGTCGTAGGAATCGGCGGTCAGCCTGCCGGTCAGGCCGGCCGGCAGGGTCGCCCCGGCCAACCAGATTCCCGCCGCCAGTGCGGCCGCCACCCACAGCAGGCTTGCACGGGGCAGGCGCCGGGGCAATTTCAATCGCCGCAGGGGCGAGCGGCCTTGCCAGATCGCCAGCGCCGCACCCAGGGCGACCACCGGCCACCAGATTGCCGGGCCCAATCCGCCCAGGGTGCTGCCGACGACCATCACCGCCGTCGAAAAGAGCCACAGCCCCGCCACCGCAGAAGTGGCCAACTTCAGCAACACCGGCGTTTCCTGCCCCAGCCAGCGCCGCAGCAGCAGGTAGCCGTATCCGCCCGCCGACAGCCCCACCGCCGCGGCGATTAATCCGTCGGGGATTGCCACCGACAGGGCCAACAGCGCCGGCTGCCACGCACCCAGCGCAGCGGTCAGCATCAGCAGCAGGGCGGCGATGATCAGCAGCCACCAGGCCGCGGTGGGAACCTGGCCGGTCAGCCCAGCCGGCGGCGCGCCGGGAGCGGTGGACTTGCTGTAGGATTCACGCACGCCCACACAATACACCCCTGCCGCCGAAATAGACAAGGCTTGGTGCGCGGGAGCCTCAGGGCGAATGTATCTTGGGCGATTGACCAAGCGGCAGTATAATCGGGACTCGCCAGCCTGGCCGGAAGCTCCCGCCGGGCGGGGAAAGGATAAGCATGAGCCGCACTCTTATGACATTGGCCCTGCTGCTGTCCCTTTCTTTGGGGGCCGCACTGGGACAGATCGCCGGCAACCAGACCCAGCCGCCCCTGCCCGCAAGCCAGCCGACCCCGGCCCAGCAGGCCTTGAGCAACCTGATGGCCCTGGCCGTCTATTCCAGCGCCAAGACCGCCCAGGAAGTGGAGGTCTTAAGGAAGGAGCGGCTGCCCCAGATCATCCAGGCCCAGGAGGACATGGAGACCCGCTTCTCCCAGGAGCCTGAGATCCACCAGGCCCGCTGGCTGGGCGCCGTGGCCGCCGGCCAGTTGGCCCTCATCGACAAGAACGCCCAGATGGCCCAGAAGGCCAGGGTTCTGGATGAGAAGCTGATGAATTCCGACGCCCCCGCCCGCCTGCACCTCATGGCCGACGCCCACATTACGATGCTCAACATCCTGATGCCCGGCGCCACCAGCCTGCCGGCGGACAAGGCCCAGCAGGCCGTCCGCGACTTCGTCGCCCGTTATGCCAAAGGCGAGTTAGCCCCCGAGGCCGTCATCTGGGCTATCCGAGTGGCCGGGGAAATCGGCAACCTGCCGTTGTGCAAGGGCTTTCAGGATGATTTCATCAAGCAGTGGCCCGACCGGCCGGAGACCCGGCTTATCCGCCAGTACCGCGGCGAAAACGTCAACCTCGGCGATCTCTTCAAGGCCGAGCTGACCACCCTGGAGGGCAGGAAAATCATCCTGCCCGACGACTTCAAGGGCAAGGTCGTGGTGGTGGATTTCTGGGCCACCTGGTGCGGGCCATACATTCGCGAGCTGCCCCGCCTCAAGCAGGCCTACGCCAAGTACAAGGATCGCGGGGTGGTCTTCGTCGGCATCAGCCTGGACCAACTGGACCGGCGCGACACCGTCGTGCGATTCGTCAAGGAGCAGGGGATGGAGTGGGCGCAGACTTTCTCCGGCAAGGGCTGGGACGACCTGGCGGCCCTCAGGTACGGCGTGCGCAACATCCCCGCCATCATGGTCATCGGGCCCGACGGCAAGATCGCCGATGACCAGGCCGCCACCACTCCCACCCAGCAGATGCGTCTGCAGGAGGCCATTGAAGGGGCCCTGGCCGGCAAGAGCGCTTCCGCCCCGGCTACGGCCACGGCGACGGCCCCGGCGCCCTGACAAGCGGGAAGTTCTCTTGGTCCTTAGCGCCCACAGGAAGGCAGGATTCGCTCATGAAGCTGCGGCTGGGAATTCTGGCGCTGGCGATATCCGCCATCCTCGGCTGCCAGAACCCTCCTGCCCCCTCCCCGGGCGTTGACCCGCGCGACCTGCGCATCGACCAGTTGACCGCCGAGAAACAGGCCCTCCAGCAGCGATACCAGGAACTGGCCGATCGCGACGGGCAACTGGCCAATGAACTGGCCCGCCAGAAATTCATCGTCAGCCAGATGGATAAGCAACTGGCGATCCTGGGCGAGGCGGTCAAGCAGCGGGACCATTACCGCGGCCTGGCCCAGTCGCAGGCGGCGCAAATCCAGGCCCAGCAGCAGCGCATCGCCCAACTGGAGAAATCGCTGGGGCTGCCGCCCGGCGGGGCGCCGCCCAGCACAACCAGCGCAGGGTTTGGGAAATAGGAATCTCCAATCGCCGCAGCCGAAAGGTGCGTTCAATGAGACGAGCTCTGTGCGTAGGCCTGGCGTGCCTGCCGGCATGGATGGCCCTGGCCCAGGACAAGAGCGACGGCGACGTGTCAATCCTGATTGAGATTCAGCGGCTCGTTTCACCCGATCCCACCATTGGGGATGAGCGCCAGCGGGAGGAGGCCTTCCTGCAAAGCCTGCAAAAGGTGCCGGCCCTGGTGGCGGGCCTGGAGACGCACTTCCCCAAGAGTCCGCATCTGGCCCTGGCCTACAGCCTGGCCCTGGACGCCCTGCGCCTGCGCTACAACAGCGGCGATGCCGGCGCCAGCCTGGGCGACATCGCCGCCGGCGCCCGCCGGCTGGCGGCCGTCGGCCTGGAGGACGCCTACCAGGCCCACGCCCAGTTCGTGCTGCTGGAGGTGGCGGCCCTGGAGGCCATCGGCGCCTCTTCACAGCCGGCCAGCGCCGCTACGGCCACCGCCGCCACCGGTTCCGCGACCACCGCTTCGGCCACCTCGCGCTCCGCCGCCAAAATGGTCCGCGCCGCCGACGGCTTCGTGCAAATGGCCCAGAAGTACGACAAGACCGTCCATGCCCCGCTGGCATTGTACTGGGCCGGGGGGCTTTACCTGGAGGCCCAGCGCACCGAGACGGCCATCGCCGCCTACGAACGCCTCTCCCGCGGCTATCCCACCGACCCCTGCAGCCTCAAGGCCCTGATGCTGCTGGTGGGGCTGTACGGCCAGCAGGGCAGCCTGTCCCAGCAGGTTCAGGCCAAGCGCCGCATCGTCGAGAACTTCGCCGACACCGACATCGGCCTGCAATACAAGAGCGAGCTGGCCCTGGCCGAAAGCCTGGGCAAGCCCTTCCACCTGCGATTCCTGGCCGTCGACGGGCAGAACATCGATGTCCGCAATTACAAGGGCCAGAGGGTGCTGGTGTATTTCTACGGGGTGCTGGCCGACCAGACCCTTGGCCCCTCCACACTCAAGACCATGACGCAACTGGCCCAGTTGGCGGCAAAACAAAAGGCCGTGCTGCTGGCCATCGGCGCCGACCAGGAGGCCGACGCCGATGCCGTGGCCAAACTCCTCAAGGACAAGAATCTCGCCGTGCCCAACCTGGTTGACGGCAACTGCAAGGTCGCCCAGCAGTACGGGGTGGTGTATGTGCCTTCGGTGCTGATAGTCGATGAAAAGGGCAATCTGACCGGGTGCGTGGCGGCGGCCAACATCGTGCCGGCCGTGACCAAGGCGCTCGCTCCCGCTTCCACCCAGCCGGCCTCGGCCCCGCTGGGGCCCGCTATGCCGTAATGCCATCTCCGTGGGGCGCGCCGAAGCCAAGAAATCTGCGTGCCGAGAATAGCCGCGCCGGAGGGGCATGTCGCCCCTGGGGCCTTCTTCGTTGGCGGGCGAATCGGTACAATTCACGCATGTCCTGGGAAAAACCTGACGCCAGACATGCGGATTCAAAGGTAGCGGGGCCGGCTGGGCGGTGGAATTGGGCCTGGATGGCGGGGGCGATTATGCTGGTCGTCCTGGCGGCGTACTGGCCGGCGATCAACGCCGGGTACGTCTGGGATGACGACGTCTTTCTGACCGCCAACCCCCTGATCCGCGCCGACGACGGATTACAGCGATTCTGGTTCACCACGCAGGCGCCCGACTATTTTCCCCTGACCAGCAGCGTGCTGTGGCTGGAATGGCGGGCCTGGGGCGATAACCCGCTGCCGTATCACCTGGTCAACATCCTGCTGCACGCGGCGNNTGATCTTCGCCGTGCACCCGGTGGTGGCGGGGTCGGTGGCCTGGATCACCGAACTCAAGAATACCCTGCCCATGGCAGTGTGGCTGTCGTCGGTGCTGGCCTACCTGCACTTTGACCGCAGGGGCAGGCGCGGCGGCTACATCCTGGCCCTGGGGTTGCTTGCGGCGGCCGGGTGGACCCCAAGCGAGGCGCATAAAAAACCGCGGCCCCTTTCGGGGCCGCGGTCTCACTTACGACGCAAGTGTTGCGAACTTACTTATGCACGGCGACGGCGGAGCAGGATGCCGATGCCGCTAAGGGCCAACAGGGACAGGGTGGCCGGTTCCGGAACTTGAAGCACCACGTCGCCGGGGACGATGCTCGTGACGGCCGCGGTGTTGCCGGGTCCGAACCAGCCGGGCTGGTTGGGGACGTTCTTCAGATAGTTGAAGGTGCCATCAATTGGGTTGTTGCTCGCGGTCAAGACGCCCACGGTGCCGCTGTAGGTGCCGGTGGCAATCAGGAACGGAGCGATAGTGGTGCCCCTACCCTGGAGAACCTTGAGGTCTTTGGCGGGGTTGTTAGCGCCACTGTAGACAGTATTCTGGGCGCCGGTAATCTGTATGCCCAGGACGCCATCGCTATTGACCGTCCCATTGGAGAACCCGACGCCGATCGTGCTATCCCAGCCCTCGGCCACCATCTGCGAACTGGTGACGGCGAGGCCGCCGGTGCCGACTACGTTCGTAATAAAACTGGACACACCTGCATTGGCTGTGGTGCCGGTCAGGGTGACGTACTCATTCCAGGTACCCCCGGAAGCCGTAATGGACAGGTTTGCAATTACGGTTGCGTTGGCGACCGCCGCCATCGCAACAACAAGAACCAAGCTTAACAATACTTTTTTCATCATGGTCGTCCTTCCTCCTTCAATCTTGGTTTTAGAAGACAAACTGCACTGTCTTACGTAAGGATCTCTCTACTGCGTTTTGCCGCCCGACGTGAGTTGCGGGCCTGCCTAATAGCGTTATCTGACTTCCGATCATTATGCCAGAAAAAGCTTTTCTGTCAAGGCCGAAAATACCCGGAATGCACGGAATAATTATGCCTGATCGCCCACGCCCCAGCCAGGCAAGAGAGCAGGATTCACGCTCCTGATGGGGGAAAGTCGTCGGCGTGGGGAAGAACTTTGCCCCCGGCCTGGCTACAATAAACACCTGAATGCACCATCCGGAACACCATTTACGGGATTGATTGAAAGAAGGTGGCCGGGGCGTAAATTTTCGTTACCCTTTATGAAACAGCAAATTACGGGCATAAAGCCGGTTTATGGCTTGACCGGGGATGACATATTTGTTAGACTATCTAGTGAGAGAGTGTCCGTTTGGTTCGATTAGGCGGCTCTGGAGGGCAGAACGTGCTCAGGCCCAAGGCGTTTCCGGCGGGACTGTCTCTGCTGTGCCTGCTGCTGGTCTGCGGCCGGGCGTCTGCCATCGTCGCCCCGCCTGGCACCCCGGCGGACTTCACCGGCCAGTGGAGCGGAACCGGCTGGAGCATGTCCACCGTTGGCGTTTACCAATGGCAGGGAGGCGTGGGTTCGGCCGTGGCCGTCAGCGCCGAATACCTGCTGACGGTCAACCACATTTCCGTCACCCCGGGCGACACCTGGTCGCCCGACGGGGTCAATCAGTACACGGTTGTCTCGGTGTCGCACCCGCCGGCAGCCGGCGACGGCACGCCCGTGGACCTGACGCTGGTAAAGCTGGACCATCCCCTGGCGCACTGGGAAACGCTGTACAACGGCAACCTGGCGACTAATACCAGCGTCATCATGATCGGCCACGGGCTCTCGGGAAGCACCGCCGGGGGGGATTACTTCACCTGGGACACCTCCAGCCCAAAGATACTGCGATGGGGCACCAACACCATCGACCTGGCCAGCGGCATCGGCACCGACAACGGCACGTTCTACAGCAACGGCTTTGCCATGTGGTTCGACACTACAGGCTCGGACTATGAGGCCGGTTATGGCGAGGGCGACTCCGGCGGGGGCACCTTCATCAAGGTCGGCAACAAGTGGGAATTGGCGGGCATAAACGCCTACGTCGGCAAGTACACAAGCTATACCTACAACCGCAGTTACGCCGTCAGCGTGTCCTCGTATTACAACTGGATAATAAACAGCATGACCGTCGCGGGCGACGCGAACCTGGACCTGCAGGTAAGCTTCGCCGATTACCAGGTGCTGGAAAGGAACTTCGGCATGACCTCCGGGGCAACCTGGTACGATGGCGACTTCAACGGCGATGGGGCCGTGAATTTCGCGGATTATCAGGCGCTGGAAGCCAACTTCGGGAAATCGACTCTTAACGCCCCGGCGGGCCTGCCGACCCTACAGACCCCGCAGGGCGGCGGGCCGGGGGTGCCCGAGCCTGCCTGCCTGGCCTTGCTGCTGGCGGCCCTGCCGGCGCTCAGGAAGAAGAGGCCGTCAACAAAAGCCCTAAATCCTAAGCTCTAAATCCTAAACAATGTTCAAAACCCCAAGCACAAAAAGGACAAGCCTTAGCTAGTGTTTTCCTTTTGGACCTTGGTGCTTTGGTCATTGTTTAGGATTTAGAGTTTAGGATTTAAAGCTTTCACTCTTTAGCCTTGATTGCAGATCGCCGCCAGCGTCTGGGCCAGTTCCTTGGCGGCGGCCTCAACGGCCGGTGAAACCCCGCCCCCCAACTCCAGATTCCCCGGCTGAATGCCGATAACCATCGCCTTGCATGAGGTCAACTCGACCAGGTAGTCGATCACCACCGCCAGGGGCAGGGAATGGGTGGAAGCGGAGGCGTTGGCGGCGATCATCTGCTCGTCCAGGACCGCCACCCCGCCGGGCGGGGCGTTGGACTGGGCGGCGTCCAGGACCAGCAGGTGGGTGGGGCCGAATTGCCGCACCGCGCCGGTAAGGTTTTCGGGCGCCGAGTGGCCAAGAAAGACCTGACAGGCGAAGGCGGGGGGTTTTTTGGCCAGGGCGTCGGCCAGGGCCCCTCCGGCCAGGATGCCGGCGGCGTCGTCCCCGCGCAGCTCCGAGCCGACGGCCAATACCGCCAGCCTCACAGGCCTGGGGCCTGTGCCGCCACAAAGCCAATCCCGCAGTGCCTGGGCGATCCGTTTCACGGTTTGGAGGGGTCTTTCGGAGCGGCCTGGGGCGCGGCAGCCTGGGGCGTGGCCGCGGGGGCCTTGGGCTGGGCGTGGAAAACCTGCTGGAGGCTCTGGCGGCTGGTGGCGGCCAGTTCAAATTCGCCGGTGGCCTGGATGGCCTTCTTGGGGCAGGAATCCACGCACTGGGCGCAGTAGATGCAACTGGCGAAATCGAAGTGGGCCTCGAAGGTCTTGTCGGCCACCTTCTCGATGCGGATGGCGCCGGTTGGGCAGTCGCGCTCGCAGAGCTTGCAGCCGATGCACTTGGCGGAGTCAAACTGCAGTTTGCCGCGGAAGTTCGCGGGCATGGGCGCTTTGACAAAGGGATAGGGCACGGTGGCCGGTTTGCGGAACACCGAGGAAAGCACTTGCCGCATCATTTTTCCGGGCAGCCTCATGTCTTTGCACCACGTAGGGTGGGAGAAACCGCCCGCAGGGCGGTCTCCCACCGTTTTTCCTCGCGAAGGTGGGACATCGGCCTGCGGCCGATCTGTCCCACCCTACGAATCAAGTTAAGCCGGCAGAAAGAATTTCACTGAAAGATTCAGCAGCACCTGCAGGAAGGCCACCGGCGCCGCCACCTTCCAGCAGAAGTTGATCATCTGGTCCAGCCGCAGGCGCGCCAGCAGGCTGCGCATCAGGGTCATGACGCACACCAGGCCTATTACTTTTACGAGATACAGGCCAAAACCGATCGCGCCACTTGAGAAAGAATCCGAGCCGGCCAGGCCAAAGGGCAGGAACACCGCCGCCAGCAGCGTGGCCCCGACCACCATCTCGATGCTGATGGCCAGGCGGAAGATCGCCAGCAAGCGCCCGCTGTATTCGGTGAAGGCGCCGGCCACGATCTCGGTTTCGGCCTCGGGAATGTCGAAGGGCACGCGCTCCAGCTTGCCCAGCAAGGCCACCAGGGCCACGCCCAGGCCGACGACGTTGAAGGCGGCGTACAGGGGATTGCGGGCGTAGAACGCGGTGATGTCCGCCAGCGACCAGGAGCCCGCCAGCAGGGCCGGCGCCAGCACCGCCAGGTACAGCGGAATCTCGTAGGCGAAAAGCTGCATCAGCGCCCTGGCCGCCCCGATCATGGAAAAGACCGACCGGCTGTACCACCCGCCCAGAAAGAAGGTGAAGGTGGGGATGGTCAAGAGGTATAGCACCACGATCAGGTCGCCGTTGAAGGACATCAGCCCGTGCCGCCCCCAGACGGGGATGTACAGGAAGGCCGTCAGCGTTGCCGCCAGGGCCACGATGGGCGTGAGCCTGAACATCCAATAGTCCGCCCGGACGGGCATGAGGTCTTGCTTGGCCGCCAGCTTGATGAAGTCGGCCAGGGGCTGGAACCACGGCGGCCCCATGCGGTTTTGCAGGCGGGCGTGGAGCTTGCGGTCGATGTACTCGGCCGCGAAGGCGAAGAACATCAAAAACAGCAGGCCGGGAAACAGCAGCATGTAAATCAGGTCGTGGAGCAGCGGGGGCATCAGTGGTGGCCTCCGGATCTAAGTCGCTTGTTGAGGTCGGCAAAGTCGATTCCCTGCCGGCGGTAGAACTCGATGCCGTGGCGGCGGAGCTGCGGCCAGGTCATGACGCCTTCACCGGCGGGGCCATGCCCGACCAGGGCGGCGGTCATCCGGTCGGTGCAGGAGAAGCAGGGGTCGATGGCGGCGATGACGATGGGCAGGTCGGCCAGGTAGCCGTCCTTGAGCATGTGGGCCACCACCTGGACGTTGGCCAGCGTGGGGGCGCGGACCTTGACGCGGTCGGGCTTGTCGCTGCCGTTGGTGCGGACGTAGTGCACGTCCTCGCCGCGCGGGGCCTCGTAGCGGGAGAGGGCCTCGCCGGGTGCGACCTTGCGCGGGGCCTTGACGGCGATGGGGCCGTCGGGCATGTTCCTGACGAGCTGGCGGATCAGGGAGTAGCACTCCATCAGCTCCAGCACGCGCACCACCGCCCGGCCGTACACGTCGCAGTGGTCGTCGGTGATGACTTTGAACTGGAGGTCGCTGTAAGCCAGGTAGGGATCGTCGCGCCGGACGTCGCGATCCACGGCGCTGGCCCTGCCGGTGGGGCCGACGGCGCCCAGGCGGACGGCGTCATCGTGCGAGAGCTTGCCCACCTGGCTGAGCCGCCCGATGATGGTGGGCTCGGTGGTGGCGATCTCGATGTAATACTTGGTGCGCTCCTCCAGCACGTCGGTGCCCTTGAGGATTTCCTGTTTCTGCTCGTCGCTGACGTCGCGGCGCACGCCGCCGGGGGTGTTGATGCCGTAGTTGACGCGGTTGCCGGTCAGCTTGGCCAGCAGGTCCATCACCACCTCGCGGTCGCGCCAGGTGTACATCAGCAGCGTGTCGAAGCCGATCTCGTGCCCGGCCACGCCCAGCCAGAGCAGGTGGCTGTGCACGCGCTCCAGCTCGGCGATGAGGGTGCGGATATAGGAGGCCCGGCGGGGCAACTCCAGCCCGGCGATCTCCTCCACGGCGTTGACGAAGGCCGTCGAGTGCGAGTGCGAACAGATGCCGCAGATGCGCTCGATGAGGTAGAGGGCCTGGATGAAGGTGCGCTGCTCGCAGGCCTTCTCGATGCCGCGGTGGTTGTACCCCAGCCGCATGCCGGTGTGCATGATCCTTTCGCCGGCCAGGGTCAGGGTGAAGTTCTCCGGCTCCTTCAGGGCCGGGTGCTGGGGCCCGATGGGCACGGTGACGAAGCCGCTTAGGGGTTTGTCAGTCATAATCAAGAGCCCTCGGGCTTGGTCTGGGCGGCGCCGGCGGGGGCGTCCAGGCCCGGCCAGTCCTTGCGCAGCGGGTAAGAGCCGGCCGGCCAGTCGTCCGGCAGGGGGTAGCGCGGGCCGTCCGGCAGGCCCTCCACCTTGACCCCCAGCAGGTCCACCAGTTCGCGCTCGGAGATGTCGGCGGCGGGGAAGTAGCCGGTGATGGTCTGCAGGCAGGGATTTTGGCGGTCCAGTTCCACCCGCAGGTTCAGCACGATGCGGTTGGCCCTGGCCAGGTGATAAATGGCCGCCAGCTTGTCGCCCATGTCCAGCCCGGTCAGGGTGCAGTAAACGTCAAAACCCAGTTGCCGCACGACGTACTCGAACACTTCGGCTAACTTGTCGGCGGGCACTTCAGCCCACAGGCGGCGCGGGCGCTGCAGGCGCACCTTTCCGGCCAGGAACGGGAACTGGGCGGTCAATTGATTCAGAATGTCGTCTTCTTCCTGCGGCATAGGCTCTTCACCTTATGGGCCGGTTTGACTCATCTTCCAGCCTGAGTATCACAAATTTCGTGTGGTCTTTTCCACTTTTTTAGCCGCGAACTTCGCGAACAACGCGAACAAGAAAAGAAACTTGTATTTGGTTTCTTCTTCGCTTTTTGTCTGTCCGCATCGTTTACGGCCTGTCCTATTTTCTCGGTTTCAAATGAAGCTTCTAGAACGACCACGTGTTTCTTTGACAATTCATCTTTCTCTTGGTTCGTGTTGTTCGCGTAGTTCGCGGCTTATTCTTCTCGACTTATCCCGCCTTTTTCTCGGCCGCCTCCAGGCTGGCCAGGAGCTTGACCACGCCGTCAATGATGGCGTTGGGGCTGGCCGGGCAGCCGGGGATGTAGGCCGACACGGGAATGACCGAGTCGATGCCCTCGGTGACGTTGTAGCAGCCCTTGAACACCCCGCCCGAGCAGGCGCAGGTGCCGACGGCCACCACGAATTTGGGCTCGGCCATCTGGTCGTAAATCCGCCGCAGGCGGTCCTTGATCTGGCGGGTGACCGGGCCGGAGCACAGCAGCACGTCGGCGTGCC
>PMYM01000022.1 GCA_003171235.1 Phycisphaerales bacterium | reverse complement strand
GGCAAGTGCCCGCGCGAGGCCCTGCGAGTGAACCACGTGCTTTTGTCGCACGGGCACATGGACCACGCGGCCGGGGTGGCGTACTGGTTTTCGCAGCGGGATTTTCTGGGCATTGAGGGAGGCGAACTGCTGGTGGCCGAATCGCTGGTGGGGCCGCTGGAGAACTTGATGGCGGCGGTGGCGGCGGTGGAGGGCCATCCCTCGCCCTGCAAGTTCGTCGGCATGCTTGACGGCCAGGACCACGAGATTCGCCGGGGGCTTTTTGCCCGGGCCTTTGCCACCCGGCACGTCGGCTCGTCGCTGGGCTTCACGCTCATCGAGGTGCGCCAGAAGCTCAGGGAGGAATTCGCCGACAAGACCGGGCCGGAACTGGTCGCCCTGAAGAAAAAGGGCGTGGAGATAACCCGCCGGGTGGAAATCCCGCTGGTCTCATACCTGGGCGACACCGCCCGCGACCGCTACTGCGCCAAGCTGCCCCACGTGCGGGAGGCCAAGGTTCTGCTTTTGGAATGCACCTTCTTCGACCCCGATCACCTGCAGCGCGCCCGGTCGGGCCGGCACCTGCACGTGACCGACCTGGCCGAGGTGCTCGAGGGCAGCAACAACCAGCACGTCGTGCTCATCCACGTCACCCGCCGGACCAACCTGGCCCAGGCCCGCAAGATCCTCCGTCGCACGCTGCCCAAGGAGATCTTCCCGAAGGTCAGCTTCCTCATGTCGCGCCAACAGGTCGAGGCCGAGGATTTTAAATAGGGACGCACCCTATTTATCTTTTCTTGTGTCTTGACGGCTCCGCTGGTCTTGAAGTAGTTTGACCTCATGCCGCGAACGGCAAGGGTGGTAATTCCTGGTTGTGAGCATCACGTTACCCAGCGGGGCAACAATCGTCAGGACGTTTTCTTCGTGGATGACGACCGCCGGGAATTCCTTACTCTCCTGCGCGACGCCTGCGGGCGTTTTGGGCTGAAGGTGCAGGCTTACTGCCTGATGTCCAATCACTATCACCTCATTGCCGTACCGAAGGGCCCCGACAGCCTGCACCTGGCCCTCAAGTGGGTCAGTCAGCTCTACACGCAGTACGTCAACCGCCTGCATGGGCGCAGCGGGCACCTCTGGCAGGACCGTTTCTTCTCCTGCGCCTTGGACGATGAGCATTTCTGGGCTGCGATGGCCTACGTGGAACGCAATCCCGTGCGTGCGCGTCTTGCGCGGGAGGCGCGGGCGTATCCGTGGTCAAGTGCGGCCGCCCACTGCGGCGGCGCGGACGCTTGGGGACTTGTGGACCTGGCCAACTGGCGAAAGCGGCTCGGGCCGCTACGGTGGGAGGAGGCCTTGGCCGACCCGGGTAACGAGAAAACCCTCGCCAGCCTTCGCCTATGCACCAGCCGCGGGCGCCCGCTCGGCGGGGACAAGTTTCTTGCCAAGCTGGAAGTGCTTCTAGGGCGGCGCCTTCGCCCACTTCCTCGCGGCCGGCCTAAGAAGGCAAAGAAGGCAGAATAATAGGGTGCGTCCCTATTTACCCGTCCCTATTTACCATTTACCCGACAGAAGTATCACCCTATGACCCCAGCGACTACGAATGAGTGGAGCAACAAAGAGATGCGACATATAGCCCCGACTGGCAGTTATTCTGTTAGTGTGCCTGAAGATGTTATAGAAGAAGAGGATGGACGTGTCGTCAACTTATGGATGAAAGACCAACATCTTCTCCTGCAGGTATCGAGCTTCTTTAGAAGCGAGGGAGCACAGATTGGTGCTGCGGAGCGGATTTCCGCCCTTCTCAAGCGACAACCACTCTTGGATATGTCGCTCGATTGTTCACTGGCGGTCGACTGCCCGGACTACGCATCAGCCAAAGGGGTTGACGAACATGGTTCTGCGTGGGTCTACGCGTACGCGGTCTGGCCCGATCTGGCGTTGATGATTACGGTGTCCGGGGACGAACAAGAATTCATGGACGAGAATAACTGGGCGTTCGCCGCAGTAAGAAGCATTAGGCGGGGAAAATAGAAATAGGGGAAAATAGGGACGCACCCTATTATCTGCTCTTGCGTGTTGGTGGCTCCCCTGCCCGTCCTGCAAAAAATAGGGTGCGTCCCTATTTATATTCTGCCCGTCCTGCAAAAAATAGGGTGCGTCCCTATTTAGGCTTCTTCCCTGGCCAAGAAAAACTAAGATTTTGTTGACTGCCGCCAAAAGGCGGTGTTACATTCCCGCCCAACATCAGTTCTCAGGTCTTTGCCCGATGACCCGCTGAGACAGCGGTGAAGCCGTATAGCCGACTTGAAAGGATACGTCATGTTGGGCATTGAAGACCCCTTCGTCCTGGCTGCATACCTCCTGTGCATCGGCAGCACCCTGCTGTGCGTCGTCTATGGCCTCTTGACCTGGAATCGCGGCGACGAGCCGGTCCGCACCGAGGACCTGGCCTGGGCCCGCGAGGAAAAGCAGGTCGAGGACGAGACCGAGTAACCAACCCGGCAGCGGCCGGAGAAGGAGATACCATGCTTGCGCAGACCGTGGGTTTTGTCGACGTGGTGGTGATCCTGGCGTACCTGCTGGTGGTGGCATATCTGGGTTGGCTGGGGTATCGCCGGACCAAGACGCCCGCCGATTACATGCTGGCCGGGCGCGATGCGCACCCCTTCGTCATGGCCCTCTCTTACGGGGCGACCTTCATCTCCACCAGCGCCATCGTGGGCTTTGGCGGGGTGGCCGGCATGTTCGGCATGAGCCTGCTGTGGCTGACGTTCCTGAACATCTTCGTGGGCATATTCATCGCCTTCGTGGTGCTGGGCGGGCCGGTGCGGCGCATCGGGCATGCCCTCGACGCCCACACCTTCCCCGAGCTTCTGGGCCGGCGGTTCGACAGCCGGGGCATCCAGGTGCTGGCGGGGGCGGTGATATTCGTGTTCATGCCGGTATACGCCGCGGCCGTCATGATCGGCGGCACCGAGTTCATCACCAAGGCCTTCAATCTCGATTACGGCGTGGCGCTGCTGATCTTCAGCCTGATCGTGGCCGCGTACGTCATCGCCGGCGGGCTGAAGGCCGTCATGTACACCGACGCCCTGCAGGGCATCATCATGTTCGTGGGCATGGCGGTCCTGCTGGTCTGGGCGTATATGCAACTGGGCGGCGTGAAGAATGCCCACCAGGAACTCTCAAGCATGGCCGGCGCCGCCTTTCCCGGGCACAAGGCCATGGGGTTCCAAGGCTGGACGGCCATGCCCAAGTTCGGCTGGGGGGAGGGGCGGTACGACCTTTGGTGGATCGTCGTCACCACCATCGTAATGGGCGTGGGCATCGGCGTGCTGGCCCAGCCGCAGCTCAACGTCCGGTTCATGACCGTCAAGTCGCGCAAGCAGCTCAACCGGGCGGTGGGGGTGGGCGGGCTGTTCATCCTGCTCATGACCGGCGTGGCCTTCACCGTGGGCGCACTTTCCAACGCCTATTTTTTCAAACACGAAGTGATCGAAGGCAAACTGGTGAGCGTGACCGATCCGGCGTCGGTGGTGGCCAAGCGCACCCGCCTGGGCGACACCAGTCTCAGTTGCCGGCTCCTGCATATCGACACCAAGGGCGAAGCCGACGGCGTCGCCGACACCCACATTATCGAGCGCGGCCTGGGTAAGTTCGAGGCTGCCTTGCCGCACGCCCAGGTGGAGGACCTGGGGGACGGGCGCATCCGCGTCCGCCCGCAGGCCACGGGTTTCACCCGGGCCGTCACCCAGGTGGGCAAGGACTGGATGCTCAACCCTGACAGCATCATTCCCACCTACGTCATATCGGCCATGCCGCGATGGTTTGGGCTGCTGTTCCTGCTGACGCTGCTGGCCGCGGCCATGAGCACCCTTTCCAGCCAGTTCCACACCATGGGCACGGCCCTGGGCAGGGACGTGATCGAGCAGATCGCTCAGGTGAAGCGGAAGGGGATCGGCATCACGCGGCTGGGGATTTGTATCGGGCTGATTATCGCCGTGATCATCGGCTTTTACGCCCGGGGCGGCTACATCATCGCCCGTGCCACCAGCATATTCTTCGGCCTGTGCGCCTCGGCCTTCTTGCCGACCCTGATCGGCGGCCTGTTCGTCAAACGGATGACAAGACCGGCGGCCCTGGCCTCCATGATCGTGGGCTTTGTGGTCACCACCTTCTGGGTTTTGCTGATCAAGTCGGCCGAGGCCGGCGACATCGGCCTGGTGTATGCCATTACCGGCAACCAAGCCTCGATCCTGTGGAATTACCCCAACTGGCCCAACGTGGACCCCTTGCTGGTGGCCTTGCCGCTTTCGACGCTGACGGCGGTGGTGGTCAGCCTGCTGACCAGGCCGCCATCGGCGGCGCACCTGGCCAAGTGTTTCGGGCCGGCGAAAACCGAGGCTGCGCCCGCCAGGCCGGCCGAATTAACACCGAATTAACCCGGCCCTGATAAAGCCGCAATTGACATAGAGAGACTTCGGGCAATTCGCAAAAGCCTCAAGTTTCCTAAGGCGATGGTCCGAGAAACTTTTACGAGACTCTTCAAGGAGCGACTATGAGCAGAGTGCAAGCATGGATTCTGGTAGCGGCCCTGGCTGTCTCGGGGTCACTGGCATTGGGCCAGGCGGTAAGCGCGAATTCCGCCCCGGCCAGTCAACCAGCCGCCGCCCCAGCCGCCCTTCCGCCGCCTCCCGCCGCACAGGTGGACCCGGTGGAACAATGGATTCAGCAAAGCAAGAACCCCACCTCCTGGCTGAAGTGGGGAGCCGATGTGCGATTGCGGGAACACTGGACCAACAACGATCGCACCCTCAACGAGGATGCTGCCAACCACGAGTGGCACTACCAGCGCGCACGCCAGCGGCTGTGGCTGACCGGCACGCCCTGTCCGGACCTGGAGATTAACGCCCGCCTGGTGTGGGAGTTTTATAACTACTGCTGGCCAAACACCAGTAACCGCCGCGATTTCAACGTGGACGAGGCCATGTTCGACATTTTGAATGTCAAGTGGAAGAGTCCATTCGGCCTGCCCGCCACCGTCACCGTCGGCCGGCAGGAACTCATGTTCGGCGACGGCTGGCTGGTCCTGGACGGCACGCCCCTGGACGGTTCGCGCACCATCTCCTTCGACGCCGCCCGCATCACCTACGATCTCAAGGACATCAAGACCACGGCCGACATCGTCTACATCAACCAGACCTCGCGCGAGGACCGCTGGATCGAGCCCTTCAACCACCAGGCCCAGACGCGTTTCACCAGCGAGAACGACGAGCAGGGCGTCATCCTGTGGGTGGCCAACAAATCCCTGGAGAAGACCGAGATCGACGGCTTCTTCATCTGGAAGCACGATGAGAAGCAATTGTCCACTGGCGATAACGCCGACATCTACGCCTTCGGCCCGCGGGTGGTGCACAACTTCAACGACAATTGGCGCTACACCGGGCAGTTCGCCATCGAGGCCGGAGAGAAGAACGACGCCAATATCTGCGCCTTCGGCACGGTCAATGACCTGACCTACTCTTTCCACGACCCAAAGAACAACCGCTTGCGGACGCAGTTTGAGTACCTCTCCGGCGACACCAACCAGGACAAGGGCTTCGACATTCTCTGGGGCCGCTGGCCGCAGTGGAGCGAAATCCTGGCCAACACCTGGGCCTTGGAAACCCGGCCCGCTCAATACACCAACCTATACCGCGTGGGCTGGGGATGGGCCTTGAATCCCTCGGACAAGACCGAGTTCAGCCTCAACTATAACTTGTTCTTCGCCAACCAGAATCCCAAGGCCGGCACCGCCGGCTTCAGCGACAACGCCAAGTTCCGCGGCCAGTTGCTCACCGCCCTGCTGACCTACAAGTTCAACCCCCACGTCTCGGGCCACCTGCTGGGCGAGGTCTTTGCCCCCGGCAACTACTATGACGACTTCCGCAACGACGTGGCCCTGTTCCTTCGCTACGAGGTCGTCTTCACCTGGTAGCGGACTCATTGGAGCTTTTCGGGTCTGATCACTTATATGGCCCCCGGTCCTTGTGGCCGGGGGCTTCTTTTTGGCGTGGCGACGGATGTACCCGATAGCGCGGTCATTGCGGCGAAAGCTGTTTTACCTGCTGCGGCCAAGCCGCACGAAAGTATAATGCCCCAGGCATGTCCGCCGGCCGGCCGCGCCGTTGCGCCGGGGACTCCCGGGAAAACAGGTTATGGCCAAGTTGCAGGAGATTCTCCGGCTGCAGGAGAACATCGAGTCGGTGATCCTGGGCAAGACCGAGGCGGTCAGGCAGGCGATCATCGCCCTTCTGGCCGGGGGGCACGTGCTGCTGGAAGACGTGCCCGGGGTGGGCAAGACTGTCCTGGCCAGGACCATCGCCCGCAGCCTGGGCTGCTCCTTCAGCCGCATCCAGCTCACCCCCGACCTGCTGCCGACCGACATCCTGGGCGTCTCCATCTATGACGCCAGGAGCGGGCAGTTCAGTTTCAAGCGCGGGCCGATCTTCGCCAACATCGTGCTGGCCGACGAGATCAACCGCACCACGCCGCGCACGCAGTCGGCCCTGCTGGAGGCCATGAACGAATCGCAGGTTTCGATGGACGGCCAGACCTACCGCCTGGGCCCGCCCTTCATGGTCATCGCCACGCAGAACCCCTTCCAGTTCGAGGGCACGTATTTCCTGCCCGAAAACCAGCTCGACCGCTTCATGCTCCGCATCCGCATGGGCTATCCCGACCGCCAGGCCGAGCGGCGCATCCTGGAGGAGCAGCCCTCCCGCAACCGCCTGGAGAGCCTGCCCCAGGCCATGGATTCGCCCACGCTGCAGGCCCTGCAGCAGCGGGTCGTGTCGGTGCGGGTGGACGGGTTGATCATGGATTACGTTATCGCCATCGCCCAGGCCACGCGTCTGGAGGAGCAATTGGCGCTGGGGCTTTCGCCGCGCGGGGCGCTGGCCCTGGTGCAGGCGGCCAAGGCGGCGGCCTTGTTCGAGGGGCGCCAATACGTCGTGCCCGACGACGTCAAGCAATTGGTCAAGCCCGTGGTGGCGCACCGGGTGGTGACCAAGGCGCTGACCCAGGATTCCGGCCAGGCCGCCGAGGCTATTCTGGACAAGATTCTGCAGGCCACGGCCGCGCCCCAGTAGGCGCACGGACCCAGGCCCCAGCGGGCGCAGGGCAATCGCTTTCTCAGTGGCACGGGCATCTTGCCCGTGAGCACCACAGGCGTCTCGCCCGTGATTTGCCGGCAAGCAGGGGCAAGATGCCCCTGCGACGCATGGGCGAGACGCCCATGCCACTGGAAAATGATATGGCCAAGCCAAGAAAGCATTTCCGCCGCCGGTACGATTACCGCTCCACGCTGGCGGGCATGTTCTTTCTGGCGGGCATGGCGCTGTTGGCCCTGGCGGCCGTCAACAACCAGCGGGCGATGCTGCTGGTGCTGTTCGGGCTGATGGTGGGGGCTTTCTGCTCAGGCATCCTGGTGGCCCGGTACATGCTCTCCTGCCTGGAGGTCCGGCGGAATCTGCCCGACCGTTGCTTCGCCGGCGGGGTGGCGCACCTGGCTTACAGTCTTCGCCACCGCCGCCCGCGCGGCATGGGAGTGGTGGGCATCGAGATATCCGAGGTGGACCCGCCTCCGCGGCTGCGAGGCGTGGAGGGCTACTGCCTGTACCTGCCGGCCGGCCGGAGCTTCAGTTGCGGAGCCCGCATTTCGGTTTCCCGCCGCGGCCTGCTGCCGCTGACCGGCCTGCGCCTGCTGACACGGTTTCCCTTCCGCCTGGTGCAGGCCAGCCGGATGATACGCCAACAGGCCCAGCTTATCGTCTGGCCGGCGCTGGGGCGGCTGAAGGTCAACCTTTTGACCGGCGGCTCCTCCCAGATCTCCGACGCCGCCCCTTCGCAGGTGCACAGCGGGTCGGACGAGTTCTTCGGCCTGCGCGAGTACCGCCAGGGCGACAATCCGCGCTGGATTCACTGGAAGCGATCGGCCGGGCGGCGCATGCCGGTGGTGCGCGAGATGTCCAAGCCCCGTCCCGACACCCTGCTGGTGGTGCTGGACGCGCAGTTGCCGCCGGGCGCCGCTCCCGACGCCCTGGAGGGCCTGATCAGCTTTGCCGCCACGCTCATCGACAGCGCCATCCACCGCGAATTTCAGGTGGGGCTGGCCCTGGGCGACGCCGGCGGCATGAAGTTGTACCCGCCGCGCGGCGGGCGCGGGCAGCGCACGGCCTTGCTGGACGCCCTGGCCTTGGCCCAGGTAGGGAACCGTCCGGGCCTGGGCGAGGCCCTGCAGGCGGCGGCGCGGGGGGATCCCTCTTCCATGCACTTGGTGGTGGCCACGGCCCAGCCTGGCCTGCTGGATACGCTGGCCGTGGCACGGCGCCTGTGCCCCCGGCTGACGCTGGCGACGCCGGAAAACCTGCCTGAATTATTTGAATCCGCCCCGGCCGGCGCCGCCGCCCCGGCCGATATCCCTCCAGCCGCGCGCAAGAATCGCCGCTTTGGGCGGGAGGTGGCCTGATGCCGCTCCGCGCCTTCACCAGGGCCGAACTGCTGCTGACCCAGCGGCTGCAATTGGAATGGCCGCTGCTGCTGCTGGTGCTGCTGGGCTCGGGGGCCTTCGCCCTGTCGGAGGGCAATGCCCTGTACCTGGCCCTGACGGGCCTGGGGGTGGTGATAAACGCCCTGGCCCTGCTGCGGCGCAGCGAGTTCTACGTGCCCCGCAGGCTGGTCAACCTGGCCGTCCTGGCAATCATCGCGTATTTCCTTTGGGAATCCTGGGGCGGCTTGATCGTCCGCTCCCTGGGGCATTTCCTGATCCTGATCCAGTTGTGCAAGCTCTTTGAACAGAAGCGCAACAGCGACTACGCCCAAATCCTGCTGCTCTCGCTGGTGAGCGTTATCGCCGGGACCATGATGACATCGGGCATGTGGCTTGGCCTGATGCTGGTGGTGTACGTGCCGGTGTGTTTTTACGTGGCGATGGTGCTGGCGCTGAAGGTGGCCCTGGACCGCCAGGCCGGGGCGGTGTTGCCGGTGGAGGAGCGGCCGGTTGACCCGCAGCGGGTGGCCTGGCACGTCTCGGCGCGTTTTCCCCGCAAGCTCCTCTGGCGGCTGGCACTGGGCCTGGCGGGAGTGTCGGCCCTGCTGGCCTTGGGCATTTTCCTGCTGATGCCGCGCGTGCCGCGCGGCCTCCTCATCGGGGCGCAGGCGGGTTCGGGCGACTGGGCCAGCAGCGGATTGTCGGAATCCATGCAGCTCAACGACGTCCGCCGCATCCGCCCCGACTCCACCGTGGTAATGCGCGTCAAGATCACCGACGCCGCCGGGAGGGACGTCGGCCGCAGCGGCTACCAGGGCTATTTTCGCGCCCACACCTATTACGGCTACATTCCGGCTGAACGGGCCTGGCGCTTGGCGATGCCCAACCATTCCTGGTCGGTGGAAAGCGGCGACGTGAGCCTACTGGCCCACGACCCCAACGCCCTGACCCAGCAGGTTCTGCTGGACCCCTCGGTGTTGCCGGCCTTGCCGCGCCTGGAGCCCATGATCCAGTTGCACTTGCCAAACAACGTCAACGCCCTTTCGCTATACCCCGACGTGGTGGTGGATCAGCCAAACATGGATGCGCCGCTGCAGTACACTGCCGTCTCGCTGGCGGCGCCGCTGACGCCCAACCAGCGCCGGCAACTGGCCATGCAGGAGTGGCGCCGGCCGGTGGAGTGGCCCGACGCTCCCCACACCGTTTCTCCGGCGGTGGCCCAGTTGGCGCGGCAGTGGTGCCAGGATTTGCCCCCGCCGCCGCCCGCCAACCAGGCGGCGCGCGACGCCTACGACCTGGCCGTCGCCGGGCGCATCTGCCAAAACCTCCAGCGCGACTACGGCTACACCCTGGACCTGTCCGGCTACGAACCGGTCACCGACCCGGTGGAGGAGTTCCTTTTTCGCGTGCGACGCGGCCACTGCGAGCTGTTCGCCTCGGCCATGACGTTGATGTGCCGCGCCCTGGGGGTGCAATGCCGCCTGGCCGGCGGGTTCCTGGTCAGCGAATACAGTTCGATGGCCGACGGCTACCTGGTCCGCAACAGCGACGCCCATGCCTGGTGCGAAGTGTACACCCCCGGACAAGACTGGCAGGTTTTCGATCCCACTCCGGCCGGAGCCAGTGACCGCCCGACGGGGGCCCTGGCAGGGGTCAAGAACTGGCTGGGGGCGCTGAAATTCCTATGGTCCACGCGGGTGGTCAACTACAGCGAGTCCGATCGGCAGAGGCTGTTTGGCGGCCTGCTGAGGCGGTTTGAGGCCACCTGGCGGGGCGTGCTGCAGTACATCAAGAAGGCCCTGGCCAGCCTGAAGAACCTGGCGGCCAGCGGCCGGATGGATGAGAACATCGTCAAGGGGCTGGGCGTGACGGCGTCGGCGCTGGCCCTGGCGGCGATGAGCGTGCTGAGCTGGAAGTTGCTGCGGCGGCGCCGCCGGTATGGCCTGAGGCCCAGCCGGCAGATGCCGCGCTGGTATCTCCGGCTGCACCGGCTTACGGTGCGCCGGGGCGTGCGCCAAGAGCCGGGTCAGACGCCGCGCGAATTCCTGCGCCAATGCGCCGACCGCCTGTCGCTGCCGCCCGACAAGATGGAGCGCCTGGCCGAACTGCTCTACCTGGTCCGCTGGGGCGGCGCCGCACCCCAGGCCATCGCCGACGAAGGCGCCCAGTTGGCCGAAAATATCCGCCAATCACTCAACCCCAAGTCGTAGGGGCTGGCCCCGGATGAACCCGCGTCTGTATGATACGTCGCATGGATATGGCCTCGTTGCTGCATTACGACCTGGGGGTGCGGAAGGGCGGGGACTTTTCGTCGCTGGCGCCTCCGCCGGGCAAGATTCCCAATCTGCCGCGCTTGCCCAAGCAGCAGTTTGGCGACTGGGTGCAATGGCTCGCTCCGGCCAAACTGAACCTCACCCTGCGCGTGGTGGGCCGGCGGGCCGACGGCTATCACGAGTTGGATAGCGTGGTCTGCCGCATCTCCCTGTGCGACGAGCTTCGGTTCCTTAACCGCCCCGACGGCGAACTGGCCGTGGA
>PMYM01000030.1:1434-20834 GCA_003171235.1 Phycisphaerales bacterium | reverse complement strand
GCTTTCTTCACTTGTCAAAAAGCCGCCGGGGCGTACCAGCCCGGCCATCCCCCAGGCGGATGTTATCTATACATATAACAATGTTTCGGCAAAAGTCAAGTAAAATCCACCTGCCGGCAAAGAATATCTTCTCGCCGTCTGCCGCCGTCTGCCACGCGGGGGCCCTGGCAGCGCAGGCGTTCGCCTGTAGCCCCGGTAGCGCAGGCGTCTCGCCTGTGGCGGGTGGCGTGGCACCGGCCCGTGCCGGCCGCCATGGCAGGCGGCGCGTGGGGGCGGTCACTTTCTCGGCTGGGTGGGTTCGGGCAGCAGGTCGATGTCCAGCGGCAGGGTGAGGGTGAAGGTGGCGCCGCTGCCGGGGGTGCTTTGCAGGGTAAGCCGCCCGCCCAGCAGGGCGGTCAGCTCCTTGGAGATGGCCAGCCCCAGGCCGGCCCCGCTGTGCTCGCGGGTGATGGAGGAGTCCAGGCGGTGGAATTTCTCGAAGATCCGCTGCTGGTCGACCAGGGGGATTCCCGGCCCGGTGTCGGATACGCTCAGGGCCACGGAGGGGCACTGCAGGGGCGAGTTTTCGTTGGCCAGGCTGACGGCCATGAGGGTGATCTTGCCGCCGGCGGGGGTGAACTTGACGGCGTTGGACAGCAGGTTGTACAGGATCTGTTGGGTCTTGCCGGCGTCGGTGCGGATGACCGGCAGAGCGTCGGACAACTCCAGGTCCAGTTGGAGGTTTTTCTTTTCGGCCAGCGGGCGGATCAGTGCGACCAGGGTCTCGCACAGGTCCGACAGGGCCAGCTTCTCCCAGCGCAGGTCCACCTTGCCGGCCTCGATCCGCGCCAGGTCCAGCAGGTCGTTGATGATGCCCAGCAGCATGCGGGAGGAGGTCAGGATGTGGTG
Source organism: Phycisphaerales bacterium (assembly GCA_003171235.1). Classification (GTDB taxonomy): domain Bacteria; phylum Planctomycetota; class Phycisphaerae; order SM23-33; family SM23-33; genus FEN-1344. The sequence continues at coordinate 19,946 of PMYM01000030.1, read as the reverse complement.
GGCGTGGCGGCGGCGTTTTTCGTCCTCGGTGTCGCTGAGCAGTTCGGCGAAGCCGATGATGCTGTTGAGGGGCGTGCGCAGCTCGTGCGAGACGTTGGCCAGGAATTCATTCTTGATGCGGTTGGTCTCGAAGAGGGCGACGTTGGCCTCGGTCATTTCGTGCAGCTTGAGGTCCAGGGCCTGGTTGGCCTGGCGGAGCTTCTCCTGCTGGGTGTTGATGGCGTCGAGCATTTCGTTGAAGCGCCGGCCGAGCTTTTCCAGTTCGTCGCCGGTGGTCAGGTTGACGCGCTTGGTCAGGTCGCCCTCGGCCACCTGGTCGGCCAGGTCGTGCAGGCGGCGGACGGGGGTAAGGATGATCTGGCGGGTGATGACGTAGAAGGTGACGAAGGCCAGCCCGCCGGCCAGCAGCCCGCCCAGGATGAAGGATCCGCGCGTCCACCAGGTGAGGGCCTCGGGCGGCGGGGGCATGGTCAGGTCGATCAGGCCCACCAGTTGGTCGGGCTTGAACTGGGGGGCGTGGGCGCCGTCATGGCAGTTGGTGCGGCAGTTGCCCGAGGCCCGCACCGCCCGCAGCACCCGGTAAACCTGCTCGCCGCGCTCGTCGCGCTGGGCGAAGACCAGCATCTTGGCGTGGCTGTCCTGGCGGAAGGATTTCTCGGCCAGGCGCACCAGGTCGTCGGCGGCCGGGGCGGTGGCGGTGGGGGTCAAGGGCAGCATGGTGGGCCCGCGCCGCCCGTGCCCGGGCAGGGTGAAGTAGCGGGCCACCAGGCTGGGGGGGCGTGGCTGTTCCTGGTGGCGGTCCACCCACTCGCCCAGGTAGATGCTGCTGACGGCCTCGGCCGACTGTTCGGCCGTATCGTCGGCCAGACGCTCCGTGAAATACCACGGCACGCCCAGCGCCGCCGCCAGGATCACCACCATCGCCGCCGCGAAGAGCACGCGGAACTTGGTGGCCAGAGAAATCCGCACCCGCGTCTTGGCCATGCGGGGGGCATTGTAGCAGATTTCGAGCGGGGAAGAATGCCCCTGTGTTTGGCGCGTTTGGCGGGTGAAGGTGATAGAATCTTGCGGGAACCCCCCGGCTTACGCCGGGCTTTACAAAGGATCCCGGGAATGCCGCAGGCGTTACGGCGGCATGATGGCCGGAAACTAACTGGGAAAGGCGCCGGATCATGAAGAGGACAATGGCAACCACAACGGCTCTGGGTTTGGTTTTGACGCTTGTATTGTCCTGGGCCGTGTGGGGCCAGGCGGTCCGGCCGGCCGGCGCCGCCCCGACGACGGCCTCGGCCCCGGCCAGCCAGGCGGCCTACCCGCTCTGGAATGGCAAGGAGAAGCCGGCTGAATACGCCAAGCGGGCCGGTATCAAGGACGTCGAGCAGGCCCTCGACCTGGGCAAGGGCATCAACCTGAAGGCAACGCTGATCCCGGCCGGAAAGTTCATGATGGGCGCGTCCAAGGAGGAACTGGACATAATCCAGAAGATGGGCGGCAGGGGAACGCGCGGGGCAGAGGAGCAGCCCCAGCACGAGGTGACCATCACCCGCCCGTTCTACATGGGCGTCTATACGGTCACGCAGGAACAGTACGGCCAGCTCATGACCGCCGACCCAAGCACCAACAAGGGCGCTCGCCTTCCGGCGGAGGGCGAGTTCTGGACCGAGGCGGTGGATTTCTGCAAGAAGCTTTCCGAGAAGACCGGCCAGGCGGTGCGACTGCCCACCGAGGCGGAGTGGGAGTACGCCTGCCGGGCGGGCACCCAAAGCCGGTTCTATTTTGGNNAGTGGGAGTACGCCTGCCGGGCCGGCACAACCACCGCCTTCAACTTCGGCGACCAGATCAGCTCCGACCAGGCCAACTACGAGGGCACCATGATCTGGGACAAGGGCAAAAAAGGCGTGTACCGCGGCAAGTCGATGCCGGTGGGGACTTTCAAGCCCAACGCCTGGGGCCTGTACGAAATGCACGGCAACATCACCCAGTGGTGCTCGGATTGGTACGATAAGGATTACTACGCCCGATCGCCGGCCGTCGATCCCAAGGGGCCCGACGCCAGCAGCGACAATCCAGTCAGCCGCGTCAGCCGCGGCGGCTCCTGGGGCTATGGGCCGCGCCTTTGCCGCTCGGCCTCGCGATCGGGCATGCAGGAGTGGCGCAAACTCACCTGGACGGGCTTTCGCGTGGTGGTGGAGTTGAAATAGGCTACTGCTTTGCCAACAGGTCGGCGTTGCCAACCCACAGGGCGAAGTAGGGGGTTTTCGCCTCCGTCCGCTGCATCATTACCAGGAAGGGCTTGTTGAAGATCAATATGTGGCGGGGCATGGGATTGCCGGCGCCGCATCCAAAGGAAATGTGGGATTCAGATCGCAAACGGACCCCTTTTTCATCCATCTGGAATCGAATGTCCTGAATGGCGCTGAGAATCTGGATGTCAGCGGCGACTTTGGGGTTCTTGACGGATAGACGCTGGTAGAGTTCGCGGTACTCCCGCGTCAGGTCGAAGTTGAATTTGGGCACGGCCAAAACGTCCCCCGTCTGCATGTCGATTGCGTTCGCCTGGGTAATGCGTTTCTGCACCTGCCGCACTGTCGCTTCCAAGGTTTTCTCTGGCGGAAACTTGGCCAGGATCAGTCGGTCCTTGCGGGCCTTGGTCAGCAGTTCGATCACGAAATCGTCGTCCCCGCGGTAATCAAGAATATGGACCTGCCCATAGAGTTTCTGGTGGTCGCTCTTGTACTCCCCCAGGCCGAAGACCGGCACTTGCGTCGGGCCTCCGTCGAAAGCCATCTTGCGGTCGATCTGTTCGAACGGCCGGTCGAATTCCAGTTTCTTGAAGAGGTAGGCGTAGGTGACGAAATCCTGCGGGCGGGGTGTCCGTTTCGGGTCCGGCAGGCAGTGCGGCGTGGCCTGCCCTTTGAACTTCTGCAAAAGGGCAAGGGGGATCTTTGCGAAAATCCCGTCGCCGACGAAACCAGCCAGGGCCACGTAGGATTCCTCGTCAAGCTCGCCCCGGGTGAATTGCCTGCGGTTGAGGTCGGCCACCATGGGCGGATCGGCGTCCAGGTGCAGGTCCTCGCCAATCAGGGCGCAGGCCTCGTTCCAGGCCAGTTGGAACGTGCCGCACCAGAGGACGTTTCGCCCGGGCAGAATCGGCTCGTTCAGCGTGGGCGAGATGGTCGTGGAAGGCAGATTCTCCTGGTTCGCGGTGATCAACCCCACGTTTGTGAACTTGGAGTCATGCCCAAAGTCACAGGAGGGGATGCCGCAATTGATCAGGAAGAAAAATACGATCCAGAACAATATGTACGCCGCCTTGCGCATATTTCACCCCTTTGGTCCTGGCAAGTTTTACCGCGCTAGGCTGTCCCCTGACAGCCCCAACCCGCCCGGTGGCACAGGAAATCCACTTGGCAGTATCGCCCGACTTACGAGACATAATGGAGTACCCCCAAACTCTGCTTCGCGTCGCTTGGGGGTGGCACTTTGTTTGCCGCGTTTTGTAAAGTTCGTCTTTTTCTGTTCGCGCCGTTCGTGTTGTTCGCGGCTATCAGTCTGTAGCACTGGCCGGGCGAGAAGTAGGCCTACGGGCCGGTCGGGTCGGGGTGGTCAGGGGCCCGAGGGGTGCGACCTTGGTCATGTCCTCGGCCATCAGCACGCTGACCAGCGGGCCCAACCAGCCGCTGCCCCATTCATGGTGGGGACGGATGGTGTCGTCGCAGTAATTGGGAATTCCCAGCTTATCCATCAACTGATGGCACTGCTGAATGTTGCCCGGGGCTTGCCCGAAGCCGAAGCCGGCGATGGCGAAGCGGGCGGGCTTGCCCTTGAATATGTCGGCCTGACGGGTCAGCAGGTCGGGGATGTAGTAGTTCTTCGTGAAGTACTCCTGCGGCCCGTAATATTCGGTGCGAGTGCTGTTTTCCATGAGCGGGGCGTCCCACGCCCCGGCCCGGCCAAAGACGTCGGGGTGATGCAGAAGCTCGCTCACCGCGCCTATGCCCGACTTGCTGAAGCCCACCAGTATGCGGCCTTCGGGCTTGGCGATGGTGGGATAGGTCTTGTCGATGAAGGGCACCACCACCTCGGGCAGGTAGCTGTCGTAGAGCATCTTGGGAGTGATGGGGTGGTCGGCGTACCAGCACATGCTGACGTAGTCGGGGCCGACGCAGATGATGTCGTACTTATTGGCCAGGTCAAGCTTCTTGGCCTCCTTCATGCCGTCGTTGCTGGGCCCCCAGCACGGCAGGACGTACAGCACCTTGTACTGCTTCATGGCCTTGTCGAACTTGTCGGGCAGCAGCACGTACAGGTTGGCGGGGCTGGCCTGGTAATCGCTGTCAACGACATAAACATCCAGGCCGGCCTTTTTCTCGGGGCCCTGGATGGACCTGACCGCCGGGCGGGTGGTGGGGGCGCTGGCGGGCGCATTGACAACCTGTGCCGGGAGATTGCCCAAGGCCAATCCCAGAATGGCGACGACGGAAACTACCGAAGCGATCCGCATGACGAGTCCTTCCGCAAAGGCGGTGTCCTATCCTGGACGGGGGGTATTGCCCGTCCGAACGCACCACGGCCAGCAGGAATCATACATCTGAATACCTATTGCAAGCAAACACCGTGGGAGCCCGATAGTTCCGGGGCGCATGTCCCGCGGGCGGGCGGCTTCCCGCTTTCGTCTTCCAGGCCGGCTGCAGCCGGTTCACCGTGGACCGGCAACTGGCCCGGAAGATACATGTGCGCCGGGCCGGGCCCGGCGGCGTATAGTTTACAGGTGAACCATGCAGTGGTTGGCGATAGCGATAGTGGTGGCGGCGGCCTTGATGCTCATCCGGCAGGCCCACCGCAGCTTGACGGGCAAGGGCGGGGGCTGTTCCTGCTGCGGCCCGTCCTGCCTGCTGGACAACCAGGATAAAGACGACAAAGCCGACGGCCAACCGCCGGCCGGCGGCGGGGGTTCGCCAGGCTAAGCGTCGGCGATATTTTCGGCCTAATGGATTTGCCTAGGACGGGCATGGTTTTGAGCTTAAGAGTTTCCCTGCGTCGGCGCCTAATCTGAGCGTTCAACTCAACTTAGCGACTTAAGCAGATTTCATGGTCGGGGGGATTGCCCGCCGGATGCTCAAGCAGCCAAGCCGGCCTCCCATCCGGGGCGGGATATCGACCGCTATCATAGAAGGAAGTGACCGCTACAGCCGTGACAATGACCGTAGTGAAAAGGCTCAAGTTGCTTCTGCCCTTCGCCCAGCCCCGCGCTCCGCTGTGCCGGCCAGCAAGCATCCGCCGGCTGACGGCGCCTGGCGCCCGGTGATGATCGCCCGCCAGGGGCGATCCGCTCAACACCGGCCCAGGCAGCCAGATGCAGGATTCCACTCAGGGGCTCTAACAGAACCTACGCGGAGCCGCGTAGGTTCTGTTAGAGCCCCTTAGGCCGGCGCGCTTGCCAGGGCGGAGCCTGGCCGGTAACATCTGCGGACCATGGCTAAGAAAAACCAGACCCTGCAATTCGCGCCTCACCTGCGCACCATTCGCGCCGTCATCGAGCAACTTTCCAGCCAGACCATTCAAGCCGCAGAGCGAATCGCCGACCTGGCCGAGCCGGCCATGAAAGAGGTCGGCTCCTCGGCCGTGCTGGCCGACCTGCTGAAGCGCGGCGGCTTGGAGGTTTCTCGCCCGTGGAAGCACATACCCACCGCCTTCAAGGCCGTGGCCGGGTCGGGCCGGCCGGTGGTGGGCATAATGGCCGAATACGACGCCCTGCCCAACTGCGGCCAGGGCGAAGGGCAGTGGGGCCACGGCTGCGGGCACAACCTGCTGGGGGCGGCCTCGGCCTTGGCGGGCATCGCCGCCGCCGCCACCCTGAAGAAACTCGGCAAGGGCGCCAGGATCGTGGTCTTCGGCACCCCGGCCGAAGAGTCGCTTTACGGCAAGGTCATCATGGCCGACGCGGGCGCCTTTTTCGGCCTGGACGCGATGCTGGGCTGGCATCCCTCCAGCCGGACCAGCGCCAACCTGGGCGGCGGCTCGGCCATGGACTCCATCCGCCTGAACTTCACCGGGCAGACCGCCCACGCCGCCGGCGAGCCCCACCGCGGGCGCAGCGCCCTGGACGCGGCGATCCTCACCGAAGTGGCCGTCAACTTCCTTCGCGAACACGTGGAGGAGAACGCCCGCATCCACTGCGTCATCACCGACGGCGGCGAGGCCCCCAACGTCGTGCCCGAGCATGCCCAGATCTGGTACTACGTCCGGGGCAAGGACCGCCGCCAGGTCGACCAGCTCCGCCGGCGGCTGCTGCTTTGCGCCAAGGCCGGGGCCCTGGCCACCGAGACGCGACTGAAGGTCTTCATCGAGACCTCGCTGACCGAGCGCGTCCCCAACCAGGCCCTGGCGGGCATGCTGGATGGCCTGCTGCGAAGGTGCGGGCCGCCGGTCTTCACCGCCGCCGACCGCAAGGCCGCCCAGGCCATACTGCCGGGCAAGGTGTTCTCCGACGCCCTCGAGCCCATCAAGGCCGACCAGGGCCGGGCCTCCAGCGACGAGGACAACGTCTCCTGGTTCGCCCCCCTGGGAAAGCTGGACGTGGCCTGCGTGCCCAAGGGCAGCACCTACCACCACCGCGACTTCGCCCGCCTGATCCGCACCAGCGGCGCCCACTGCGGCATGCTCAAGGCGGCGGAATACCTGGCGGCCGCGGCCGTTGAACTGGTCCTCAACCGCCCGCTCCTGGCGGCCTCCCAGGCGGAGTTCAAGGCCAACCGCAAGGGCAAGGAATACAACCTGCCCATGAACTGGCCGCGGCGCAGGAAGTAGTTGTAGGGCGTGCAGGTTAGCGGCGCAGCCGCGATCTGCACGCGCAATGCCAGGTTCTCTACCTAGCCTTCCGCGTGCAGCCCGCCGCTAAAGCGGCTAAGCTGCACGCCCTACAGCTTTTCCGTGTCTCCTCCTGTTTTCTCTCCAGGCGCAGACAATATCTCCCTTCTCCGGTAAAATAAGAGCCAAAGGAGCAGTGCCGCAGTCCCGCCCTCGCCGCTACTCAAAGGAGACATGCATGAGGCAGCCCATCCGGTCGGGGATTCTCGCTTGTGCCCTCTGCCTGTTGGCCGCCGCCTCGACGGGCCTGGCCGGCACCTTCTACGTCTCGCCCACTGGCAGCGACCTGGCCGCCGGCGACGCGACCCACCCCTGGCTGACGCTGCAGAAGGCTGCCAACGTCGTCACCGGCGGCGACACCGTCAACGTGCTGCCGGGCAACTATACCGGCTTTGACCTCGCCCGCAGCGGCAAGCCCGACCGGCAGATAACCTTCCTGGCCCAGCCGGGCGTCTTCATCACCGCCAACAATCCCAGCACCCCCGACGGCATCAACCTCGAAGGCGCCAGCTACGTCACCATCGACGGCTTCAACGCCAGCGGCCGCGGGCGGGCGGGCATACGCTCGGTGTGCAACAACGGCGTCGTCCTGCGGAACAACACCTGCGACTCCAACGCCACCTGGGGCATCCTGACGGGCTTCAGCTCCGACCTGCTGATCGAGAACAACATCTGCAGCCGCTCGGGCACGCAGCACGGCATATACATCGGCAACTCATCCGACAACATCACCCTGCGCCGCAACGTCTGCTGGGGCAACTACGGTTGCGGCATCCACATGAACGGCGACATCAACACCACTTGGCCCGGCCACACCATCGACGGCCTGATGCAGAACGTGCTGGTGGAAGGCAACATCCTCTACGGCAACGGCTCCGGCGGGGGGGCCTCCATCAACGGCGACGGCGTGCAGGACTCGATCATCCGCAACAATCTTATCTACAACGCCTACAACAACAGCGGCATCGCCCTGTACGACGGCGACGGCTCTGCCGGGCCCAAGAACGACCTGGTGCAGAACAACACGGTGCTCATGGCCTCAACCGGCGGCTGGTGCCTGAACATCTCCAGCCCGGCCGGCGCCAATTACGCCTACAACAACATCCTGTACAACTCCCACTCCTGGCGCGGCAGCATCGAGTACGACCGCACCACCGGCCTGGTCAGCGACTACAACGTGGTCATGGACCGCTTCAGCACCGACAGCGCCGGTTCCCGCATCGGCCTGGGGGCCTGGCGAACCGCCACCGGCCAGGACGCCCATTCCATCATCGCGACGCCGACGGCCCTGTTCGTCGATCCCGCCAACAACGACTACCACTTAAAGGGCGGCAGCCCGGCCATCGACGTCGGTTCGACCGTCAACGGCGCCGCCACCGACCTGCGCGGCGTGCTGCGGCCGATCAAGAACGGCACCGACATCGGGGCCTATGAATTCATCCTGGCCGGCGACGCCAACTGCGACGGCGCCGTGAGATTCGCCGATTATCAAGTCCTGGAGGCCAACTTCGGCAAGGCCGGCGCCGACTGGGCCATGGGCGATTTCAATGACGACCGTAGCGTCACCTTCGCCGATTACCAGCTCCTGGAATCAAACTTCAACCTGTCCCTGCCCGAACCGGCCAGCCTGACTCTGCTCCTGGCCGGGGCGGGAATGTTCCTGCGGCGAGGACAATAGCGTATCGCCCTACCCGACCTCGTCGGGCTTGGTTTCTTCGCCCACCAGGCCCTTGGCGTCTTTATCTTCGAGTTGTAGTTTGGGTGGGGCGCCGGCGATGCGTTTAGCAACCTGCTTGATGTGCTCAGCCGGGGGCAGGTTCTCCGGGAGTGTCCCGCCGATCCGCTGGATGGCCTCGCGGACCTCTTTTCCGACCTGCTCGTGCGTATCGATGGCTCGCTGCTGATCGCGAATCCTTTCGCGGGCGAGCTTGTCTCGAGTCTGGGTCATGCGGAACTGGTTGGCGGCCAGTTCGGTCGTGCCCATGCGGTCCATGAGCTGCTCCTTGGGCGGGATTCGCTTTCGGGCCTTGATGTCCTGGTTGCCCAGGCCGCCATAGAGACCCTTGTAGCCGGCTTCGTGGAAGACGCCGAACATCTTGTCCTGCACCCCGGCATCGCGGGCGGCGCCGGAGAGGGCCTTGAACTCCTCGGAGGTTTGCTTACGCGTCTCCAGCCGCTCCAAGTCCGCGGCCAGCGCGTCGGATAGTTCTTGCCGGCGCGTCTGGATGGCAAAGTACTTCTGGGCCTCGGCGATCTCCGTGATTCGCGGGTCGCCATTCTGGGCGATCAAGTAGCAGGCGAAGCGGGAGAGTAGGTAGTCATCGACCTCTCGCACGGCACCGCTTCCAAGTTCGACCATTTTGCGCGCGCGCGCAAAGTGATGGGCGGGGTCGTTACCTGATTGCTCGCAAGAAGTTATGGCTTTCTTGATGGCGTTCTCAAACCCGCGCCATTGCTTGTAGCCCAGCAACGGCTGAAGGTCGCGGGCGGTCCAGAACTCAGCCCCGTGTTGGTTGAGTTTCTTCAGGTCCTCAAGCGACTTTCGGCTGGGAACGGGCAGGTTTTCCTTGGCCATGACAGGTTCCTTCCTTCACGTCAAAACCCCAATATGATGATGAACAACGGCTGGACATTATGCCTTGGCCGCATCTGACTTTCAATCTTCCCTGTCAGCCAATCCCGATACTGGTCGTTGACGTGTTGGGCGTCGAACAGGCCCGTAGGGCGTGCAACTTGTTGCACGCGCAATCCCTCCGGCAAATCGCACCATCGGCAGGACGGTCCAAACCGCTTGGCCGACCACGGCACTGCCTCTGCCGTTCCAAAGACCCGTTACCGGGGGCTTCGCATCCCTCGACTTCGCTCGGGACGCTACACCCCCGGCTACCATCTTTCGGCCCTGCGGGCCTCAACCAGTCGGCATCGATAGCTTGCTCGCAACACTCTCGGCTAGAATCTTTCGGCCCTTCGGGCCTTTGTCCCGTAGCGCGTGCAACGCGCCTCTGACGAGGCTAAGTTGCACGCCCTACAACTGCTTTCTCTACCGCTTTAGACCTGCTTGACCTTGACGGTTCGCCCGGTCTTGCCGCTCTCGATGCAGGCCACCACCGTGGCCAGGGTGTTGAGCACGCCGGCGGCGGGGATGGGCACGGTTCGCCCGGGGCGGATGCCCTCCACGAAGCCGTCGATCACGCCCGAGTTGGTCTGGCCGCCCGGCTCGTTGGTCTGCATGAGCTTGGTGCGGATGCACAGCCGTTCGCCGCTGCGCATCTGGGCGATGACGGTATACTCGGGGTCGTCCTCCAGCCGGAGCACGCCCTTCTCGCAATAAATCCGGGTGGAGTTGTCGCAGCCGGCCTGGTACTGCCAGCCGGCGTACATCTGCCCCATCACCCCGCGCGAGGTCTTCAGCAGGCAGAAGGCGGTGTCCTCGACGTTGCAGTTCTTCTTCTCCATCGTGCCGTACATGGCCGCCGCCTGCACGAAGTCGTCGTCCAGCAGATGGCGCAGCAGGTCGATCTTGTGCACGCCCAGGTCGGCCAGGCTGCCCCAGACGGTCTGGCGCTTCTTGAAGAAGTGGCAGTTGGGTCCGTCCACGCTCCAGCCTTCCGGCCCGGCGTGGGCGAAGGTGGTGGAGAAGCCCAACACCCTGCCCAGCTTGCCGCTCTTTAGGATCTCCTTGCCGCGGACGTGGGCGATGTGCAGCCGCTGGTTGTGCCCGATCATGAGTTGTCGGCGGTTGGCCTTGGCGGCGGCGATCATGGCCTTGGCCTCGGCCAGCGAGCCGGCCATGGGCTTTTCGCACAGCACGTGGGCCTTGGCCCTCAGGGCGGCGATGGAATGCAGGGCGTGGTAGGCCGTGGGGGTGCAGACGCTCACGGCGTCGGGCTTGAGCGCCAGGGCCTTGCGATAGTCGGTCAAATGCCTGGGCACCTTGAATCGAGCGGCCACTTCCTTGGCCCGGGCGGCCTTGAAGTCCACCACGGCGACCAGTTCGACGTCGGGGCGGGCGGCGTATTCCACCAGGTGCCTTAGCTGGGCGATGGCCCCGCAACCGATAACCACCACGCGCAGTTTCTCTCGCGGCATGAATAACCCTTTCTAAGGTAAAACAGCAGTTAGCGATTATATCTTGCGGGCAGGTGGGGGAGAAGTTCGTTCGAAAAGGGTGGCATGGTTACGCCTGTTGATGAGAAGTCGCAAAGGACGGAAGAAGTCTTCAGTGTTCGAGAACGCTAAAACCGGCGGAGAAGAGGGCGTAACCATGTATTGCCCCTGGTATCGTGAGCCCGACATGGTTACGCCCTCTGTTCGCCTGGCGAATAAGATCGATTCCGTGCGCCGCTACGCCTTGTTAGATTCTCCGCAGCAGGCGTAACCATGCCACCCGGATTTAGGATTTTGCCTGTTCCTGGCCCGGATTCTTGGGGGCTTTGTCAGTGCCCCACCTCTGGGCGACCTTCTTGAGCACCACGTTGCGGTAGGGCGGCCACATGCAGGTCGGGATGGTCTGGATCTCGCCCTTCTCGTCCTCGTAGGGGAAGACGGCCTTGCAGTTCTCCAGGCGGGTGGCGTCCACCGAGTGCTGTTCCTCGAAGGGCAGCATGGCCACGCGCAGGACGTTCCGCTTGCGGCGGTAGCCGGCGGCGCCATCGACGTACTTGGGGCTGAACTTGGCCTTGAGCTTCTGGCCCAGGTAGCGCAGCAGGGCCTTGGGCGGATTGTTGTCCATCAGGGCCCAGAGCTTGAAGGTTCGCAGCCCCCAACCGGCGAAGGTGCGGATCAGGAGCAACTGGCCGCGCAGGCGCTGGAGTGGCTTCTCGGGGTCGAGGCTGCGGAGCTTGGGCTCGATCTTCTTGAGTTTCTCGGCGAACTCCTTCATGACCTGGCTGAAGGGCTTCTTGAGGTAATGGTTGAAGCCGCGGTATTGCTTGCCGTCGGAGATCAGCACGGTCATGGATTCGCAGTTGGGGTGAACGCCGGCCAGCAGGAGCATGTCGGAGGGCGTGTTCTTGCGGCGGAAGAAAGAGCGGGGCAGCCGCATGGCGTAGGACAGCCCGGCCGGCACGAACTCCACCCCGCCGCCCTCGATGGCGTTGCGGACCATCCGCTCGGCGTCCTCCAGGGTGTTGGCCTTGATGTCGGTCTTGAACTTCTGGGGGTCCCAGGTATCTGCCAGCGGGATACACAGCAGTTCGCTGATCCAGTCGCGGTTGTCGTGGATGTACTGGATCATGCCCGCCAGGTGCTGGTCGTTGATGCCCTCGGCCAGGCAGGAGATGATCGCCTGCTTGCTGCGGGTGTATTTCTTGAGGTTGGCCAGGCCGGCCAGTTTCTTTTCGTACGCCTGGCGGTTGTTGCGCAGCTTCTCGTAGATGTCGGGGCTGAAGCCATCGAAGGCGAAGCGCGTGCGTATCCGGGCATCGCAGAACTTCCTGGCGAACTCCTCGTCGGCCAGGCGCAGACCGTTGGTGGTGACGTTGGGCTTCAGGCCGTGCTTGCGGACCAGGGCGACGATCTCGAAGAAGTCGCTGCGGACGGTGGGCTCGCCGCCGAAGAGCTGGATCACCGGCGGCGGGTTCCACTGGGCGACGTGGGCGAAGATCCTGTCGAAGTACTCCAGCGGCGGGTTGTAATCAAACCCCATGGCCGGCACCGAGGCGATGCAGATGGGGCAGTTCATGTTGCAGTGGTTGGTGACGTCGATGAAGGCCAGATTGGGTTTGTGGTCAAAGCGGCAGCGGTCGCACTTCAAGGTGCAGATCTCGGGGTCTTCCGTCACGTACTTGAATAGTTCGCGCTTGGCGTACCAGGCCTTGGCGTCGGTGGAGACCAGAGATTCGTTGATGCCGCACTGGGGGCAGACCTTGTGTATCCAGACCTGGTTGTCCCGTGTCTGAAACTCAGCCGGCACGCGAGCGTTGCACTTGTTGCACAGACCGACGTTGGGTAACGGCATGGTGTAAATGTACCACCCTCAAGGGGTAATGTTCAACGCGCCAGCGGCATGAAAATCCTAAAGCCCGGGCACGAAATCCCAAACGGAGCGCGATGTGATGCCCCAACACCCTATGGCACCGTGTGATACAGCAGGAGAGCGTCGCCCCGGCAGCCTTCGGCTTTTTTGGTTTTTCTTCTGATTCGCTTCAGATTTTGGATTTCGTGCCTCGGATTTGGCACGCAGCGGCATGGCGCGAGGAGGGGGTGGCTCAGCTTGCCGTGTGGTGTTTTTTTGCCGGCTTGCGGACGAGCAGGCGGGAGATGTCGGAAAGGATTTCGGCCGGTTCGGCCATGCGTCCGCGCCCGACGGAGCGGCAGGCCAGGAAGCCCTCGTTGGGGCCGATGGTGTGCACGCCCCAGCCCAAGAGCCGCTGAAGGTTGTCCTGGGTGGCGGGGGCCTCCCACATGCGGGTGTTCATGGCCGGGGCGAGCAGGATGTCGCACTGGCCGTGAGAGGAGAGGGCCAGGCTGCTGACTAGGTCGTCGGCGATGCCGTGGGCCAGTTTGGCCATGATGTTGGCGGTGGCGGGGGCGACGACCATCAGGTCGGCCAGGTCGGTCAGGCTGATGTGCTGGGTGTCGTATTCGCGGCTGGACTGCCAGACGCTGGTGTAAACCTGCCGGGCGGATAGCGTCTGGAAGGTCAGCGGGGTGATGAACTGCTGGGCCGAATCGGTCATGGCCACCGTGACGCCGGCGCCGGCCTGGACGAGCTTGCTGGTCAGGTCGGCGCACTTGTAGCAGGCGATGCCGCCGGTGACGCACAGCAGCACTTCGTAGCCTTCCAGGCTGGCCTGTTCGCTGCGATCGGTCTTGCTCATGCCTTCACCCTGCCCCGGAAACGTGGCGATAAAGGGCGGATGCCACGGCGCCCGCTATTTTGCGTTCTTTTTCTTCATTCGATCGGGCAGGCAGATAATTTCTTTGGGGTCGGGGATATCGCTGTTGTCGTAGTCGATGGCGATCTTGCCGTCCAGAATTTCCTGGATGACCAGTTCGATATCGGTCATGCCGGGCTTGCGTTCGACCATGGGGCGGGCGCCTTCCAGGATCTCCCCCCAGCGGTGCTGCACCAGCGCCGCCAGTTTGAACCGCCCGCCAACTCTGAAGACCAAATCGTCGCTTTTGAGGGCCTCGATCATTCGCGCTACTCCTTGGTGACAACCTCGCAGACCTGGGCGATAGTCCGCTCCAGCTCGTCGTTGACCACTTGACACTTATACACGCCGCTGTCGGCGGCGGTTTCGATTTCCTGCGGGGCCTTGGCGAAACGGTTTTCCAGGGCCTCCGGCGTCTCGGTGCCCCGTCCGGCCAGGCGCCGGCGCAATTCCTTGTAGTCGGGCGGCAGGATCAGCACATACTTGGCCTGTGGCATCAGTTTAGCCACTTGGAGCCCGCCTTGCACGTCAATCTCCAGGATGACCGTCCGGCCGGCCTGCAGGGCCTGGTGGACCGGCTGGGCGGGCGTGCCGTAGCACTGAGCGAACACCTGGGCCCATTCCAGCAGTTCTCCGGCCGAAACCAGCTTGTCGAAGGCCGGGCGGTCGATAAAGTGGTAGTCGCGCCCGTTCACCTCGCCCGCTCGAGGCGCGCGGGTGGTGACCGAGACGCTCAGCATGGCGCCGGTCCGCCGCACCACCTCGCGGACGATGGTGCTCTTGCCCACGCCCGCCGGGCCGGTGATCACGATCAATTTCCCAGTCTTTTCCAAATTCCTGGTCAGCACGCTCTCAAGTACCCGGTAGTCGGTAGCCAGTACCCGGGACAGAAGAAACGGTGGTATTCCCGGCTACTGACAACGGGCTACTGGCTACTCAGCCCTTGGGGTGCTATTCCACGTTCTGCACCTGTTCCTTGATGCGGTCGACGTTGGTCTTGATTTCGACCACGCTCATGATGATCTGGGCGTCGCCCGACTTGGAGGCGATGGTATTGGCCTCGCGCAGCATTTCCTGGGCGATGAAGTCCAGTTTGCGCCCGGGCTGGTTTTCGCCGGTCATCACTTGGCGGAACTGGCGGACGTGCCCGGCCAGGCGTGAGAGTTCCTCGGCCACGTCGCTGCGTTCGGCGAAGAGGGCGACCTCGCGGGCCAGGTCGGCCTGGTCCAGCGGCAGGCGGGATTGGGCCATCAGTTCGGCCACCCGCGCCTGGAGGCGCTGGTGGTACTCCTGCAGCACTGTCGGGGCCCGCTGGGCGATGCCTTCAGTCTGGGCGGCGATGATGCGGCAGAACTTCTCCAGTTCGGCGGCGACGGCCTGGCCCTCCTGGGCGCGCATGGCCAGCAGGCCTTCGACGGCCTGGTCTATCATCTGCATCAGCTTGTCCCGGCTGCGCTCCAGCAGGGCCTCCAGCTCGGGGGGGGTGCAAACCCCCGGCAGGGCCAGCAGGCCCGAGAGGTCCACGCTGAGCTTCAGGTCGGTCGATTCCGGCTGGACCACCTCCAACTGTTCCATGTAGTGTTCCAGCACGGGCAGGTTGACGGTGTAGGCGGTGGCGGTCGCACCGCCCTTCATGCGCAGCGACAGGTTGACCGTGCCCCGGTACAGCCGCTCGCGCAAGAGCGACTCGATTTGGGTTTCCGCCGACCCCCAGGGTTCGGGCAGGCGGAGGATGGCTTTGAAATAGCGATTGTTGACCGAGCGGATCTCGAGGGCATAATTGATGCCTTCGATCTGCCGCTGGGCCTGGGCGTAGCCGGTCATTGAGCGCAGCATGTTCAGCTTCCTGTACCCGTCGTTGCCGCCGGGGCGGGGCCGGCGGCGGGCTGGGATGAAGCCGGCGCCGTCGCCGTGGTCGTGGTCGGGGCCATTCCCGGGCCGTAGTACTGGACGGTGACCACCTCGCTCTCCCGGTATATCCGGTGGCGGTGGTGGACAAAGGCCTTGATCACGGTGAGCCGGGAGGGGTCAACCCGGATGGGGGTCTCGTACTTGAAGGATTCGGCGGTGGGGGCCGAACCGTCCAAAGTGTAATAGATTTCCGCGCCGGGGACGCTGGTTTCTATGCGGACGTTCGTCACGCGGGTGATTTCGGCGCCGGGGGGTATGAAGCGCGGGGGCGACAACTGCATCTGGTCGGGCCGGAATTTCAGACTGGCGCCGATGGCCAGCAGCAGGAAAACGCCGGTCAGCACGATGGTGACCCAGGTGAAGACGTCGCCCGTGCGAGTGCCGAAGGCGGAATGCCCGCCGCCGCCCCCCCCGAAAGCGGCCCCCAGGCCGCCGCCGCGTCCCTTCTGCAGCAAGACCACGATTATCAGCAGCACGCACACGATCAGGAACAATGTCATCAAGAAAGCGTTCATCCGGACTCCTGTTGACCGGTTAACCGGCCAGCCGCTTTACCGGTTGGCCGAATGATTCTCTAAAGCCGCCAGTCGCTTCAGCAAGAGATTCAGGCGCGGCTGGAAAACCTGCATATTCTACAGTCCCGCCCGCACAATGCCCTCGAATTCTTCAGCCTTTAGGCTCGCCCCGCCCACCAGGGCGCCGTCGATGTCCGGGCAATGCAGCAGTTCCCGGGCGTTGGAGGCCTTGACCGAGCCGCCGTACTGGATCTGCAGCCTCCGGGCCAGCTCCGGGCCGTACAGCTCTTCCAGCAGCTTGCGGATCAAGGCGTGCACTTCCTGGGCCTGCTGGGGCGTGGCCACCACGCCGGTCCCAATGGCCCAGACCGGCTCGTAGGCCAGCACCACCCGGGCGGCGTCGGCGGCGCTGACGCCTTCCAGCCCCAGCCGCACCTGCCGACTGACCACCTCCAGGGTGCGCGCGGCCTGGCGCTCCGCCAGCAGCTCGCCCACGCAGAATATGGGCACAAGCCCCTCGCCCAGCGCCTTGAGCAGTTTGCGGTTGACGATTTCGTCGGTCTCGCCGATGACGTGCCGGCGCTCGCTGTGCCCGCAGATTACGTGCGTGCAGCCGGCGTCCTTGAGCATCGCCGCCGATATTTCGCCGGTGAACGCCCCGTCGTTCTCATAAAAGACGTCCTGGGCGCCCAGGGCGATCCGGCTGCCGGCCAGGGCGTCCCTCACCGCCAGCAGGTAGGGAAACGGCGGGCAGACGGCCAGGTCCATGTCCGCCTGTCCGATCTTGGCGACCAGGCAGCGGGCCAGTTCCACGGCCGACTTAATCGTGGTGTTCATCTTCCAGTTGCCGGCGACGAATTTACGGCGAGGCATCAGGATCTTTTCCTTTTCTAGGTCGTTGCCAACCTTCAAAAATCAGTCACAAACCCATTTACGATTTTCGATGTTCGATTTAACAACAGAAGACTGCGGCAACGCTTGGTTCAAATCGCAAATCGAAAATCGTATATCGAAAATCTACTTCACCATGGATCGTCCCAGCGCTGCGCCGACCTTGGCAATCTGGTCCGCCAGTTCGCCCAGCATGTCGGGCAGCAGGGCCTGGGGCCCGTCGCACAGGGCCTCTTCGGGGCGGTCGTGCACCTCGACGATGACGCCGTCGGCCCCGGCGGCGATGCCCGCCAGCGCCAGCGGCCCCACCAGGTGGCGCTTGCCGGCGGCATGCGAGGGATCGACGATGATGGGCAGGTGCGACTCGTGCTTGGCCACGGGCACGCAGGAAACGTCCAGGGTGAAGCGGACTTCGGTCTCGAAGGTCTTTATGCCGCGTTCGCACAGCACCACGTTGCGGTTGCCCCGGGCCAGGATGTACTCGGCGCTCATCAGCAGCTCGCGGATGGAGGCGGCCATGCCGCGCTTGAGCAGCACGGGCTTGCCCGTGTCGCCCACTTCCTTGAGCAAGTAGAAGTTCTGCATGTTGCGGGCGCCCACCTGGAACATGTCCACGTACTTGCCCACCAGCTCCACCTCGCCGGCCGACAGCACCTCCGAGACGATGGGCATGCGCAGCTCGTCGCCCACCTGGCGCAGTATTTTCAGGCCGTCCTGGCCCAGGCCCTGGAAGTCATACGGGCTGGTGCGGGGCTTGTACGCCCCGCCGCGCAGGATGACCGCCCCGCGGGCCTTGCAGGCGGTGGCGATGCGGCGGAGCATCGGCTCGTCCTCCACGGCGCAGGGCCCGGCGATGATCGTCAGCCCCGGCCCGCCGATGGGCACGCCGCAGACATTGACCACGCTGTTGTCGGCGTGGAATTCCCGGCTGGCCAGTTTGAAGGGGCGCATGATCGGCACCACGCGATCCACGCCCTCCAGGCTCTCCAGGATGTGCTGGTGGGCCGGCTGCTTGTCGCCCACGGCGCCGATGACGGTGCGGAACTGGCCCTTGGAGACGTGCGGCGTCAGCCCGAGTTGCCCGATGCGCTCGATGACGTGGTCGATCTGGGCTTCGCTCGCGCCGGGCTGCATGATGACAATCACCGGCCACCTCCGGAATGCTCCGAGCTTTCAGACACTTCTCGGGTCCCGATTTCAAATTGCCAATTGCAAATTTCAAATTGAGAAAAGGAGGGGCCAACCCTATGCCTTAGGCTCTTCAATTTGCAATCTGCAATTTGCAATCTGCAATCTTTCATACGGGTTCGGCCGCCTTGGGATAGGAGCCCAGCACGTGCAGTTCCAGGCAGTGGGGGCGTGCTTCCTGCACGGCCTTGGCCACGTGCTCCTGCTGGATGTGGCCGTCGCAGTCCACGAAGAAGTAGTACTCCCAGTTGCGGCGTTT
>PMYM01000030.1:206-1418 GCA_003171235.1 Phycisphaerales bacterium | reverse complement strand
CCAGGGCGCCGGCCTTGTGGGCGGTGGTGAACATGAGGGTGGTCTTGTCGTTGCCGGTGGGCGGGGAAGTCTGGCGGCTGATGACGAAGAAGCGCGTCAGATTGTTGGGGGAGTCCTCGATGCTGGCGAAGATGATCTTGAGGTTATAGAGTTCGGCCGCCAGGGTGGAGCCGATGGCCGCCAGGTGGTTCTGCTGCTGGGCCATTTCCGCCGCCTTGGCCGAACTGGCCACCGGGATCAGGTCCACCTTGCGGAAGTTGCCCGACAGCCATCGCCGGCACTGGGCGAAGACCTCCGGCTTGGAGGCGATCATGGTGATCTCGTCGGGGGCGCAGTTGCCCAGCAGGTTGTGGTGGATCTCCACCAGCACCTCGGCGCAGACGCGCACGTCGTGGTCGACGAAGGCGTCCATGGTGTCGATGACCCCGCCGCCGACGCTGTTTTCGATGGGCGCCAGCCCCAGGTCCAAATGCCCCCTGGCCACCTCGTCGAAGACCGCCAGGATGTCGGCCAGGGGCAGGTATTCCACCGAGCCGCCGAACTTGCGCATGGCCGCCAGGTGGGAGAAGGAACCCTCCGGGCCCAGGTAGCCCACCCGCAACGGGCGCTCCAGGGCGAACGAGCCGCTCATCATCTCGCGATAAATGGCCTGCAGGGTGCGCTGCGGCAGGGGGCCATTGTTGAGGGCGCAAACCCGCTCCAGCACGACTTTTTCGCGGTCGGGGGCGTATACCTGGCCGCCCGAGGCCCGCTTGGTGCGCCCGACCTCCACCACCACGGCGGCCCGGGCGTTGAGCAGGGCGACGAGCTGGCGGTCCAGTTCGTCAATCTGCTGCCGCAGGTGCTGGAGGTCTATAACGGGTTTTTCGGGTTGGTCGCTCATATCCGGCGGCATGGGCGCAATCCCAGCCGGCGCCTTTTGAAACAGATTTACCTTTTTACCGGCTTGGGGGCGGGGGGTCAAGGGTGATTTAGGGGCCTGTCGTGCCACAGCGATTATGTCACCCCTTAACGCCACAGCGACTTTGTCACCCCTGACGGGTATGTTGCCTCCCCGAATGGAGGCAACACGTGATCGATCAGGAGTGCACGTTGACCGTGGCTCAATCACAGAAGCACCAACTGATTCAGACGGCTATCGACAGCCACATCACTAATGCCCAGGCTGCCGCCGCCCTTGGCCTATCCCTCCGACAGCTCCAACGCCTCAAG
>PMYM01000030.1:0-197 GCA_003171235.1 Phycisphaerales bacterium | reverse complement strand
CCCCCGGCCCTTCGCCAGAAGATTCTGGATCTGGCCCTTACCACCTACGCCCACTACAACTTCTCTCACATGGCCGACGCCCTACCCCAGGACGAAGGCATCGTCGTCTCTGACGAGACTCTCCGCCGCCTGCTTCGCCCGGCAGGACACGGCGGCAAGCTTCGCCGCGTCAAGGTCCATCGGCGACGCCGCCAACC
>PMYM01000178.1 GCA_003171235.1 Phycisphaerales bacterium | reverse complement strand
TTATTAGGATAGGCTCTAAGTACCTGGGACGTACGCGAGAAAAGGGAAGTTGTTTTCCTGTTCTTGCGCCCAGGCACGATGAGTCCGTCGTGGGCCCGCTCCTAAAGGCCCTAAAAGATGAGGATACTGACGTGCGTCGAGAAACCGTCGAATCACTTGGGCTGGTTGGGAGCTCACAGGCGGTCCAACCTTTGCTGCCATTCCTGAAAGACAAGGATGATGCCACACGTAGAGCTACGATCGAGGCTTTGGGAAGAATTGGCCAGCCAAGTGCAGTTGATGCCCTCGCCGAGATGGCGACGGACAAATCCGCCAAGACGAGAAAGGCGGTCGTCGTGGCACTGGAAAAGATCGGAAGCGATAAGGTTCTGCCACCGCTTAAGATCCTGCTCAAGGACAGCGATCCTGAGCTACGCATAGCCGCAGCAATCGTAGTGGGAGAGGTTGGCGGAAAACAAGCTCAGGAAATGCTCTTGCCGCTGAAGTATGACCAGGACGAAGCCGGGCGTCGTGTCTACCCAGTCGCCGCGTGGATGAGCAAAAGTCCATACACCTTTGAGCAGCTCCGCGCGGCGCTCGGCAGCGAACATGAACACGAACAGTTGGGGGCCTACATACTCCTGATGAAGCTCGATACTCCGGAAGCCGCGGCCCTTATTGAGTCCTCCAAGCCGCCTGCTGTCGATGCGGCGATGCGCCGAAAGATCGATTACCTTTGGGGGCAAGCGTCAAAACAAATGGCATTACCAGAGACGAATGAGCCGTGAGGCTATGCCGCCTTCAGCGTCAGCCAATCGAACCTGGCAAGCGTGGGGAGGTACATTGACAGCCAGGCGGAACATCACGCGAAGATGACGTTTGAAGAAGAGCTGGTGGCGTTTCTTGAAAGGCATGGCGTCAAGTATGATCCCAAGCATCTCTGGGACTGAGACGGCAATCGCCCCCTTGGGGGGCTCGGGCGGAGGGGGCGGCCTCATTCCACGGGCTTGCGCCCGTGGCTATAGGCAAGCGCCCTGCGGGCTTAAGACAATCACCTTCTGCGCCGTCGCAGGATGAGTTTGTAAAGCTCCACCACCACGAAGGGCACGGCCGAGAGGCCCAGGGCGACGGCCAGGTCGCCCGCTGGCAGGGCGATAGTGCGGAAGAACTCCTGGGCAGCCGGCAGGTACACCGCCGCCAATTGCAGCAGGACGGTCGACGCCACCGCCGCCAGCAGCGGTTTGTTGGACAAGAGCCCCTGGCGGAAGAGCGAATCGATGCTGGACCGCTGGGCCAGCACCAGCGCCATCTGCGAGAGCGTCAGCGTGGTGAAGACCATGGTGCGGAAGAAGGCCTCCTTGGCGGCGGCGGCGTCGCCGAATCGCACCAGCACCGCAGGATCGAACCGGGAGTCTCGGAAGAACCAGCAGTACCCGGCGGCGGCCAGGCTGACCATCGCCATCATCAGCCCCATCCAGATGATGTCCGCCACCATGCCGCGGAATACGCTCTGCCGCGGGTCATGCGGGGGGCGGCGCATGGTGTCGCGTTCGGCCGGTTCCACGCCCAGGGCCAGGGCGGGCAGGCCGTCGGTCACCAGGTTCATGAACAATATCTGCAGCGGCAGCAGCGGCAGGGGCATGCCCATCAGCCGGCAAATAATCATCACCCACAGCTCGCCGCTGTTGCAGGAGAGCAGGTACTTGATGAATTTGCGGATGTTGTCGTAGATGACGCGGCCTTCCTCCACGGCGGCGACAATGGTGGCGAAATTGTCGTCCTGCAGGACCATGTCGGCCGCTTCCTTGGCCACGTCGGTGCCGGTGACGCCCATGGCCACGCCGATGTCGCTCTTGCGCAGGGCGGGGGCGTCGTTGACGCCGTCGCCGGTCATGGCCACGATCTGGCCCTGGGCCTGCAGCGCCTCGACGATCTTGAGCTTGTGCTCGGGCGAGACGCGGGCGTACACCCCGACGCTGCCCACCTTGCCGGCCAGCTCGCCCGGGGCCATCCGCTGCAGTTCTATCCCGGTCAGAAGCTCTGAACCTCCCTCGATGCCCAGTTGCCCGGCGATGTGCCGGGCGGTCAGGGGATGGTCGCCGGTAATCATCACCACGCGGATGCCGGCGGCGCGGCAGGTTTCGACGGCCTGGCGGACCTCCGGGCGCGGCGGGTCGATCATGCCGGCCAGGCCCACGAAAACCAGTTCGCTTTCCATCTGCTGGGGCGGGGGCACCTGATCCAGCAGGCGAAGGGCCACGCCCAGGACGCGCATGCCCTGGCGGGCCAGTTCGTCATTGGCGGTAAGTATTTCCTGGCGGCGGTTCTGGTCGAGCGGCAGCGGCTGGCCCTCCTGCCAGAGGTGGGTGCAGACCGTCAGCAGGCCGTCCACGGCGCCCTTGCAGAAAGCCACGTAGCCGCCGGGCGGCAAGGGAAGCTGGGCCTCCTGGCCGGGTCGGCGGTGGACGGTGGTCATGCGCTTTCGCTGGGAGTCGAAGGGCAATTCGGCGACGCGCGGGGCGAGCTTTTCCAGGCGGTCCTTCCACAGGCCCATCTGGGCCGCCGCCACCACCAGGGCGCCTTCGGTGGGGTCGCCGACGGCCTGAAGCTGGCCGGTTTGGCCGGCTAGGGGGTGCAGGCTGGCGTCGTTGCAGAGCGCGCCGCCGGCCAGCAGCAGCGAGAGGGTGGGGTTGCGCCCCAGCAGGGGATGGGCGCCGGTGTGGGCCACCGGTTCGCCCCGGCGAAGTTCCTCCACCAGGTCGATGCGGTCGCCGGCGGCGTCCAGCACGGTCACGGTCATGCGGTTTTCGGTGAGCGTGCCGGTCTTGTCCGAGCAGATGACGGTAACCGAGCCGAGCGTCTCCACCGCCAGCAGCTTGCGGATCAAGGCCCTGCGTCGCAGCATGCGCTGGGCCCCCAGGGCCAGGGCGATGGTCACCACCGCCGGCAGGCCCTCGGGCACGGCCGCCACGGCCATGCTCACCGCCACCAGGAACATTTTCTCCACGTTGGCCAGGTTCACGCCCTCGATGAGCAACCCCTGGGCGAAAATCACCGCCACCAGCACCAGCGCCGCCAATGCCAGGCCCTTGCCCAGTTGCTCCAGCCGGCGCTGCAGCGGGGTGGGCTCGCGGTGGACGGTCTGGATCATGGCCGCGACGGCCCCCAGTTCCGTGCCCATGCCCGTGGCCGTCACCACGCCCGCGCCCCGGCCATAGGTAACCACCGTGCCCATGAAGGCCATGTCCGCGCGGTCGCCCAGGGTCAGATCGTCCTGTGGCAGGGGCTGGGTATCCTTCTCCACCGGTTCGGATTCACCAGTCAGGGCCGACTCCTGGATCCGCAGGTTTACCGCCTCGATCAGCCGGCAGTCGGCCGGCACGATGTTGCCCGCCTCCAGCAGCAGGATGTCGCCCGGTACGATCTGGCGGGAGGGAATTTCCATGACTTGACCGCCGCGGCGGACCCTGACCGTCGGGGCCGCCATCCGCTTCAGCGCGGCCATGGCCTTCTCGGCCCGGTATTCCTGGGTCAGGCCCAGCAGGGCGTTGAGGATGACGATGACGACTATGGCGATGGCGTCGCTATAGCCTTCGGCCCAGCCGGGCTGGGGCTTGGAACGCTCGTCGATATAGCCCATGACCGCCGAGACCGCCGCCGCCACCAGCAGCACGATCACCAGCACCCCGGTGAGCTGCTCGTAGAGTATCAGCCAGGGGCTTTTCAGGCCTCGCTGCAGCAGTTCATTGGGGCCGTGGCGCTCAAGGCGGGCGGCTGCCTCTTCCAGGCTCAAGCCCTCGGGCGCGCCGCCGAGCTTCTCCATCGCCTGAGGCGGCGTCAGTTTGTGCCAGTCGCTCACCGGCGGCTCTCCAGTTTCCAGGATCGCTGACATTCTACAGATCAGCCAGCCTGAGGCTAGTCCGCAGGCGAGCCGATTGACCATCTTCCTACCCCGGCGTTGACGATGGCGCCGAGTCCCGTTAGACTTCTTCCGGCTTGCGTTACGTTTATATGGCGGATATGCCAGAAAACCGGTCATGGCAGGAGCTCATGCGGTACGGCTCGTCGGGCCTGGAGCTCTTCGCCACCTTCGGGCTGCTGCTGTTGATCGGGCTATGGCTGGACCGGAGATTCGGCACGGATCCCATCCTGACCCTGTGCGGGGCCGGGCTGGGCTTTGCCGCCGGTTTGTATCGCCTGATCCGCCGCGCGCTGCAGCTTCAAAAACCGCCGGAGCCGAAAGATCGCCAGGATGACGAACAATAATGGACATTCAAGTCGCCTTCGCCCAGTGGCGTCGAGGCGAGTGAAGGGCCTGCGGAGATATCCATGCACCTGAGCCTGCGGTCAGCCCTGGTTTGGACTTTGCCGGCGATGGTCGTGGCCGGCGTCGTGGGGGGCTACTTCACCTGGCGCGTGGCGGGTCTGCCGGCCTTGCAGGCGGAGATGACCGCCGGAGCCATCAACCTGGTGGTGATGCTGGGCAACGCCGCGGGCATGGTCGCCTATGCCCGGCGAAACACCGCCGGCAAGGCCGCCCTGGCGTTCATGGCAGCCAGCATGGTCCGCACGCTGGCATGCGTGGGCCTGATCCTGGCCGCCTGGAAACTGGCCAAACTGCCCCTGACGCCCCTGGCCGTATGGGCGGTTTCGTTCTACCTGCTTGCCCTGGCCGGCGAGACGGCGTGGATGGCCAGGGCGCTGACGGCGCCGGGCGCCGCATCCACGGCCCAAGGAGTCGATCGTGCTCTTGGCCGCTGAGAATCCGTTGGAGCACCTAAGCGACAAGCCTTGGCCCGGCCTGCAATGGCACTGGCAGGGACTGACCGTCACGGCCATGTCCAGCCTGATTGCCGCCATGATCCTGGTGGCCATCATCGCCGCAACGCTCATCCTGCCTTTTGCCCGGCGCTACCAGCGAGTCCCCAGGGGCGGGCGGAACGTGGTCGAGGTGCTGGTGGTTGGCGTCCGCGACCTGATCGCCAAGCCCGCCTTGCACGAACAGGCCTACGTCTTCCTGCCGCTGCTGTGCACGATGTTCGTTTTCGTGCTGGGAATGAACCTGCTGGGCATGATCCCGCTGGGGCGGATTACACCACTGCTGGGTCTGCCGCCCATAGGCGGCACGCCCACGGGCATCCTGGCCGTGACCGGCGCCATGGCCTTCATCACCTTCATGACCATCGTCGTGTTGGGCCTGCACCATGCCGCGCGTCTCTGCCACGAGCATCACCGCGTGCCGATGGCCCTGTGCGCGGCCATCTCGCCGCTGCTGTGGCTTAAGTCGCTGGCCCCCACGATCCCCGGCCTGACGGGCAAGATCCTGCTGCTGCCGATGATCGCCCTGGAATTCGTGGGCGTGCTGGCCAAGTGCGGGGCGCTGATGATTCGTCTCTTCGCCAACATGCTGGCCGGGCACACGCTGCTGGCGGTGCTGCTGATGCTGCTGGGGCAAGCCCTGGTCAGCCTGATGCAGCACCAGAGCTACAGCCTCGCCTACGTCGGGCCGGGAATCATCATCTTCTCGGTGGCCTTGAACCTGCTGGAACTGCTGGTGGCGGTGATCCAGGCGTATATCTTCACCTTCCTCAGCGCGATGTTCATCGGGCTGTATGCGGCCCCATCGCATTAGAACATTGCTGTTTAGTGTCGCGGGCGTCCCGCCCGCGAGTGACGAGGGCATCTTGCCCTCGATTCATGGTGCACCCGCCGCCGGGACGGCCGCGGGACGCGCGGGCAAGATGCCCGCGACACGAAGAAAGGCGAGACAGATGACGCGAACCGTGAAGTTGGCCACAATCGGATTGGTGCTGATGGCGACCTGCGGCAGCGCCTTTGCGCAGCCAGAACAGGCCCCGGCAGGGGCGGTTTCGGAGGTCAAGAGCGACATCGGCCGCGGGCTGGGCATCCTGGGCGCGTGCATCGGCGCCGGCCTGGCGGTGGTGGGCGGGGCGATCGGCATCGCCCGTATCGGCGGCAACACCGTCGAGGCCATCGCCCGCCAGCCCGAGGCCTCCGGCGCCATGTTCGCCCCCATGATTATTACCGCCGCCATGATCGAAGGCATTGCCCTCTTTGCCGTCGTGGTGGGCATGCTGGGCGTGGGCAAGTTCTAGCATTGGAGCCGAATATGCCGGCCGCTCTGGAGATGCGCAAAGCCGTCCCCTGCCTGGTGGCCGCCCTGGCGGCCATCGCAGTGGCGCCATGCGCTGCCTGGGCCGCCGAAGGCGCAGGCGGCGGCATTCCCGTCGGCGACCTGGGCCAGGCCGTCGCGACCATCGTTATTTTCCTGCTGCTGCTGGCGGTGCTGGGGAAATGGGCGTGGAAGCCGATTGTCGCCCAGCTCCAGCGGCGGGAGGAGGGCATAGCCCAGACCATCCAGCACGCCCAGGAGCGGGAGAAGCAGGCCCTGGAACTGCTGGCCCAGTATAAGAAGCAGTTAGAGGCGGCCGAGGCCCAGGCAGCCGAATTGCTCAGCCAGGCCCGCCGCCGCGCCGCCGGCGAGCAGGAAAAGCTGCTGGGCCAGGCCAGGCAGGAATCGCGCCGGCTGGTGCAATCCGCAACGGTGGAAATCGAGCAGGCCAAGATAGACGCCCTGCGCGAACTGTACGACCGGACGGCCCAATTGGCCGTGGACGTCGCCGCCAAGGCCCTGCGACAAACCCTCCGCCCGGAGGATCACCGCCGGTTGGTGGAGGAGTCGCTGCGGGAAATCGCCCAGGAGGCCTCGCCCAAGAATGATTGACCATGCTTTACAAGCTTCGGCGCTGGATGTGACCAGCCTGTCGCTGGCGGCGGTTTACGCCCAGGCCTACATCGAACCCCTGGACCCTGGCCCCGCCCAGGAAGCAGTAGTGGAGCTGGAAGAACTGGCGGAGTTGCTGGCCCAGCAGAGGGGGGCGCGCGAACTTCTCACGGCGGCCACTTTGACCCGGCGCAGCCGGCTTGAAGCCGTCCGGCACATTTTTGCCGGGCGCGTGAGCGAGCGTCTGGAGTCGCTGCTGGCGGTGCTGGCCCGGCACGGGCGGCTGGGAGTGCTGGGGGCCATCGCCCACCAGGCACGCCGGCTGCTGCGGGTGCGGCAGGGCACCCTGAAAGTGACGGTGTCGTCGGCCGTGGAATTGTCCGACCAGCAGCGGCAGGAGATCGCCGCCGCCCTTTCCCAGGCCCTTTCTTCCAACCTGCTGCTGGAGACGCGCGTTGAGCCCGAACTGGTGGCCGGCCTGAGCATCCGCGTGGGCGATCGCCTGCTGGACGCAAGCGTGCGGGCCCGGCTGAGGCAGTTGCGCCGGCAGTTGAGCGGCGGCAGGCTTAGCACCCCTTGAAAATGTAGCACGGGCGTCCCCGGCCTGCGTAGCCTTGGCGAAGCAGGCTCGCCCGTGGCCGGCGACGAACTGGACCCCAAGCATGTGCGTCTTGCGGTGATTCTAGGACGTGTTGTCGCGAAGGATGAGCTAAACATGGTCAGGCGAAAAGAAGCGTGACCATGCCACCCGACTGCTGAAAGGCGAGCATGAAGCTCAAGGCCGATGAAATAGTCAGTGTGATTCGCCAGGAGATCGCCAGCCACAGTCAAGAGCTGGACGTCGCCCAGGTCGGGCGCGTGCTGGAGGTGAGCGACGGCATCGCCCGCATCTACGGGCTGTCCCAGGCCATGGCCGGCGAGATGCTGGAGTTTGAAACCGGGGCCATCGGCCAGGTCTTCAACCTGGAAGAGGACTCCATCGGGGCGGTGATCTTCGGCGAGTACGGCGACATCAAGGAAGGCCAGAGCGTCCGGGGCACGGGCAAGCTCTTGCAGGTGCCGGTGGGGCGGGCGATGCTCGGGCGCGTCATCGACCCGTTGGGCAGGGCCATCGACGGCGGCGAGCCCATCAAGGCGACGCAGTTCCGCCCGGTGGAGATCATCGCCCCCGGGATCGCCCTCCGCCAGCCGGTGAACGTCCCCCTGCAAACGGGCATCAAGGCCATCGACTCGATGATCCCCATCGGCCGGGGACAGCGCGAGCTCATCATCGGAGATCGCAAGACAGGCAAGACCGCCATCGCCATCGACGCCATCATCAACCAGCGCGACACCGGGGTGCTGTGCGTGTACGTGGCGGTGGGCCAGAAAGAGTCCACCGTGGCCGGGCTGGTCGAGATCCTCAAACAGCACAAGGCGATGGCCCATACCATCGTGGTGATGGCCTCATCGGCCGATCCCGCGCCGCTGCAATACCTGGCGCCTTACGCCGGCTGCGCCATGGCCGAGTATTTCATGTACGCCGAGGGCCGCGACGCCCTGGTGGTGTACGACGACCTGTCCAAGCAGGCGGTGGCCTACCGGCAGATGTCGCTGCTGCTGCGCCGCCCGCCGGGGCGGGAGGCCTACCCGGGCGACATTTTCTACCTGCACTCGCGCCTGTTGGAGCGGGCCTGCAAGCTCACCGACAAGTACGTCATCGTGCCCAATGACACCCCCGACGCCGCCACCGACGTCGGGGGCGCCGACGGCGTAACGTACGAGCGGCCCGAGGGCCTTGCCCAGGCCCAAAAGGCCCTGGAGGGCAGGGCCGACAAGGACCGGCTCAAGGTCCACCGCCTGGCCAACTCCGGCGGCTCGGTGACGGCCCTGCCCATCGTCGAGACGCTCGAAGGCGAGGTGTCGGCTTACATTCCCACCAACGTCATCTCCATAACCGACGGCCAGATTTACCTCGAGCCGGGGCTTTTCTTTGCCGGCGTGCGGCCGGCCATCAACGTGGGCATCTCCGTCAGCCGCGTGGGCGCCAACGCCCAGATCATGGCCATGAAGCAGGTGGCGACCTCGCTGCGGCTGGACCTGGCGGCGTATCGCGAGCTGGAGGCCTTCGCCCAGTTGGGCACGGATCTGGGCGCCGCCACGCAGCGGCAACTGGACCGCGGGGCCCGCATGGTCGAACTGCTCAAGCAAGCCCAGTACAACCCGTATCCCGTGACCGACCAGGTCATCAGCATCTACGCCGGCACGCGCGGCCTGCTGGACGACATCCACCTGGCGGACGCGCAGCGTTTCGAGATCGAGCTGATTGCCTTCATCAAGGACAAGCACAAGGAGATATACACCACCCTGGAGCAGACCAGGCAAATCTCCGACACCGACCGCGGCGCACTCGACGCCGCCATCAACGAGTTCAAGGCCACGTTCAAGGTAAGAGGAAAGCCCGGTTCCGGCGAGGCGTAAAGACAAAGTAGCCGGTAGCCGGGAGCCGGAAGCCAGGCATTAGTAACCGGATACTGGCTACTGGGTCCTGGCTCCTGGCTACTGACCACTAGTAGTCTGTCACAGC
>PMYM01000039.1 GCA_003171235.1 Phycisphaerales bacterium | reverse complement strand
CCAATCCCAGCCGCCCTGGCATGAAGGCTTCGACGCGGTGGCCGCCCGGGCGGTCTCCTCAGCCCAAAAAATGATCCAGGACTGCCGCCAACTCCTGGCCGCCGGCGGGACCATGATCCTGTACAAGACCCCGCAGACCGTCGCCCGCGAACTGCCCGCCGCCCGGCGCGACGCGGCTAAGCATGGGCTGGCGGTCCGCACCAGCCCGGTGATCGAACTGCCCGGCGGCGTGGGCAAGCGGCAGTTCATTCTCATCGGCCCAAGTCAACCTTGAGAGTCCGCCCTGCCGCGTCGGGGAGGGAGGACAAGAAAGATTATTTGGTGGCACAGGTTTTTAACCTGTGCATCACAAGAGATGATTGGGCACAGGTTGAAAACCTGTGCCACCGACTCCCTGTGACTTAAGCATTGCAATTGTTCACACACTGCTCTTGACGCACCCCCGCCAAGGGTGTAACAATCCCCTTTTTGCCGCCCACTTCCGGGCCAAGCGAGGCTTTCGGAGGCAGCGGCGGGCCATCGGCGGCCAAGCTCGCCGGCACAGGAGCAATCGCATGAACGTCAAAATTCTCTACGACAAGGACGGCAGCCTGGAGGCCCTAAAGGGCAAGACCGTCTCCATTCTGGGCTACGGCAGCCAGGGCCACGCCCACGCCCAGAACCTGCGCGACAGCGGCGTAAAGGTGCTGGTCAGCGAACTGCCCGGCACGCACAACCATAGCCTGGCCGTGAAGGACGGCTTCAAGCCCGTCTCCGCCGCCGAGGCGACCAAGCAGGGCGACCTCATCATCATCACCCTGCCCGACGAATTGCAGGGCAAGGTGTACAAGAGCGAGATACAGCCCAACCTCAAGCCCGGCAAGACCCTGGGCTTCTGCCACGGGTTCAACATCCACTTCAAGCAGATCGTNNCGGCCACACCGTCCGCTCCTGCTACAAGGAAGGCTCGGGCGTGCCCTGCCTGATCGCCGTGGAGAAGAACGACTCGGGCAAGGCCTTTGAGCTGGCCCTGGCCTGGGGCATCGGCATAGGCGGCGGCCGGGCCGGCATCATCCAGACCACTTTCAAGGAAGAGACCGAGACCGACCTGTTCGGCGAGCAGGCCGTGCTCTGCGGCGGCCTGACCGCACTGGTCAAGGCGGGATTTGAAACCCTGACCGAAGCCGGTTACCAGCCGCACATCGCCTACTTCGAAGTGCTGCACGAACTGCTGCTCATCATCAAGCTCATGTCCGAAGGCGGCATCAGCTACATGCGCTACAGCATCTCCAACACCGCCGAGTACGGCGACCTGACCCGCGGGCCCATGCTCATCAACGACGAAACCCGCAAGACCATGAAGAAGATTCTGGCCGACATCCAGAGCGGCGCCTTCGCCAAGGAATGGCTGGACGAGTGCGCCAAGGGCAAGCCCAACTTCAAGCGGCTGTATGAGGCCGACAAGAACCACCCCGTCGAGGTGGTCGGCCGGCAACTCCGCAAGATGTTCAGTTGGATGCAAGCCAAGGAAGTGCCGGAAGATTAGTGGCGCGGGCAAGATGCCCGCAACACGCAAAAAGGCACAGTTGTGCCGTCGTATGAATGAAAAAGGGCTCGCCGCTTGGCGGGCCCTTTTCTTTCCGGGTGGCATGACAGCCGCGTCTTTCCTGACCTACGAAGCTTTGGCGAAGTAGGTTGCGGCGGCCATGTACGACCACGGCAATGGCGCATGTTGGCCCAGCAATTTCGCGAGCGACCCAGAAGCCGCTCGCCCAACCAGACTATTCCGGCTTTACTGCAAGGCCAAAGTGGTGTTGGTGCTGAAAGAGCCGCTGGCCACGCCCGAGATCGAGCCGTTTATGTGGATGTTGGCGTTCATCTGGATCACGCCCACGCCGGGCACGGCCCAGACGGTTTCATTGTCGGTGATGCTGGCGGAGGAGGCGTGAATGCCGTTATAGTTCAACTGGCCGACGCAGTTGATCTTAAGGCTGCTGGTCAGCTTGGCCGCCAGGTACGTCGTGCCGCTGACGGTGATCTGCTCCACGCCGACCACCACCATTTTCATCGTGGCCGTCCCGCCGGTAATGTCCATGGTTTGCCAGTCGGGCGGGGAATTGTCGCCGCTCATGTCCATCAGCCACTGGCCGGTAACGCCCGAGGTGCTGGAATACTTCTGGCCCACGGCCAGGTCCTGCGGCACAGCCAGGGGGGTGGAGAACGTCATCTCCGGCTGGCCCATGCTTTGAGTGTTGAGCCACCACTGGGCCAGTTGCGTCTGGCCGCCGGCGGTGAACCACCAACGTTCCACCTGCAATTCGCCGGTGTTGGTCAGGCTCCAGCCATAGGTGTCGTTGCCGCCGATGGAGGTGGGGGCAGCGTCCACGTTCAAGTTCAACACGCCCGAATCCGTCTGGCCGTTGGTCGTGCTGGTAAAATCGTAATTGGCGGTGGCCCCGGGGGAGGACAACAGCAGCATGTCAGGCAAAGAATAGGTGTTGTCGGCGACGGTATACAAATCGCCGCCGCTGAACTTGAATTTCTGCTTGTCGCCGGTGACATTGGCCTGCCCGCCCACGTGCAACTGGCCGATAGATCCGCCCGGAGGCGGCAAAATCGACAGGGCGTTGCCGAGTTTGACCACGGCCTTGCCGTCGATGGCCAATTGCCCCGAAAGCGAGCCGGCGGCGAAGTTGCACACGTCGCCCGTAATATCCACCTTCCCGCTCGCGTCGCCGGCGACCTTGCCGCTGGCCATGGTCTTCTGGCCGGCTAGCACATTCAGGGCCGCCAGGGTGACATACGCGCCGAAATCTCCGGCCAGGGCGGTAATGCCCTTGGCGACGTTCGCGCGGCGGCCCTTCATGCGCAGGGTGT
Organism: Phycisphaerales bacterium; assembly: GCA_003171235.1. Classification (GTDB taxonomy): domain Bacteria; phylum Planctomycetota; class Phycisphaerae; order SM23-33; family SM23-33; genus FEN-1344. The sequence continues at coordinate 4,076 of PMYM01000039.1, read as the reverse complement.
GCAAGGAATCGGCCGTGATTGTGCCGCTATCCCACTGCGCGGCCGTCAGAGAATTAATCGCCCCATCAGTCGTCACCGAAACGCCCTCGACCTTTCCCTTGGCGTTGATCTTGCCGACCCAGGCGGCCTCCAGGCTGCCCGTGCCGTTCCAATCGCCCAGGGTGAGGCTCTTGAGCCCGCCTGTCAGGTTGATGTCCGTCCCGTCGGCGATCTGCCCCACGGTAATGGCCACGCCGGCCGGCACGATCCCGGACATTATGATGTCGGCCCCGTTTTGCAGGCTGTGCAGCTTGATTGAGCCGATGACGCAGGTGCCATCCAGATTGATGCCCGCTCCCACCAGGTCCATGGTGGTCCCGGCCAGGCTGCCCAGCGGCCCGTCGCCGGTGCCGTTGGTAATCGACCCGATCGTGGCGCCGGGGATGGTGCCCGCCGCGTCCCTGGTCGTAAAAGTCAGCTTGCCGGCCGTGGGCGTGGTCAGCAAATTCACATTGTCGAGCTGAACGTTAGCGCCGGTCACCAACAGGCCTCTGCCCGCCGCAGTCGTCGAGAGGGTGTCGCCGTCAAAGAGCAGGTTGGCGGTCGCCCCGGTCAATTTGACGGTTACGACTGTCCCGTCGGCGTCGGTATAGCCCACAAAGGTCGTCATTCCGCCCAGCGCCACCGTCGTGGTCGAAAGCAAGGTGCGGGCTTCCAGACGTTCCAGCCCGACGACGTCATCCAGGATGTGCTTGGACATAGACAGTCTCCTTTAGAAACGGCGTATGCAGTTTTCCTTCCCGGGCGGCCCGAGGAATGCCGAATCATCCGGAATTCGAAAGGTAACCTTGGCCACGACCGCCGTGGGCTTCTGATCCCCGATTATCTCTGGTCTCCACGCTCTGTCAAGCTTTCTCCGGACCCCCAGGACCTGCCATGAGAACCGATGATTCGTCAAGGCGGGTAGGGCGCGCGGCTGCTGGGCCGCTCGCGCAATCCGGCTGTGTTGCACGCGTGATATCCCGCGGCTGGCCATTCCAGGCCGAAGCGGAAGCCCCGGCAATACGGATCGCCGCGCGGTGAAAGAGCCATCCCCGTGCGAGCTGCCACGACAGGTTCACGCTGGCGACGCCGGCATTGGCTGGGCAAGCGAGTCTGTAGGAATCCAAAGAACGGGCACCGGCAAATCACGTCATCGCCAGAGGGAACCTCTCGCGGAGCAGATCGGCGGATGGCTTTGCACACCCCCTGGCGAATCGCCCCCGCGATACCGGGGCTGCCGCCCCTGCCTGAAATCGCGCCGCCCCTGGCGGGGGTGAGCAAAGTTGCTGGGCCTGCACGCATTCATCCCGCACGCGGAACCGTTCGCTTCGCTCACGAACCCGCGTGCCCTACATGACTACTACTGGCTACTTGGACAATTCCTTCCACATGGAATCTTCAAAGGTCTTGAGTTTCTTGAGCGACTCTTCGACTTGGGCGCGAAGCTTGAGCAACTCGGGGTCCTCGGGGGCGCCGGGCGGGCGGGACTGCTGCAGGGCGCTGAGTTTGGCCAGCGTGCCCTCCAGTTTCGAGGCGGCGTCGGAGTAGGCCCGGATGGCGTCATACAGGTTTTGCGTGCGGACGTCCTTATCGGTGGGCTTTTGCATCAGCCGCCAGGGATTGCGCCTGATCTCCCTGGCCGCGGCCGAGAGGTTCTCCCCCACCGCCTGGAAGTCGTCCAGGGCGGTCTGGATGTTGTCCCGGTTGGCCACCACCACATCCCGGGCGGTGGAGGCGGCAGCCCGCACGTCGCCCAGCACGGCCAGCATCTGCTCGCCGATGCGGTCGCCCTTGCGGAAAAGCTCGCGCAGGTCGGTCTGCACGTAGGTGTTAATGCTACCGGAGGCCTCTTGGAGCTTGGGCGCCACCTCGTCGAAGAAAGCCGTCGCCTGGACCGAGAGCGCCTTGAACTTCAGCGCCCCGGCGTGCAACGAGCCCAGCACCGAGTCGGGGTTGTCGGGGTTGATCTCCTTGCGCACGGCGGCGGTGACGGCGGCGAGGTTGTCGGCCGACTGTTCGGCCTGGGCGGCAATCTTGTGCACTTGCGAAAGCAGCCCGGCGGCGTTATCCGAGCTGAATTCCTTGTCCAGCACGCCGGAAATACTGGCCAGGTGGCCGGCCGTGTCGGCCACGTCGCGCAGGGCCTGCTGGAACTGCCGGCGCTGCTCGGCCTGGAAACCCAATCCGTCCATCGCCTGCTGAATCATGGGATTGCCGGCCAGGCTCAGGGCGACGGGATGGTCGATGTTGGCCGGCGGCGATTGGCCCGTCCCTGGGTTGGTGATGATGATAACGCCGGTGCCGATAAAGGGCGGGCTGGCCAGGGCCAGGGCGTCCTGGCGGATGGGATAGTCGCGGTCGCTGAGAGTGGCCACGTACAGCGTGCGCTGCTTTTTGGCGTCGACGCGGATGTCGCCCACGCGCCCTACTTCCTTGCCGCCCAGCTTGACCACGCTGCCTATCTCCAGGCCCAGCTCGCCCGCGTCCAGCGGGGCGCTGAAGGCCAGCTTGTGCCCGGCGGGTTCAAACCGCCCGGTCGAACCCAGCCACAAGAGCACGGCCACGCCCGCCGCCAGGGATAGGATGACGAAGATGCCCGTCACCAGTTCGCTATATTGCTTTTTCGCCATCGGGTCGTTCTCCGGGTCAAGCGGGCAAGCCGCCCCGCCGCTATCGGTTTATGGCCTTGAGGATATCATCGGCATAACCGCCGGCAAAATGGCGGGCCGTCAGCGGCCCGACCGATTCTCCACGCAGGAACTGCCGCACCGCCGCGGCCACCGGCTCAGCGGTCGGCGGGCCGTCGCGGATCGCCGCAAACTCGCTTCGCGGGCCAATCTTGATCATCCGCCCCTCCTCCAGCATAGCCATGCGGTCGGCGATGCGAAAGGCCGACGACATGTCGTGCGTGACCACCATGCTGGTCACCCCCAGCTTGGTGGAAAGGTCCAGCATGAGGTGGATGATCTCGGCCGATGTCACCGGGTCCAAGCCGCTGGAAGGCTCGTCGTACAGCAGGATCTCGGGGTCGAGGGAAATGGCCCGGGCCAGCCCGGCCCGCTTGCGCATGCCCCCCGACAGTTCCGCCGGCATCAGGTCGATGGCCTCCCCCAGGCCGACCTGTTCCAGCTTTATGCGGACGATGATCTGGATGGTTTGCTCGTCCAGGTGGGTGTGCTCGCGCAGGGGCAGGGCCACGTTGTCGCCCACCGTCATGGAGTTGAACAGCGCCCCCGACTGGTAGAGGATCCCCAGCCGCAGGCGGACCTTGTCCAGCTCATCCTCGTCCAGCTCGTTGAGGTTCTTGCCCAGGACCTCCACGTGCCCGCTGTCGGGCGTGAGTGAGCCGATCATGTGCCGCAGCAGCGTGCTCTTGCCGCAGCCGCTGACGCCCATGACCACCAGCGTCTCGCCGCGAAAGACCTCCAGGTTGATGTCCTCCAGCGCCCAGCGCTCGCCGAAGCGCTTGTACAGGTGCACCACCCGCATCACCGGTTCGGGGGCCGGCAGCGCCTTGTTGAATGGCTCGGTCATGCGCTCCTAGAACTTATAGGCGTAGAAGATCATGGTGAAGACGCAGGCGGCGAAGATTATGCCCACGATGGAATTGACCACGGTCATGGTGGTTGCCCGGCCGACGCTCTCGGCCCCGCCCTTGACCTTGAGCCCCTCGTAGCAGGCGATGCTGCTTATGAGGACGCCGAACACCGCCGCCAGGATCAGCCCGCTGGTAAAGTCGCTGAAGCCGCGCTGGGCCAACTGGTCGTGCATGCGGTCCCAGTAGCCAAGGTAGACCTTGGGCTCCAGGGTCGCCCAACTGGCCAGGTAGCCGCCCAAGGCGATCATCCAGTCGGAGATGATCGTCAGCAGCACCAGCATGGCCACGGTGGCCAGCATTCGCGGCACCACCAGGAAACGTATGGGATTGAGGGCGGTGGCCTCCAGGGCCTCGATTTCCTCGGCCACTACCATCGTGCCCAACTCGGCGGCGATGGAGGCCCCGGCAAAGCCGCTGAGCACGACGGCCGTCAGGATCGGCGCCAGCATGCGGAACC
>PMYM01000081.1 GCA_003171235.1 Phycisphaerales bacterium | reverse complement strand
CACGTCAGAATCCCCAAAACGCTAATGCACCCGCGGGCACAGCAGGCCCTACCATCGCCTGGCCGATACAGGTACAATTCAAAACCTACAGGGCCTTGTCGCCCCAACGGCTTGGAGTTAAAGTAGTCTGGCGGCCAGGGCACGGAGACTCAGGAAGCGATGACGACAACCGAGCAAAGCCCCTCCAGCGGCAAAGGCAAGCTGTTCTTTGATCGCGGCGACCAGGTGATGGAGACCGGCAAATGGGAATTTGCCATCCTGATGTTCCTGGAGGGCATACGCCGCGAGCCTTTCAACATCGAGCGCGGGCATCGCCCGCTGCACGACGCCTCCCTGAAGCGCAAGCTGGCCGGCGGCAAGCCCGCGGGCATGTTCGAGGGCAAGAAGTTCAAGGGCAACGACAACGACGACTTGGCCAACGCCGAGTACGTGCTGGCCAGAGACCCCGGCAACACCTCGCACATGGTGGCGGTGCTCAAGGAACTGGAAAAACTCCAGGCCCCGCCCGAGGTGATCAAGTGGGTCCTGGACCTGCTGGCCGACATCATGCGCCAGGCCAAGAAGCCCGACAAGAAAATCCTCACCCTGCTGATCGACACCTACCATGTCATCAAGGATTATGCCGGCGGCCTGGCCATGGCCGACATGGGTAGGCGATTCTACCCCGACGACGCCGGCTTCGAGCAGGCGGCCATGACCCTGTCGGGCCTGAAAACCATCACCGACGGGAAATACGACAAGGACGGCGACTTCACCCACAGCGTAAAAGACCTTAAGGGCCAGATCCGCCTCAACGCCCAGGATCAGATGGCCCAGGGAAAGGACTACCTGGAGCAGGAGATCGAGCGGGCGCGCAAGGAATACCTGGCCGCCCCGAGGGTGCCGGGCAAGATCGACATGCTGGCCGACGCCCTGACCAAGTTCGAGCAGGAAGGCTACGAGAACGAGGCCATCGACGTGCTCAAGAAGGCCTTTGCCGACCTGAAGGCCTATCACTTCAAGCAGCGTATCGACGACATCAAGATCCGCCAGATGCGACGGCGGTACAACCAGTTCAAGGCCCAGGGGAATACCGCGGCCGCCGCCGCCCTGGCCAAAGAGCAATTGGCCGCTGAGCTGGCGATGTACGTCGAGCGGGCAGCCAACTATCCCACCGATCTGTCCATCAAGTACGAGCTTGGCCGCCGGCAACTCATCGCCGGCCAGGTCGACGACGCCATCTCTTCCCTCCAGCAGGCCCAGCGCGAGCCCAAGCGGCGGGTGCGGGCCCTGACTTACCTGGGGCAGGCCTTCATCAAGAAGGGCTGGTATCCCCAGGCGGCGGAAACCTTCAACAAGGCCCTCGAGCATGAGCCGGGCGAGGAGCTGTCCAAGGATTTGCACTACAACCTGGGCGCCTGTTACAAGGCCATGGGCGACAAGGCCAAGGCCCTGGAGCATTTCTCCACGGTCGCCATGGCCGATTACAACTACCGCGACGTCCGCCAGAAGGTCGACGAGCTGCGCAAACAGGAAACCCCCGATACCGAAACCCCCGGCAAACCAGAGGGAGCCCCCTGACCGGTCGCTCTGGCCTGCCGATGGTTTGATTGTGTGGATAAGTCGCGCGTGCAACAAGTTGCGCGCCCTACCCGATTCACTGATTCACCGATTAACCGATCAACCTATTCACGGCTAACCCCATCCCGGTTCTTCCTTTTCGGCGCTCGGGGATATATCTTCTGTGCTCTCTCCGCACAACAGCGAGGAAAGAAGCGAAGGAATACTCAATGGCGCGCAAGAAGATCAGCATCATCGGGGCCGGCAACGTCGGGGCCACCTGCGCCCACTGGGCGGCGGTCAAAGGGCTGGGCGACATCGTCCTCTTGGACATCATCGAGGGGCTGCCCCAGGGCAAGGCCCTGGACCTCTTCCAGGCCGGCCCCATCGAGGGTTTCGACGCCGACATCGTCGGCACCAACGATTACCGGGACACTGCCGGCAGCGACGTGGTCATCATCACCTCCGGCCTGGCGCGCAAGCCCGGCATGAGCCGCGACGACCTGCTGGCGGCCAACGCCAGAATCGTCAAGGAAGTCTCGGCCAACCTGGCCGCCGGCTCGCCCAACGCGGTGCTGATCGTGGTTTCCAACCCGCTGGACGCGATGGTGTACGTGGCCTGGAAGGCCAGCGGTTTTCCCGCCCGGCGGGTGCTGGGCCAGGCGGGGGTGCTGGATGCGGCCCGGTACCGGGCCTTCCTGGCCCGCCAGATCGGGTGCAGCGTCTGTGACATTCAGGCGATGCTGCTGGGCGGGCACGGCGACGACATGGTGCCGCTGCCGCGCTACACAACCGTCAGCGGCATTCCGGTCAGCCAGTTCGTGCCGGCCGACGAACTCGCCGCCATCGTCGAGCGCACGCGCAAGGGCGGCTCCGAGATCATCAACCTGCTCAAGACCGGCAGCGCCTATTACGCCCCCGCGGCCGCCAGCGTGCAGATGGCCGAGGCCATCCTGCTGGACCGCAAGCGCATCCTGCCCTGCGCCGTGTACTGCGACAAGCAGTACGGCGTGGGCGGATACTTCGTGGGCGTGCCCTGCCTGGTGGGCGCCGGCGGGGCGGAGAAGATCATCGAACTGGAGCTGTCGGCGGAAGAATCGGCCGCCTTCGCCGTCTCGGTTTCCCACGTCAAGGAACTGGTGGCGGCGGTGGAGAAACTCATCTGATGAGGGCCGCGAAACCTCCGGCAAGGGGCTCTGAATGAACAGAGGCAGTGCCGTGATTGACCAAGGGGTTCTATCTCGACTGCCGATGGTGTGATTCTCCGCAAGTTTCGCACGCGACAAAGTTGCAGCCCTCATATTTCGCCAAGCTCACTGCGCCATCGCGAGTCGGGTCTATTCCGCGCGCAGGTCCAGCCACTCGCTTGGTTAGTCGCGCCCCGCTTACCGGGCTCTTACTTGTTTCCCAGCGCCTTGGCGATTTCGCCGGCCATCTGGTAGAGCTTCTGCGAGCGCTGCTGCCATTGGCTGCCGTTGATCATGTCGTAGTCCCAGAATTCACAGACGTAGCGGAAGGACTCGTTGCGCTCGGTGCAAAGTTGGTCGGCCCGCTTGGCCAGGTCGCCCGGCAGGCGGGCCTTGCGGGCGGGGTCCAGCAGCGCCTCCTGCACGAAGATGCGGGCCTGGGATTCCTGCAGCGACTCGCGCATGGTCTCGCTGCGCTGGGTGCCGGAAGGCCCGTCCTTGCCCGCGCCGATGATCGACTGCACCACCCAGTTCATGCTGATGGTGCCCCAGCCGCCCTCGGGATAGGTGTCGCCGTAGCGGCCGATGATATTCTTGTCCGTCTGCCCGCCCTTGAGCACCGGCCAGAAATCAAAGCCGAACGGCCCGACGCCGCGCAGGCCCTGGTAGGTGTCGTAGCCCATTTCCCCGGATATGTTGCCGCGGGTGAGGGGCACGGCCTTGCGCCGGCCGGAGATCAGCACCGCCTCGGCGAAGAAGCGATGCTCGGGCAGGTCCGATTCCTGCCCCAGGCGCACCCCGGCGTAGTCCAGCATGGTTGTGGTGCGGGGGTAGACGATAAACAGCTCGGGGTTTCGCCAGCCGTAGATGGGCTTGTCGGTGGCGGGATCCCAGAACATGCCCAGCACGCCGCCCACCAGGGCCACCCGCCCGTACTTGGGCTGCTCGGGCCGCAAGTCGGCGTCCTTGAACCAGTAATGCGAGACGCGCACCCACTTGACCTGCGGGGCGACGGCGCGGATGTCGGCGGTGACCTCGGCCTTGGCGAACGGCCCAGCCGCCCCGCTGTGGGCGGTGACCCCGAACATCATGGCGTTTTCCAGCCCGCGCTTGGCCAGCACCTCGCGCATGCCGGCGATGAGGGGCTTGAGGAATTCCTTGGATTCGCCGGTGCCCCACTTGGGCCCGACGGCTTCCTTCAACTGGCCGTTGTCCAGCTCGGTGTACAAGAGGCCCTGCTGGTGGGCGGGGGTGGTCTCGGCGATCATGCAGTCCACCACCGGAACCTTGCCCTGGCACTTCAGGCACAGGTCCAGGTACTTTTCGACGATGGAGAAGTCCCACTTGCCCTTGCCGTCCGGCTGCTTGACGTACCGGGCCATGCTGTGCTGGTTGCCGAAGGCCGTCTGCCGCACCAGGGGAATGGTGATTTCCTTGCCGCCCAACTGCCCCAGCAGGGCCAGGTCCTGCTCCAGCAGCTTCCAGTGCGCCGGCGACCACATCTCGACGTTGTACCTCAGGGCCAGGCTGTCGGGCGACTGGATCAACCCCATGTGGAAGTTGAAGTCCTTGGGGTCAGGCAATGTCCAATCCACCACCGTCAGCTCCAGCGGGACCTTCACCGCCGGCTGGCCCTGGGCTAAGACGGTGACCTGGGCGGCGTACTTGCCCGCCGCGGCGTCGCGCGGCACCGAAATGCTTATCCAGATCGGCTGGATGGCCCCGTTGTCCGGCAGGCGCGACTTGAGCAGCCCCACCGGCTGGGGCGGGCTTGGATCCAGCAGGTCGAACTCCACGAACCGGCCAAGGGCCGACCAGTGGTCCTGCCCGGGCAGGGCGTAGCGCACCTGCACGGCCAAGGGAGGGCCTGCGCCGGGGCCTTTTAGTTCGCCCACCGCGACCTGTAGACCTTGGATTGGCTGGCCGGAGGAGACGATCAACTCGCCGGCATAGACGCCGTTGCGGGCGCCGCACAGGCGGATGGGCTGGAGGGGCTCGTTGGGGTCGCCGAAGCGGCGGTGGTCAACCGTTTCAAAGGCCCAGTGGTTATAGACCCCGAAGGCCTTGGGCCGGGTGTTGTTGGCCGCCACGCCGGCGCCGGAGGAGGCCGTCAAGAACGCCTCCTGCAATTCGCAGCGGTTCCACCACAAGGCCGCCCGCACGGCGGCGTCGTTCTCCATGTCGTGCCCCGCCTGCTCGCGCTTGCAGGTGAACATGATGGGAATGGCCGGGCTGCGGTGTATCTCCAGGGCCAGGACGTTAAGCCCGTTTTTCAGGGCCGAGGAGGGAATCTTCAGCGTCAACGTTCGCAGCCGAGGCTTCAGCTCGGGGGCATTAACGTCCTGCCAGGTGTAGCCTTCCTGGTTCTGGACGCCAAAGGAGCGAAGATGGTTGACGAGGGTGCCTTCGGCCTTGGAAAAGGCCTCCTTGGGATAGTCGTCGACCAGGGTGTCGTTGGAGAGCTTGTCCTTTGGCAGGTTTCCCCGGCCGATCTCGCGGCCGTTGACATAGGCGACAATGCCGCCGTGGTAGGTCAGCTTCAGGGTCAGTTCACCCGCCTTGACCGGGTCGCTCACCTGGAATTTGCCGCGCAGGCAAAGCAGGCTCATTGAGCGATACAGGAAGCGCGGAGCGCCGCCCAGGCGGCGCCATTGGCTGTCGTCGAACTCGACCGACCGCCAACTCTCCGGCGGCCCTTCCGAGCCCATGACCTGCTGGGTGGCCAGGAGTGAGTTTGAAGTCTTGTCCTTCTGGCGCGGGTTGTACGGATCGACACGCACCAGTTTCCCGTCGTCGGTTCGGGCCAGGTCGCTCTGCCAGGTGTCGTAGACGCGCCACATGGTCTGCTGGGTGTCGAGGATGACCGTCCCGCCGGGGGGAGCGGGCCTGTTCTGGGCGAAGGCAAAGACCGGCAGGACCACCAGCAACGCCGTTGGCAAAAGGCAGGCACGCATCAGGCTCTCCGAAATCAAGGTTGACCGCGTTTTCGGTTCAAAGACCATCAATTTAACTCGTTTTGAGCGGGGGAGTTTTGTGAATTCTCCCGGGGCAAACCCAGCCCCGCTCCGGCAAGCCGAACTGATTTGTGATATATATGCAAATACAGGAAACACTGTAGCTCGATTTCTTCCATATCTCCTTGACAGGAAGTGAGTTGAATCCAAAACACTGTATAAAAGAATCGAAAAGAATCGAAAAAAACCACAAAAACAGCCAACCAGGGCGCAGCTGGGTTTGCTTGTCGGGGCCAAATTGCGGCTGCGCAGTGTCGAGGCGTTGCCGGCCTGCCAAGCCTTGGCGCAGAAGACACGCCCGCGCGTCCCGCGGCCGCCCGGGCCGCCGAATCGCGCCGACAAACGAGGGCAGGATGCCCTTGGCGACTGGCGGGGGCCAGAGGCCCGCGACGCTATGTTGGGGTGTTGTATTCATTGCCGAAGCCTCGGACGTTTTCGGGCACGCGCGGCATCCCCCAATCGGATGTTAATCAGATATATAACAACTTCGGAGGCGAAAGTCAAGCGCAATCTTCTTAGGATGTGTATGAAAACGTGGCATGGNNGAAGCAGCGTGACCATGCCACCCCGCCAAAGGGCTCTTGGCTTTCAGCTTTCCTCTTTTCCTTTCTGTGCCTCCGTGTCTCTGTGTCGAATTTTTTGGCTTCTTCTTTCCCGGCGCGAGCAACTTAATCGCTCAAAACGGGTGTTTTGGCGGTAGGCAGATTTCGGGGTAGGGGGTAATATGGAATGGCTCGCTCAGATGCCCCAGGAGGCTCGAATGCTGATAAGCTCGCCCGCTCAGGCTCGACTTTCCCTATCCATTCTGGCTGGAGCGGTTGTGTATGCACTCAGCGTCATCATCTGCGGCAACTGGGCCGGAGGGGTGTACCTGGCCGCGGTTCCGGCCTACGCCGTCCATACCGTTTTAACTTCACCTGGAGGCTGGCGGCGGCTGCTCTCCTGGCGGTTGTGGGCGGTGCTGGCGGGGGTGGCGCTGGCGGCAGGGGCGTACCTGGCGGCTGTGGCGGGGACGTCAACCCGGCTGGACGTCAGATGGGCGGAAGTTGGCTATGCGGTTTACTTCCTGGCGGCGTTGTACATCCTGCTGCGGTGGTTGGACCGCCTGGTGTGGTTGGGCCTGGGCAAGGCCCTGGCGAAGGTTTCGCGCGGTGCGGGCTGGGCCGGGCGGGCGGGCGTCGCCCTTCGCCTGGCGGTGCTGGTGGCGGTGGGCGGGCCGCTGGTGGCCTCGGCCTTGATGACGCACTGGGTGCGTTTCGCCGAGACGAGCGACCCCCGGCAACTGACCGGGGCCGATTACGCCCCGGCGGCGTTTCTGGCGGCCGACGGCACGGAGATCCGGGGCTGGCACATGCCTTGTCCCGACCCCGCCAGCGACGCCTCGGTCATCCTGGCGCCCGGGCGGAACATGGGCAAATCGACGATGGTGCCGGTGGCCACGCGGCTTAACCTGGCCGGCTACAGCGTGCTGATAATCGACCTGCGCGGCGAAGGGGCCAGCGGCGGGCACTCTCGCGGCCTGGGGGCAACCGAATCGCAAGACGTGATCGGGGCGGTGAACTATCTGCGCTGGGCCCACCCCCGCCAGAGCCGGCACATATTCGCCATGGGGATTTTGCAGGGGGCCACAGCCGTGCTGGCCGCGGCGGCGGGCGACGCCCGGATCGAGGCCATTGTCGCCGACAGCCCCCTGCCGGGCCCGCAAGATGAATTGAAGGAAGTCGCCGGCGCCCTGCCCGGCCCGCTGGGGGACTATTTCCGCCAGGCCACATTGTCCCTGGCGTCGTTCCAGGCCGGCTACGACCTTTCGTCAAAAAGCGCCAGCCGCTGCATCGGCCAGATCGGCCCCCGGCCGGTGCTGCTGATTTACGGCCAAGACGATGCCCTGGTGCAGCGGGAGGCGATCGGGCAAATGCTCGCCCAGGCCCGGCCTTCGATGCTGTGGCGGGCCCCCCAGGCCGGCCACGGCGAAGCCCTGCTGCGGCACGGGGACGAATACTGCGACATCATGCGAAAGCTGTTCGCCTCGGTGGAGTGTCATCTGCCGCCTTTCGAATGGGCCCAGACGGCGAGTCCGTCATAACGAAGGCTCTAGTAGTCTGTAACAGGAAATTCCACGGGTGGCACAGCCTTTCTAGGCTGTGCGCGCACAGGCTGGAAAGCCTGTGCCACCAAAGAACCTACCCATCGTTTTTGCTGTGACAGACTACTAGACTTCAGGCCTCAGGCTTTAGGCGCAGACAGAATCTAATCTTCCTTGAGCCTGAGGTCTGAAGCCTGAAGTCTTTCTTTTATTTCCCGCCGGGGCCGGAGGCCATCTGGAACATGGGCAGGTAAATGGAGGTCAGGATCACCGCCACGGTTACGCCCATGCCCAAAATCACCATCGGCTCGATCATGCCCGTCAGCCGCTGTAGCAGGGCCTCGACGCGCTTGCGGTAATAGGTGGCGACCTGGTCCAGCACCGTGACCATCTCGCCCGATTCCTCCCCCACCCGCACCATGCTGACGACCATGGAGGTGAACAGCCCGGTCTCCTCCATGGCGGTGGCCAGGCGGTCGCCGCTGGAGATGCGATGCTGCACGTGCTGCAGGGCTTCGCGGTAGACGGCGCAGTTCTGGAAAACGCCCTGCATCGACTCGATGGCCTCCAGCAGCGGCAATCCGCTCCGCAGCAGCAGCACCATGTTGGTGGCGAAGCGTTCCATGTAGGCCTCCACCGCGCATTCGCCCACCATGGGGGTGGTCAGCAGCACCTTCTGGAACACCCGCTGCCCGCCGGGCGTGCGCAGGTAATGCCGCAGGCCGAAAAACGCCGCCCCCACCCCGCCCACCAGGTACAGCCCGTTGGTCTGCAGGAAATTGCTGATGTTGATGACCGTCTGGGTGATGGCCGGCAACTTGCTGCCGGAGTCCTTGAAGAACTCGGCGAATACCGGCACCACCTTCCACAGCATGACCACGATGGCCAGCACCGCCACCACGGACAGGATGCAGGGGTAGATCATGGCCGAGATGAGCTTGCTGCGCATCTCGCGCATGGCGACGATATGCGTGGTGAGGCTGGTGAGCACGTTGCCCAACTGCCCGCTGGTCTCGCCGGTCTTGATGACCTCGATCCACTGGCGGTTGAAGACGTTGGGGTAATCGCCCGCCGCCTGGTGGAGCGACAGCCCGCCGGCCACGCGATCGGCGATGCTGCGGATAACGGCCCGCATGCGGTTGCTCTGGGACTGCTGGGCGGCGATCCAGAGGCTTTCCAGCAGCGGCGTGCCGGCGGCAAAGAGGGTGGTCAACTGCTGGAAGAAACGCAGCTTGTCCTCGGACTTGATGCCCTTGTGCATCTTGGAGGAGATGCGCACGTGGCGCTGGAACCACGAGCCGCGATGCGGGGGCTGAGCTGCCGGCAGGGCGGATGTTTTGGACATTATTCACCCTCCGCTTCGGCCATGGAGACGCTGAGCGCTTCTTCCAGGCTGGTCAGGCCCTCGCGGACCTTTTGAATGCCGGCGTCGGACAGCAGCATCATGTCCTGGCGCTGGGCCTCCCGGCGCAGTTCATGCAGGCCCTTGCTCTCGGCGATCATGTCGCGAATTTTGGGCGTAACCCGGATGACCTCGAAAAGCCCGACGCGGCCCTTGTACCCGGTGTTGCGGCAGTGCTCGCAGCCCTTGGGGCGGAAATACTCCTGGCCCGCGTCCAGGCGCCACTTGGCGGCGGTGTCGGCGTCCAGGCGGTAGGGTTGCTTGCACTTTTCGCACAGCCGGCGAACCAGGCGCTGCGCCTCCACCAGCCGCAGGGCCGACGCCAGCAGAAAGCGCTCCGCCCCCATGTCCACCAGCCGGTTGACCGCCGCCAGGGCGTCGTTGGTGTGCAGGGTGGAAAGCACCATGTGGCCGGTGAGGGCGGCGCGCAGGCAGATCTGGGCCGTCTCCTGGTCGCGCACCTCGCCCACCATGATGACGTCGGGATCCTGCCGCAGGAAGGCGCGCAGGGCGGAGGCGAAGGTCAAGCCCACGTGGGCCCGCACGTGCACCTGGTTTAACCCCTCGAACTTGTATTCCACCGGGTCCTCGACCGTCATGACGTTGACGTTGGGCTTGTTCAGCAGGTTCAGCGCGGCGTACAGCGTGGTGCTCTTGCCGCTGCCGGTGGGCCCGGTCACCAGCAGCAACCCGTGGGGGCTGGCGGCGGCGATCTGGAAATCCTCCGCCTGCTTGGCGCTGAAACCCAGCTTGGTCATGTCCAGGGGTATGGTCCCCTTGGCCAGGATTCGCATCACCATCTTCTCGCCGTAAACGGTGGGCACGGTGCTGACGCGCAGGTCCACGCGTTTCTGGTCGATGGTCAGGGCGATGGCGCCGTCCTGGGGTATGCGGCGTTCGGCGATGTCCATCTTGGCCAGCACCTTCAGCCGGCTGATCATGGGCACGTACATGGCCCGGGTGGGAGGGGAAAGCTCCTGCAGTTGGCCGTCCACCCTCACCCTCACCTTGACGGAGTCTTCAAAGGGCTCCAGGTGGATGTCGCTGGCGTCGTTTCGCACGGCCCAGGAAAGCACGTGGTTGACCAGGCGGATGACCTGGCTGTCGCGGCCCTTGGGCACGGGCCGGTCCAGGTCCACGATTTCCTCGATCGAATCGGGCTCTTCCTCCTGAACCGGCTCGTTCTTGGCCTCGCCGGTGATCTCCCTGACCATGTCGCGCTTGCCGAAGCAGTTGTTCAGGGCGTCCTGAATCAGCCCGTAGGGGGCCACCTTGGCCAGCACGACCTTGCCCGTGAGCAACTGTATCTGCTCGAAAACCGTCAGGTCGGTGGGGTTGGCGAAGGCCACCTCCAGCGAGCCGTTCTCCTGGCCCACCGGAACGACCAGGTGCTCCCGGCAGAGCTTCTCCCCGATCAGGCGGGCCATTTCCTCGTGGGCGGTCAGCGGCTTCTCCAAGCCCGTCAGGGGCAGGCGCAGGTGTTCGGCATAGACGGTGGCGATGGCGGTCTCGCTGGCCAGTTCGGCCGAGACAAGGGCCTCTTCCACCGGCTGGTTCTGCTGGCCCAGAACCTTCTGGACTTCCTCCAGGTTCTCTTTCTCCAACAGCCCGTGCTGCAGCAGCAGCCGGACCACCAGGGGCAGCTCAGCGGGTATTTCAACTTGCTTGTTCATCGGCTGGGGCCTCCCGTGGGGCGAGCGGGGCGGGTGGTCTCTTCCATCGGCTGCATCTTCAGGGTCCGCCTCTCCTGGCCAAAACTCAACACCACGTTGTCCGAATTGATCTGTTCGATCACCCAGGCGCGGGCGGGGTCGTCGCCGCGCAGGGCCTGGCCGGTCTTGTAGATCTTTCCCTCGACGATGAGGAACTGGGCGTCGCTGCCCAGGATCACCCCGCTTATCCTGCCGGTCGGCAGGGCGGGCAAGGCGGGGGCCGAGGCGGTGGTGGCGGAGGCGGCGGCCGGCGCCGAGCAAGTGGCGGGCTGGCGCTCGGAAGGCTGGGTGGCCGAAATGTCCGCTTCTACCCCCGGCAGGTAGCTGGCCCAGGCGACGTCGAAGGGGTCGCGCCCGGCCGGGCTGGCGTGGTCTTCGCTCTGGACCAGCTTGGGGTGGAGCATTTCCCGGGTCACCGTCGGCGGATCCTTGCCCTGGGCGGGCTTGACCGTCTGCAGTTCATTGGCGGAGTACCCCAGATACCCCAGCAGGGCCAGGGCCAGGAAGGGGGCGAACTTGTCGATTCTCTTAAGCATCTTTCCGCACCAGGATCAGGATGTATATCTTCATCATGATGGTGTCGGGCATGCGATCCATCTTCACCGTCTCCACGCGCAGCAGGCGGTCGGCCTGTTCCAGCCACTCTATGAAGCTTCGCAACTGGGTGTAATCCCCCTGTAATTCCATGGCCAGGCTGATGGCCTTGTACGGGCCGACCGCCTGGGGCTCCTTGGACGCCATGTCCCGCAGCTTGACCTTGGCCTGCCGCATGCCGCCCAGGAGGTACTGGATGCACTCGTTGGTGTCGCTTTTGTCGCCGACGCGGTAGCGGAACTCGACCACGTCCTTGCGCAGGGTTTCGACGTCATGAATGGCCTCGGCCCGCTTTTTCTCGGCCCCCAGCAACTGCCGCTGCTGCTGCATGCCGTCGGAAAGGGGCATGTACACGCCCAGCAGCGCCAACCCCAGCAGGGCCGCGATGATGGCCAGGCGCAGCTTGGTCGGCTCGCCCAGCAGCCTGGCGGCCGTGGCCTTGTAATGAAGCAGCTTCGCCTTTTCCTGAGCGAAATCCATGGCTGGGGCTATTTGTCCTTTCCCCCCGGCGCGCCGGCGCGCTCGGACACCGGTTTCTGCTTGGGCATCGCCAGGATGGTGAAAATGGCGACGTCGCCGGAGGCTTCCTTTTTCCACCTGACCTCGGCCAGGTTGACCAGGGGGAAATCCTTTTTCAGCAGGCTCACCTCGCGCAGGGATTCCAGGAAGGCGTCGATTTCCCTGGGGGCCGAATTGCGGTCCTGGAACTGGGCAATGCCGCGCAAGGTCAGCATGCGGTTGTCCTTCTTGGCTGCCTTGGCGGAGGAGGCCTGCACGAACTCGTAGCTGCCGTTGAAGCCGGTCAGACAGGAGTTTTGCGGCAAGCGGGTGGGCAGGTCGCGCAGGTAGTTGCTCCAGATAACCCGGCTGGCAAGGAACTTCTGGACCGAAGCGACCTCGTCGGAGAGCTGCTTTCTTTCCTGCTCGAGCTCGGAGGTTTTTTTATTGACCGCCCAAACGTGCGAGAGGTTCTGGCGATTGAGCAATTTGGTCTCCGACCCCAGGGCCCAAAGCGTCTGCCAGAGGAAAGCGGCAAACACCAGCACCGCCAGGGCCAGCCCGGCCGTCATTTTCCGGGGGAACATCTGGCCCAGGGTGGGGGCCAGGTGAAGCGGGCGAAGCAGGTCGGGCCCTTCCAGGTTTGGCTGGCGCGCAGCCAGGGCCATGGCCCGGCTGTAATCGGCCTCGCCGCTGTTTTCATCGGGGCGGGAAACCACCTCCAGGCCCGTTTCGTCCTGCAATTGCCCCAAGAACTCCGGCTTGATCGAACCGGCCACGACAATGCCGCTCAGCCGCAGCCCGTGCTGGCGCTGGGCGGCGTAGATCTGAAGATGCCGGATGGCCGAGATGGCGCCGTTCATTCCCTCTTTTCCCGGGACGAAGCACCGCCAAAGCAGCGGGCGGCCCTCCATGACCAGCATGGCCAGGCCCTCGTTGGGCGACAGTTGCAGCCGGATGTGGGCCTTCCAGCCCCGGGGGAATTTGCGGTGAGGCTTGAGCGTCAGCAGGCCCCAGGGGGCGGGCATCAGCCGGCAGTGGGCCAGGGATGCCTTGCCGATTCCCCGCACCATGTCCTGGGCAATGCTGCGGCGGCAGGCGGCGACGCTGTAGGCGTGGGCGCCGTGAAGCTTCAGCGACAGGCCGTCGGTGACGACGCCGTCCTGGCTGGAGGTGTTGATGCCGGGGAAGAGGGTTTCGGGCGTGGGCATCTGCGGCTGGTCAGCGTCAATGTAGCGCGTGGCGAAGAAGGTCTGCTCGGCCCCAAGCCCGATCCAGATCGGAACCTGCCGGCGCTGAGCCGGCGTCAGGTTGGCGCCCAGCCACTGGTCGAGGATCTGCCCGGGCTGCTTGCCTTCCAGGGCGACGGTCGCCTGGGCCAGGGTCTTCCTGCCCGCGGGCGTGGCCGCGATCAGCGTGGCCGTCAGGCGCCCGGCGGAAACGAAGACGCCCACCGACCTGGCCCAGCAAGCTTTCTTTGTCAGCAATCCCATTCCAGACCTTCTTTGCGGACGCCTGTCGCGCATAGCCCTTGCCCGATGCGCGGAAAGAGCATCCGCCGATTATTGAGCTTTCGACCAATCCAAGCCCCCGCTTAAGCAAGCCAACCCAGGAAAGGCGAAGACCTTGCGATTGGGGGAAAAGGCCCCAGCCGCCGCCAAGCCCCGAGGCTGTGCGGAAAACGCAGCGGGCTTGCCCGCGTGGGCAAGTCCGCTACGACAAGAAGCTCAAGACCGGTCGGGGCGAACTAGGTCTGCATCGGGTTGATGTCGGACTTGTCCTTGATGGTGCTGTTGGTGGAGTCGTAGCCTTCCTCGGTGAAGGTGACGGTGTACTCGCCGTAGCCGGCGGAAGCCCCCGTCCGCGTCAGCGTCAGCGACCAGGAGTCCTGCAGACTGCTGGTGGTGCCGGCCGCTACGGGGCCGACGGTGAAATACTTGGGAGCGGTGAACTTGATGTCCAGGTCGGTGGTGTTCTCGGCGTAGGTGCCCTGGCGAGCGTGATAACGCTCCTGGGCCGCCTGGACGGAGGAGAGGTAGTTGAACGCCTCTGCCGCCTTTGAACGCTCCACCGAAGCCATGAACCTGGGCACGGCGAATGCCGCGAGCACGCCGATGATCACCACGACCACCGCGAGCTCAACCAAAGTGAACCCTTTTCTCGTTGTCATTCGTTTCTTCTCCTTTTGGCGGTGTTACATGGGAGCATCGACGCGATGCACCCGGCCAGAGCCCACTATCGGCGTGGCCTTGCCCCCCCTTTAATTAGTCGCCACAAATAAATCTCCGCCGGCAAAAGGGCTCCTCCCCGCGCCATCCCAGCCGGACGGCGTAAGCGGTTCGCCTCCGCCAGCCCCGGCCGGGGGAATGCCGCCCGGCTCTAGCTAAAGCCCCGCCGGTAAAGTCCGATGATAATGAGGGTCTTTAATGTCCCGTGGCGGCGACATTCTGCCAGGGGCTCTAGGGCCAGATATGGCCGGGAGCGGTGCTTGATGTCCTGGGCGGTATCCAGTCCATCTGAACATGGCGCGCGGAGGCTTGGGCGGCCGGGCCCCGGCGGTCGTGCCGGCTTCACCCTGGTGGAGGTCAGCATCGCCCTGGTTATCGTGGTGCTGCTGGCGACGCTGGGCATGCCCATCTACCAGCGGGCCATGGAGCAGGCGCGCGTGGATATGGCCGGGGCCCAGTTGCGATCCATCTATGCCGCACAGCGGGTGTATTACCTGGAACACAAAACCTTCGCCCCCGACCTGCAGACGCTGCGCCGGAGCGACCTGATCGAGCAGTCGCTTGTGGAAGGCAGCAGCGCCTTTGTCTTCCAGTTCACCGGCGCCGCCGGCGAAAGCTTCACCGCCACCGCCACTCGCCGCAACAGCTCCGTCTGGACCGGCAGCCTGGATATCACCGAGAGCGGCGTGCTGACCGGGTGCATTGCCGGCCGAAACCCACCCGCCCTCCTGCCCAAGCCCTGAGAGGGCCGCCCTGCCGGCGACGTGCCGATGGGCGGCAAATGCATGAGCGGACGCGAAAAAACCCGAGCTTTTACGCTGCTGGAGTTGGAGGTCACGCTGTTTGTCCTGGGCAGCGGACTCTTGGGCGTGTTCGGCCTGCTGGCCGCGCAAAACCGGCAGCTTCGCCACGTCGAGGCCTGGTGCGCCGATCAGCCGACGCTTTACCTGGTCAGCCAAGCCGATCCGCGGATGCGGCAGTTGGGCGTCCCGGCGGCCGTCGAGAAATCCGCCGGCGGACAGGCCTGGAGACCGCTGGTCAGCGGCCAGAAGGTAAGCCAGGTGTTGCTGGAGGCGATCCAGCGGGACAAGGACGGCCAGCCCGTCAGCGCCACCGTCAGGCTTAGCGCCGTGGAGAGCCCGCCTTGACACAGACAGATACAATCGCGCAGGGCGATCTCCCCCAAGGGCACCCCGCCCGACAGCCACAGCGCCCTCCGGTCCGCCGCGCTGGCGGCTTCAGCTTACTGGAGCTGCTGGTGGTCGCGGGCCTGATGACCGGCTTGACGCTGCTGGTCTCGGGGCTGTGGCGGCATTACGCCCGCAGCTTCGGCGACCTGGCGACCCGCGCCCAACTGGTGCAGGAACTGCGCCTGGCCACCTGCTCTTTGGCCGAGGACATGGGCCCAGCCGTGGGCGCCACCGTCATGGGCGAGGGCCGGCTGATGATCTGCCGCGACGGCGGCGACGCCCCCAACGGCCAGCCCGACTGGGCCGCCCCGGACCAGATGGTGGAGTACTACCTCAGCCAGGGCCGGCTCATCCGCCACGACTGCACCGGCGGGGCCGAACTGACGGTCGCCCAGGATGTCGCTTCCTTCAGCCTGCACGACGCCGGCAGCAGCCTGCAGATGGTCCTGTGCATGGGGAAGGGCGGGCTTTCCCGCCAGGTCACGCTGCTGTGGAGCCGGCCCACATGACCGCCAGGCCCCCATCCCGATTCGGGCGGGCAAAGTCGTCGGGCCACGCCCTGGCCGGCACCATGATCTTCCTGGCGCTGGTCCTGATGCTGCAATTAAGCGTTCAGCAGCAGACGGCCTCGGCCATACGGGTGGAGCAGGCTGCCCGGCAGCACGCCGCCCAGTCGGCCGGCGGCGTCCGGGCCCTGGCCACGGGCCTGACGCTGCTGGAGACCGGCCTGCCGCCTGACGACGACTGGTCCTGCCGGATCAACCTCCCGCCGGCCGGACAACCAAACGATCCCTTCTGCGCCGCCGTGCCCACCGACTGGATCCTGACCTTCCGCAAAGACCATGGCCACGAGTGGAACGTCTCGGTCCGCCCGGCCAGCGATGATGACAACACCCTGCCCGCCGCGCCCTCCGCCTTCACTCCGGCCCCGTGAGAATCCGCGCGGAGCGGAACTGTATTCGCAACTGCGAGAGGGATATTGCCCACAAGTAGCGAATTCTCACTGGTGGCCAGGTATCTGCGCGCTTCGTTCCACGGCCCTTAGGCGACTCCATAACCGCCACTGCATGTATAGGAGTACGAGACCGAGCCCGACCCATATGACTATTCCCGCAGGGTGAGAAAACATTAGGCGATAACCAGCGCCCCAGTCTTGATCGCTCGACAATTGTGAAGCGGCGTTGCGAATGGCCTCCGGTCGGTCAGTTGCATAACGCAACAGATTAAGTCCGAAGATAACCCCAACCACCCATGCATAGACGAGGTTCATTACACGAAGCAATCGGTCGTTCAACCTTATGGCAAGTCTGGAAATATACCAAGCAGAGCCAACAATACTGCATGATGATACCATTTCCGCTTGGGCATAAAGGGGGGCCACCATCTGGGTGGATGATTGGAGGAATTGCACCACCACTGTCTTCATCATGCTCTGAGCAACCCAACCTGCCGCTCCTGCCCTGGCAATCCACCTGAGCCAGAATTGCCAGTAAGGATTCTCCGGTTCAGGTAGTGTCAAAAGCCAGACTTGGATCAAGAAAAACACCGCACACAATAGATACCATAAGAGTTCAAGGAGTCTTGCGGGCAGGCCACCAAGTAGGGCGAATTGGGTGATGATAGTCCCTGCAAGGGCGATAATGAGCCCGAGCAAAGCTCCATACCGCATCTTCCTCATCCAGTCCTTATTCATGAGAATAACCCGTGGTTTCTCAAATGGTTCGATCCCGCACCAATGCAACCTGAGGCTTTTTGGTCAGGCTGGGGAAACGGCCTTTGCCCACGACCGCCTCAGCCAACCGGTCTCCCGATTCTATTTCACAGCGATGGTTCTGCAAGCCTTTTGGGTCCTCTTGCCGGTGTAGATCGATTGTGCCCGTAACTTAGGCGCGTGCGACACGAAGCAAAAAGATGCGGCCCGGTGCGATAACACCGAGCCGCATCTTAATACCCCCACGGGGAGTCGAACCCCGGTCTCCAGGATGAGAACCTGATATCCTAGGCCACTGGACGATGGGGGCATCGGCCGCGGTGGCGGCAAAAAGGCATGGTAGCACGCGCCGCGGGGAAGCGTCAAGGCCATTCCGCGCCAGGTCAGTGCCAAGCCACTTGGCCCCTGTAAACATTGCGTTGAGGCCGCCGGGTGCGTAAAGTAGCGGCCATGGCCATTCCCATCATCCAGGCAAGGACGGCCCGGGGCAGGGCCCAGGCGCTGGCCCTGCGCGACCGCCTGCGCGGCGGCGGGCTGACCGCCTCCGGCCAGGGCCAGGGCGACATTCCCGAGGCCGTCGCGGCCATCATCGCCGACGTTGCCCGGCGCGGCGACGCCGCCGTCGTGGATTGGACCAGGAGACTGCACGGCATCCGCCCGACGCCCCGGCAGCTTTGGGTTTCACCGGCGGAAATCCGCGCCGCCCATCGCGCCGCCGACCCGGCCTTCCTGCGGCTGATGCGCGGCGCCGCCGCCAACATCCGCCGCTACCAGCGGCGGATCATGATCCAGGCCCCCGCGCCAATTTGCGCCGGGGGGCGGCAACTGGGCGTGCGATACACCCCGCTGGCCCGCGTGGCTATGCACGTGCCCGGCGGCAAGGCGGCCTATCCCTCCAGCCTGCTGATGACGGTGGTGCCGGCCCAGGTGGCCGGCGTGGGCGAGATCGTCATCGTCACCCCGCCCGGCCCCGGCGGCAAGCCCCGAGCGGTGGTGCTGGAACTGGCGGGCGAATTGGGCGTCCAGCGGGTGCTGTGCGCCGCGGGCGTGGCCGCACTGGCCGCCCTGGCCATCGGCACGCAAACCATTGCACCGGTGGACAAGATCGTCGGTCCCGGCAACGCCTACGTCACCGAGGCCAAGCGGCAGCTTTTGGGCCGCGTGGGCATCGATTCGACCGCCGGGCCCAGCGAGGTGCTGATCATCGCCGACGCCTCCGCCCGGCCGGAGTGGGTGGCGGCCGACCTCTTGGCCCAGGCGGAGCACGACCCCGGCTCGGCTGTGCTGGTGACGGATTCGTTCGCCCTGGCCCAGAAGGTCCAGACAGCCGTCGGGCAACTGCTGCCAAAACTCCAGCGGCGGGCCGCCCTGGAAAAGGCCATGGCCGAATACTCCGCCATCATCGTGGTGGGCAGCCTGGCCCAGGCCTGCCAGGTGGCCAACGACTTCGCCCCCGAGCACCTGCAGATCCTCACCCGCCGCCCAAGGGAGGTCCTGGCCGCCATTCGCAACGCCGGGGCGATATTCATCGGGCCATATACCCCGGTGCCGCTGGGCGATTATTGGGCCGGCCCCTCGCACGTGTTGCCCACCGGCGGGACGGCTAGGTTCTTCTCGCCGCTGTCGGTCAATGATTTCCTCAAGGCCTCAAGCCTGGTGGAATATGACGCTGCGGCCCTGGCCGCCGACGCCCCCAAGGTGGCCAGGTTCGCCTGCTATGAAGGCCTGACCGCCCACGCCCAGGCGGTCGAAATCCGCCTGGAAAAAAAAGACCGCCACAAAGACACAAAGAGCACGAAGAAATAGAAACGTGAGAAAAAAGAATCGATTGACTGATTCGCCGATTCACCGATTAACCGATCAACCGATTAACCTTCAGGCAGGCAATGTCCTACTTCCGTAAAAATATCGATTCGCTGCAGGCCTACGTGCCGGGCGAGCAGCCGCCCGCCGGCGCCAAGGTCATCAAACTGAACACCAACGAGAACCCATACCCGCCTTCGCCGCGGGCGATGGAAGTGCTAAGCAGCCTGCCGGCCGAGGCCCTGCGCCGCTACCCCGACCCGCTGGCCAGGCAGGTACGCGCCGCGGCCTCGGAGGCGCTGGGCCTGCCGGCGGATTGGATATTGGCCGGCAACGGCAGCGACGAAATCCTGGCCATGATCATGCGCGCCTTCGTGGGCGAGGGCGGCGCGGTGGCCTATCCCATGCCCACCTACGTGCTCTACCGCACGCTGAGCGAGATTCAAAACGCCCGCCCCGTCGAAGTGCCGTATCCCGAGGATTACCAGTTGCCCCTGGACCAGTTGGCCCGCGCGGGCGGGCAGGTGACCTTCGTCGCCAGCCCCAACAGCCCGTCGGGCACGTCTTATCCCCTCGAGCAGCTCGACCAACTGGCCGGCAAGATTCCCGGCGTGCTGGCGGTGGACGAGGCGTACGTGGATTTCGCCGGGGCCTCGGCCCTGGAACTGGTCCGCCGCCGCGACAACGTGATCATCCTGCGGACCCTGTCCAAGGGCTACAGCCTGGCCGGCTTGCGGCTGGGTCTTGCCCTGGCCCAGCCGGGCCTGCTGGAGGGGCTGTGGAAGGTCAAGGACAGCTACAATCTCGACGCCGCGACCATCGCCGTCGGCTCAGCCGCCCTGACCGACCAGGCCTGGAAAAACGCCAACGCAGACAAGGTCAAAGCCTCGCGCGCGCGCCTTGCCGCCGGGCTGGAGAAGCTTGGCTTTAAGGTCTGGCCGTCGCAGTCCAACTTCCTTTTGGCCCGGCCGGCGGCGGGCGACGCCGAGCGCATCTACCGCAGCCTCAAGGATCGCGGCATCCTGGTCCGATACTTCAAAGAGCCGCGCCTGGACGACAAACTGCGCATCACCGTCGGCACCGACCAGCAGAACCAGGCCCTGCTGGCGGCACTAGGGCAACTGCTTTAGCGTGGAGTGCGTTTGGCCCGCGACCTTGGCACATTAGGACTATTCCCATGGCCCGCACAGCGACAATAAAGCGAAAGACCAAAGAAACCGACATCGAGCTGACGCTCAACCTTGACGGCTCGGGCAAGTGCCAGGCCGACACGGGCGTGGGCTTCCTGGACCACATGCTGGACCACCTGGCCCGCCACAGTTTTTCGGACATCACCGTCAAGGCCAAGGGCGACCTGAAGGTGGACGACCACCACACCGTCGAGGATGTGGGCATCTGCCTTGGCCAGGCCCTGGCCAAGTCGTTGGGCGACAAGGCGGGCATTGCCCGCTACGGCCAGGCCTCCGTGCCCATGGAGGAAACGCTGGCCAACGTGGCCCTGGACCTGTCGGGGCGATGCGAGGTTGTCTTCAACGTCAGTTTCCCCGGCGGCAAAATCGGCAGCTTCGACGTGCAGTTGGTGGAGGAGTTTTTCCGGGCGCTGGCCCGCCCGGCGGGGCTCAACCTCCACGTCAACGTGCCCTACGGGGCCAACGACCACCACATCGCCGAGGCCGTCTTCAAGGCCTTCGCCCGCGCCCTGCGCCAGGCCAAGCTCATCGACCCCGCCCACCCCGGCCGGATACCCTCCACAAAAGGCACGCTCTGAAACAC
>PMYM01000125.1 GCA_003171235.1 Phycisphaerales bacterium | reverse complement strand
GATTTGTGAAAACTGCTCTAGCGATCCAAGCATTCGTCCTTTGCGTTAGCGGATGGCATTTTCGGGATGGACAGCAGCTGAGGTTTTTCGGCGGGACACCTGTTGATTGCGAGGTGACTTGCTTCCTTCACCCGATGCGATTCGCTTCAGTCCAAAGTTGATTCTGCAACCTTCCCCAGCAATCTCAGCAGGCCGTCGAGGATGGTTAAGGGATGAGGCGGGCAACCGGGGATGAAGAGGTCCACAGGTACGACCGAACCGACGCCGTTATGTACTTCCGGGTGCCCCGCATAAGGCCCGCCAGATATCGCACAGGCGCCAACGGCGATGACGATCTTGGGGCTAGGCACGGCCTGATACGTTTTCTCCAACGCCAGTTTCATATTCTCCGACACCGGACCGGTGATTAGAAGCCCATCGGCGTGCCGGGGCGAGGCAACGAACTGAATGCCGAAACGCCCGATGTCCCATCCCACCGTGCCCAGGACGTTGGTGTCCGCCTCGCAGGCATTGCATCCGCCCGCGCTCACCTGTCGCAGCCGCAGGGACCGGCCCAGGAGCCTCAGCAGCGGCTTGTCCAACGGTTGGGCGAGACGAGGAGCCTCGTCGCTGACGACCAGGTCCTCCCGCTTTCGCGCCGCCAGACGATAGTCGTTGTGGTGGCGAATCGCCCCATGCGGGCAGGCCTTGGCACAGTCCGCGCAAAACAGGCATCGTCCGAGGTCAACTTGCGCCCCTCCAGATGTGCCAGCGCAGGACGGTTCAGGCAAACGGATGGCGCCCATCGGACAGGCCTCCTGGCAGCACCGGCAGTTGCCGGGGCAGCGGGCGGCGTCGATTCTCACCTGTCCGCGGAACCGGTCTGACATCGGTGGCGCAGGGAGGTCGGGATACGCCGTTGTTCGGTATCCCTGCCGCAGTCTGGCCAGGAGTATCTTGATCATGGGTTCTCTCCGGCAGCACTCACAGGTCGTGTCCGCAGTAGGACAAGTTGAAGCTCTTGTTGCACAAGGGGAAGTCGGAAATAGGCTGGTTCCTCATGGCGCAAGCCAGCCCGAACCAGTTGTGGAAGGACGGGTCCGTTACCTTATACCTCGATAACCGTCCTTGATCGTCAGTCATCGAGACGTGGCAGATTTCGCCGCGCCAACCTTCGACCATCGAGACGGCAATGCGGTTGCCGGTCAGTTTGCCGACCTCCACCATTACGGTGTCCTCCGGCAGCGAGCGAAGCTGTTCGTCGATGAACGCCAGCGATCGTTGAGTCTCCAGCCATCGCAGATACGCCCGGGCGAAGACATCACCGCTGTCCCACGTGGCAAGCGGGATGTGAGCGAAGCGATAGATTCCATACGGGTGATGATGCCGGACGTCCCGCTCCAGTCCGCTGGCACGGGCGGCCGGACCAACCAGGCCGATCTGCTCTGCCAGTGCGGACCCGATCTGCCCGGTTCCTTCAAACCGCGCCTGCACCGAAGGCGTCTCCCATAGCAGGTTGGCGCTCATGGCCGAGTCCTTGGCAATAACGGACAGGCGGCTACGCATTTCCTCAACACGAGAGGCGTTCACGTTGAACCCCACTCCCCCGGGCCGGACCAGGCCCCGCCCGAACCGGCTGCCGCACAGCAGGGCGGTAAGGTTCAGCACGTCGCCACGGATACGCCCGCAATAGGAGGCCGTCGGCAGGAAGCCGACATCTCCGGCCAGGGCGCCCAGATCCCCCACGTGGTTGGCCACACGTTCTAGTTCCAGGGCCACACCTCGCAATACCTGGACCCGGGCGGACACGCCGCAACCGGACAGCGCCTCGAGCAACTGGCAGTAGGCCGTCGCGTGTCCGATAGTCGTGTCGCCCGCCAGCGTTTCCATGTAGTGAATCGACCGGGCTGTCGGGCCGCCGATCATCGCCCGCTCCACTCCGCGGTGCTGATACCCCAGCGAGATTTCCAGGTGCAGCACGTTCTCCCCGTGGCACTGGAAGCGGAAATGTCCCGGTTCGATGACGCCGGCGTGTACCGGGCCGACCGCCACCTCGTGAATTTCCTCGCCTTCAACCCGGAAGAAGTCCGCCACACCGCAGTGTGTCGCGGACATCCTGTCCGCGTCTTGCTGTTGTTGCTGTTGTGGCACCCGCAGGGGTGTCTTGCTGTTCGCTTGCTGTTGCTGTGGACGGCTGGAAGCCTGAAAGCGGATCGGCTTGAGCCACGGGTGCCCCTTCGGTTCGATGTCCCACTGCTCGGCGATCTCCCGCTCGAACAGGTGCGCCTGCGGACAATCGGGCGTCAGCGAATCGTAGCTCCGTCCGACCACGGTCGAGCAGACAAAGAGTTCGCCGGCTCGGTCGTCCGCCAGCACGGCCAGCAGCATGAGCCGGTCGTCCCCGGTCGGATGACCGAACAAGGCTGACAGGCGCACACCGGCCTCTACCGAGCAGATGATCGACTCGCGAAACTTTTCGATGTCCATCCGGGGAACGTCACCGGAGGGGACTGCCTGTGCGTTTTTCAGTGACAGCAGACCATCCATGTCAAACATGTTAAAACCCTCCCTTTTGGGGCAGGCCCCGGATAACGTCTGCCGCCTGGTTGAGTGCGAGCCTGAGGGATTCCGGCATCCACAGGCCCAGCACCAACAGAATCGCCAGGGGCACCAAGACCAGTGCGCGATCCACCACGCCAGCGTGTTCCGGTGTCGGGTGCCGCACGGGGGGATCCCAGGCGGCCCCGATGGCGTGTCGCAGGGCGCCAACGAAGACGACGCCCGTGCCCGCCAGGAACAACGTCATGATCCCAAAGGCGCTGCGGTCCGCCGCCGCCTTGAGAATCTGGAACTCGCTCATGAATATGGCAAAAGGCGCCAGTCCGATCAGCGCCAGCAGGCTCAGGAGGAATCCTCGCCCCCAGACGGGCGCGTCGTGCGCCGAACCGGCCATTTGGGCAATGTCGTGCGTGCCGTACATCTGTCCCAGGCGCCCGGCGGAGCAGAACCCCAGCGATTTGCAGAGGGAGTGGTTCAGTACGTGGAACATGGCCGCGAACGTGCCCAGACCGCCAAGGCCCACGCCCAATGCGATGATGCCCATGTGCTCAACACTATGGTAGGCCAGCAACCGCTTGGCGTCGTGCTGGAAGACGATGAACGCCCCGGCAATCAGGATCGACAGTACGCCGAAGCCTACCAGCAGGTCCAGCGCCCAATGGGAGTTCTTGGTGGCGATCTCAACCAACGGCACGTACCGAAGGATGCAGTAAAGCGCCGTGTTCAGAAGGAAACCCGAGAACACGGCCGAGACCGGCGCCGGCGCCTGGCTGTGCGCGTCAGGCAGCCAGTTGTGCATGGGGACCAGGCCCGTCTTGGTGCCGTAACCCACCAGCAGGAAGATGAAGCCCATCTTCAGGGTCGCCGGATCCAAGTTGGCGGCAACCGCGCGAAGATGCGTCCACAACAGAGCGTCCCCGGTGGCCAGATGTGACGAACCGGCGGAAGCCGCCACCAGCAAGGTCCCGATGAACGCGAACGCCACGCCCACCGAGCACATGATCAGATACTTCCAGGTGGCCTCCAGCGACGAAGGCGACACGTGCGTGCAGATCAGGAACGCCGTCAGCAGCGTGGTGGCCTCCACGCCCACCCACACGATGCCCAGGTTGTTGGACACCAGCACCAGCGCCATCGCCGCCAGAGATCCCATCCACAGCGCCCCGAATCGCCGCGCCTGCGCGGCCCCGAAAGACGCCTCTCGACGGAAATAGGAATAAGCGTAGATTGAACTGAGGAGGAAAACCGCATGGAGCAGGAGCAAGTGGTAGGCCGACAGGGCGTCCAGGTAAAGCCATCCGGCCCCGGCCTCGATCGGCCCACCGGTAAAGACCGACCAGGCCGCTGCCGCCGCCACCGCACTCGCGGCTCCGACGGCCACCACCACCCATAGCAGCGCGGCGCGGACCGATCTCAACAGCAGACAGGCCCCTCCCGCCGCGGCGGGCAGGACGAGCACCGCCCATAACAGGTACGACACCTTCATCAATCAGCCTTTCAACGAATCCATTTGGTCGACATCGATGTGGTCGAACTGCCGGCTGATGTGGTGCGTGACGATGCTCATCACGAAGACCGCCACGAACGCGTCCAGCAGCACGCCCATCTCTACCAGGGCGGGAATCTCCCGCACCAGCGCCAGGCCCAGGACGTAGATACCATTCTCCATCACGATGTAGCCGAGCACCTGGCTAATGGCCAGCCTCCGGCTGACAACGACCAGGAGGCCAACCAGGATCGTGGACAGCGCCACCGGCACCAACAGCGGCGGCCCGGACGCGAACGACGGCGGCAACCGAGATCTCAGCCAGAAGGATAGAACCAGCGTCAGCACGCCCGCGATGATCGACAGCGGATAGCTCAGGAAAGGTTCGGCCTCCCTTCGGACCTTGGCGTCCCGCTGCGCCTTGAGCAGCAACCAGGGGAACAACACGCCTCGCGTCAAGACGCTGGCGACGGACAGGAAGATCATCCGGCCGGAGAGTCCCGGCTCGACGGAGCTTGCCGAAGTCTGGCTCCACACCAGCAGTAGCGGGAGCAGGCCCAGGGCAATTCCTTCCGTCGCGACGATGCGTATGCACGCTGCCAGGCGGCTGGAACCCAGCAACCGCAGGTTCATCAGGACCAGCAGTACCATCAGCGCATCGATCAATTCGTTCATGACCGCCTCAAAACCAGGATGATCGCCAGCACCGAGAACGCGCACGCTGTCAGCAGCAGTTGCGGCACGCGGACCATCCGAAGACGGGCCATCACAGACTCCACCATGCCTACCAGCACCGCCAGACCGATCATCCCCGCCAGGCTCACGCCCAGATGCGCGGGGGAAACGGCGCCCGTCCCGGGCAGGACGATCTGCACAAGAATCGCGCCCAGGATCCACATCTTCATGGCTGAACCATACAGGATGAACGCGAAGTCAGGCCCGCTGTGGTCCAGCACCATCACCTCGTGGATCATGGTCAGCTCAAGGTGCGTGTTGGGGTCGTCCACAGGGATACGGGAATTCTCCGTCAGGAAGACGATCAGCACCGCAGCGGCGACCATCGCCAGTTCCGGTGCGCCGAACGACCATATCTGCCAGGTCAAGCCCCCAAGAATGTCCGTCAGCGACAGGCTGCCCGTCAGCTTGGCCAGGGCCGCCAGGCCCAAGAGGAATGCCGGTTCGGCCAGGGCGGCGAACGTGACCTCCCGGCTGGCGCCCATGCCCTCAAATGCGGAACCGGTGTCCAAGGCGGCGAGCACAATGAAGAACCTCGCCAACCCCATCAGATACGCCAGCAGAATCAGGTCTCCGGCAAAGTGCAACGGGGCCGAGGAGCCGCCAAGCGGCACGATAACTAAGGCTGTCAGGACGGCCGCCAGGGCGACCATCGGGCCGGCACGGAAAACCCAGCTTGTCGTCCGGCTGTATACGGCGCCCTTGCGGAGCAGTTTCCACAGGTCGTAGTAAAGCTGAAACAGCGGTTGGCCTTTTCGCCCAGCCATGACCGCCTTGGTTCGGTTGATGATGCCCGGCAGCAGCGGGGCCAGGATCAGCGGCAGCAGGATGTTGACGAGTAAGGCAGTCATGGTTCACCTGCCCGCCGTGAGAGATGGTTCCAGTTTCCAGACCAGCAGCACCAGCAAGGTCAGCACGATGTACAACACGTAAAGCTGCAGCCGCCCGTGCTGGAGCCACCTCAGCCGCTCCATGAGCCAGCCGGCGCCCCGGAAGGTAGGTCGGAAGAAACCGTCGTGGAAGATGTCAGGCGTGTGCGTCACGAGTTGAGCATCTCGCGGGAAAAGTCCCTCTACTTGGCGGCCTTTCCGGTGCGTTCGCAGGAACAACCGGAACATGTCCGTCAAAGGCTGGGCGAAGGAAGACGCCGTGTACTGCATCCGGGCGGTGGGAGCGGCATATCCGCAGTCCCAAGTGCCGGCCTGACCGACCTCTCTGCCAGCCAGGAGCCGTTTCCGCAGCAAGGCCAAACCGCCCAGCACCACTAGCAGTATGACGGCGCCGCCCGTGATCCAGGTCAGCGGTCTGCCGATGTCGGCCAAGTGCTGACGTGCTGTTTCGAGCGGCAGGCCGGTGGCCGAGGAGACCGCCGGACCCAGCAGCGGCACCACCAGCGGGCTGAGCACGCCGAGCGCCACGCAACAGGCGGTTAGGGCGATCATGGATGTTCGCATCGCCGCAGGCACCTCGTGAGCGTTTGCGGCGAGACCGCTTCGCGGTTCGCCCAGGAACACCACGCCGAAGGCTTTCGTAAAACACGCTGCCGCCAATCCGCCGATCAGGGCAAGACCGCCAATGGCGACCAAGGCTGGCACTGCAGCACCGCCCGTCGGCGACGCGACGGCATGAAATGAGCCCAGGTATATCAGGAACTCGCTGACAAACCCGTTCAGCGGCGGCAACGCGGAGATGGCGGCCGAGCCAACCAGGAACGTCGCCGCCGTCCAGGGCATTTTCTTCAACAGGCCGCCAAGCTGGTCGATCTGTCGCGTGCCGGTGGCGTGAACGACCGCTCCGGCGCCCAGGAACAGCAGGCCTTTGAACATCGCGTGGTTGACGACGTGCAACAATCCGCCCGCAAAACCCAGAACGGCCAGGGCCGTGTTGCCGCGGGCCAGACCCACGACGCCCAGTCCCAAGCCCAGCGCGATAATGCCGATGTTCTCGACGCTATGGTAGGCCAGCAACCGCTTCAGGTCATGCTGCGCCAAAGCCAGCAGCACGCCCAGCACTCCGGAAAGCACGCCGATTCCCACCAGCACCCAACCCCACCATTCCGCCGGCGCTCCCAGGAACACCAGCGTCCGCACCAGACCGTAAATGCCGGTCTTGATCATTATGCCCGACATCACAGCCGAAACGTGGCTGGGCGCCGCCGGGTGCGCCTCCGGCAGCCAGGTGTGCAGGGGAATGAATCCCGCCTTAGTCCCGAAACCGATGATCGCCAGCAGGAAGATCACTCCCCCCTGCCCGCCAGCGGCGAACTTGTCGAAATCCATCGAGTTGTTCGGCCCGCCTAGCAGAAAGAACATCGCCAGCAGGAACGCGGTTCCGATGTGGGTGGCAACGAGATACGTCCATCCAGCTTGGCGAACGTCTGGCCGGTCATTCTCCATCGTCACCAGGAAAAACGACGCCAGCGACATCACTTCCCACGCCAGCAAGAACAGCACTCCGTTCCTCGCCGACACTAACAGCACCATCGACGCCACAAGCAGGTTGAAGAAAAACCACGACGCACCCAGGGACGCCTTGCCGCGGAATCCCCGCAGATACGCTCCTCCATAAATGGCGGCCAGCGCGGGCAGAACGGCGATCGGCAGCATGAACAAAGCCGACAGACCATCCAACGCCAGCCAGAAGGAGCCCATCGGCATGCTCCAGGGCCAGCGGATCGGATCAACGATCCCGCCGAAAAGGACGATCACGGCGGGCACTGCGGCGACCAAAGCGCCGGCCACTGCTCCGCCGACGCCCAGCGCCCTGGAAAGGTTCTGCCGGTGGTCGCACAGAAACGAAAACAGGCCGCCTAATAGGAGAATACCGATCGACACCAGGATGAAATACATAAATGCCTCTGGTTACGTCTTCATCTCTGGCGTAGGAGGGGAAGGTTCACCTGGAGAGTTCGGTTTGGGCACTGCCAGTTGATGCTCGACGAGGTCGGCCGCATCCAGGAGTTCCTGTCGGGAGCCGCGTTTCGCGACCGCTTGCTTGAACCGTTCGTCGCGGAGGGCAAAGGCCAGCTTGGAAAGCAGTCCCAGGTGCGCCCGAATCGTTGGACTGACCAGCGTGAACAACGTGTCCACTGGCTTGCCATCCAGCGCTGCGAAATCGATCGGGTTCTCCAGAAAGCACAACGTCACCATCGGGCGATGGATGTGCAGCACGATGGGGTTCCGAACATGCGGAATGGCGATGCCGTCGCCAATGCCCGTGGAACCCAACGATTCACGAGTCAACAGCACCTTGAGCAGGAATTCACGATCCACTTCCTCCGGCAGCCGCATCAAATCCACTACGCTGGCCAGCACGGATTCCTTGTCTATCCCGCCGACGCGATAGTGAATGCCGCCATCCTGGAAGGCCTCGGCCAGCGTGGGGATGCTCTGGGCGGCCCCTCCCGTGTCGCTGAAGATTTCCGGAGAGACATTGATCCGCCTGGCTGTGGCCCACTCCAGCAGTTCGGCCCGGTTAAACCGAAACTGGTCGTTGATCTGGTAGGCAGGCAACTTGCCCTGCTTGATCCAGCGGTATATGGTCTTCTCCGACACAGCCAAGAGCCTGGCCGCGTCACGCACCATCAACTGCATCTCGCCTCTCCCATTCTCAATACTGCCGCTCATTGGACATTTCAGGACAGAGTTAGCATATTGAGAGACAGGTGGGTGGTCAACGCGATAATGAAAAGTTCTTGCCTGAAATGACCGCGTTGTCCATCCCGAATATGCCGTCCTCCTTGATTTTACAGGACTTACGATCCTTGCCTGCGACAGGGCTCGATCGTAGGATTCCGGCCTTGCGACCAAGGACGGAGGCACGGAAGTGGGCATCTTGCGGCTGATCTTGGCGTTCTTGAGGGCGTTCTTCACCCGCCCAGCCGCTCTGGCCGCCGAGAACGTAATGCTCCGGCAACAACTGATCGTCACGCACCGAGGCGTTCCACGGCCCAAGTTCCGCCGAACGGACCGGGTCGTGTTGTGCTGGCTTTGGCCGGCTGGCGCCACGCCCGCTGCCAGACATAGGCTTCCTGGGTCAGTGGCCAGGCTGTCCATTCCACGGAAGCGTGCCCGTTACCCGTTGCCCAAATCTCGCGTTGCATGAATTCCCGGCCCCTGTACAATCACGTCTGGAAACGCAGGCGGGCTGTGATTCTTCTGGGAGATCCCGGTTAACCGGTGTCCAAGCGAGGAGACCGGCCAATGCACTGAGTCCTCACGAAGCGGCGTTCCTGCCAGGTGTGTGATGTTCGACCAATCCGGCAAATTAAGGCTGCTCTGGGCGTTCATGCGAGGGCAGCGTGCGCGGTACTTTGGCGCGATCGCGGCGATGCTGCTGGCAACCCTCGTGGGGTACCTGGTGCCTTTGATCGCCGCCGCGGTGATCAACTTCGTCGTCCAGGCTAAGCCTCTCCGCGCCCCGTCCTGGCTCCAAGAAACGGTCGCCCTGATGGGCGGACGGTCGATGCTGGCGCGGAACCTGTGGATCGCCGCCGGCGCCATCGTCGCCCTGACGGCATTAAGCAGTTTGTTCAACTACCTCAAGGGGCGATGGAGCGCCCAGGCCAGCGAGGCCATCGGGCAGCGCCTTCGTGACCGCCTGTATGCGCACCTGCAACATCTGCCCTGCTCGTATCACGACCGCACCGACACGGGCGACCTGGTCCAGCGGTGCACCAGCGACGTGGAGACCGTCCGTTCCTTCCTGGCCATGCAGGTGGTCGAGATTGCCCGGGCCATCCTGATGGTGGTCACGGTGCTTCCGTTCATGCTGGCCTTGAGCGTCCGGCTGACGCTGTTGGCGATGGCCCTGATCCCGGTGATCGTCGGCTTCTCGGTGATTTTCCTGTCGCGGGTGACGCGTGCCTTCAAGGTCTCCGATGAGGCCGAAGGCAGGATGACCACCGTGCTCCAGGAGAACCTCACGGGTATCCGCGTGGTGCGGGCGTTCGCGCGTCAGGACTTCGAGTGCCGCAAGTTCGCCGCCGCCAACGCGCATTACCGAGACACCACCGTCCGCCTGATCAATTTAATGGCCTGGTACTGGTCGGTCTCGGACTACACCTGCCATCTCCAGAACGCCCTGGTCCTGGTCCTGGGCGGATTCTGGGTCATGCAGGGAAATGCCGACGTGGGAACGCTGTTTGCCTTCGTGGCCTACGAGGGCATGCTGCTGTGGCCAATTCGGCAAATGGGCCGGCTACTGACGGAACTGGGTAAGACAACGGTCTCGATGGGCCGGTTGCAGGAAATCCTGCGCCACCCGGCCGAGGACGGACACCCCGCCATCGAGGCCCAACAGGCCCAGCCCCCCCCGACCCTCGCCGCCGATTCTCAGGAGTCGCGTGCGGCTGGCGAGGCTCCCGGCGCCGACCCGGGAACGGCCCCTCGGCTGGAAGGCGCCCTCTCGTTTCGAGACCTGAGTTTCTCGTATGACGGAAAGCACCGGGTGCTCCGGGGCGTGACGTTCGACGTGCCCGCCGGACAGACTGTGGCCATTCTCGGGCCATCGGGCTCGGGCAAATCCACCCTGATGCAACTGCTGCTGAGGCTTTATGAGTATGAGCAGGGCTCGATCGCCCTTGACGGACGCGAACTGCGGAGCCTGGACCGGAGTTTTACGCGAGGGCAGATGGGCGTGGTGCTCCAGGAGCCTTTCCTGTACTCCAAGAGCCTGCAGGACAATATCAGTCTGGGGGCCTCGCACTCCAACGACGGGGTGGTCGAGGCGGCCTCCGCCGCGGCGATTCATGAGTCGATCCTCTCCTTCAAGAAGGGCTACGACACCCTCGTGGGCGAGCGAGGCGTGACGCTCTCGGGCGGACAACGGCAGCGCGTGGCCCTGGCCAGGGCGATCCTCAAGAAACCGACCATCCTGATCCTAGATGACGCCCTCAGCGCCGTGGACACGCGGACCGAGTCGCTGATCCTGTCGGCCCTGCGCCATCGCCGGGGCCGGCAAACGACGCTGGTGATCGCGCATCGATTGTCGACGCTGATGCAGGCCGATCGCATCATTGTGCTGGAGCGCGGGCAGGTCGTGCAGTCGGGCAACCACCAGAGCTTGCTCGCCGAAGAAGGCCTCTACCGGCGCCTGTGGAGAATTCAGAGCACCCTGGAAGAGGATCTTCGGGGAGAATTCCAGGCCGAGGGGCCCTCGAGGTGCGTCGATGCCTGACCCTGGACTGATGGAAGAGGAATTCGTCGGCCAACTCAACCTAAGCCTGTGGAAGCGGGTGTTGCGGTATGCGCTGGGTCTTAAACGATATTTCATTCCGCTGATCGTCATTTCGGCCGCGACGGCCGGCTGCGATGCCATTCTGTATCTCGCCATTCGCGGGGTCATCGACGAAGCGGTGGCTGGTCGAAGCGACGGCGTGCTGCGCTACGGGATGATGTTCGTCGGCTTGATCACCTTACAGGTCATCTGCGTGTGGGCATTCATCGTATTGGCCGGCAAGGCCGGCCAGAGCATCAGCCACGACATCCGTCGGGACGTCTTCGCCCGCCTGCAGGAGTTGTCCTTTGACTATTATGACCGTCGGCCGGTGGGCTGGCTGATGGCCCGGGCC
Organism: Phycisphaerales bacterium; assembly: GCA_003171235.1. Lineage (GTDB taxonomy): Bacteria > Planctomycetota > Phycisphaerae > SM23-33 > SM23-33 > FEN-1344. Next base: position 1,954 of record PMYM01000125.1, on the reverse strand, counting down.
ACGAGCGACTGCCAGCGCCTGGGGCGCCTGCTGGCCTGGGGCCTGTTTGATCTGTCCTGGGGCCTGTTCATGATGGTTGCCTTGGCGGTCGTGATGCTGGTGCTGAATTGGAAATTGGCGATGGTGGTGTTCGCGGTCATTCCGCCGTTGGCATTGGTCAGCCTGAAGTTCCAGAAACTCCTGCTGCAAAGTTCGCGGCGGGTCCGCAAGATTAACTCGCAGATCACGGGCGCCTACAACGAGGGCATCGCCGCCGTCCGAACCACCAAGACCCTCGTTCGCGAAGACAGCAACCTGAAGGAATTCCAGCATCTCACCTCCGATATGTATGAACAGTCCGTGCGCAACGCCCTGCAATCGGCGATGTACCTGCCGATCGTCCAGACGCTCGGGGCGGCGGGCGCGGGACTGGCGCTGTGGTTCGGCGGGCTGTCGGCCATGTCGGACGTGCTGAGCCTGGGAACGCTGATTTTGTTCATCAACTGCTCGAGCCGGTTCTTCGATCCTGTGCATGAGTTAGCGCGGGTGCTGACGGACATCCAGGCCGCCCAGGCCTCGGCCGAGCGGGTGATGGGCCTGCTGGCGACCGAACCGACTATCCAGGACTCGCCCGAGGTCCGAAAGGCCATCTCGGTTTACCAGTCCAATCCCCACCCGGATTTGGCCATCGACGGTCGGCCCGACCGGTTCGGCGAGATCTGCTTTCGCGACGTGTCGTTTGCCTATCAACAGGGCAAGAGTGTGCTGGACCGTTTCAACCTGACGGTGCGGGCGGGGCAGACCATTGCGTTGGTGGGTCCCACCGGAGGCGGCAAGACCACCGTGGTCAGCCTGCTGTGCCGTTTCTACGAGCCGACCTCCGGGGAAATCCTTCTGGAGGGGGTCGATTACCGCCGGAGGAGCCTGCATTGGCTGCAGTCGAACCTGGGCATCGTGCTCCAGACGCCCCACTTATTCAGCGGTACGGTCCGGGAGAACATCCGCTACGGCCGGCTGAGCGCCACCGACAATGACATCGCGCAGGCGGCCAGGAGGGTCAGCGCCGAGCCATTCATCCTGGCCATGGAGCAGGGTTACGACAGCCAGGTAGGCCAGGCCGGCAGCCGGCTGTCGACCGGCCAGAAACAACTGATCTCTCTGGCGCGGGCGGTGCTGGCCGACCCCAAGGTGTTTGTGATGGACGAGGCCACCTCCTCGGTTGATACCGAGACCGAGCGACTCATCCAGCACGGCGTCGAAATGGTCCTCAAGGGGCGAACCAGTTTCGTGATCGCGCATCGACTGTCCACGATCCGATCGGCCGACCGCATCCTGGTGATCGATCAGGGACGGATAGTCGAACAGGGCACGCACCACGAACTGGTTCTCCAGCGAGGGCGTTACTACGAACTCTACACCAACCAGTTCACGCAGGAAAAGCAGGCACAACTACTCCAGGCCGATGGCGCGATCGCGGGTAATGGAGGCTGATGAAGATTGTGGCTCCTGAATATTCCGTCCGCGTTGACTCTCCGGCGTTTACGTCGCTTGCCGGCAGCCTGCCTCTGTCGTTGTATGTCGCGTCCCAGCACGTCGACGGAGGCACGGAAGTGGGCCTCTTGCGGCCTATCTTGAGCTTCTTGAGGGCGTTCTTCACCCGCCGAGCCGCTCTGGCCGCCGAGAACGTAATGCTCCGACAGCAACTGATCGTCCTGCAGCGGTCCGTCAAACGCCCCGAACTCCGCAAGCGAGACCGGATCTTCTGGTCTTGGCTATCACTGTTCTGGATCGGCTGGCGGTCCGCCCTGCTCATCGTCCAGCCCGACAACGTGACGCGTTGGCATCGCCAGGGCTTCAAGCTCTACTGGCGATGGAAGTCCCGGAAGAAGCAGGGGAGGCCTCTGGTCGACCGGGAGATTCGCGACTTGATCCGCCGCATGTCCCAGGAGAACCCAACCTGGGGCGCTCCGCGGAT
>PMYM01000123.1 GCA_003171235.1 Phycisphaerales bacterium | reverse complement strand
TGCTGGGCCGCTCGCGCAATCCGATTCAGCCGTGCATCCCGAGCCGGAATTGCAGTGAACATCGCGTGGTTGCGTCGCTTAACTCCGCAAGCCACGGCGCCCTTGTCCAACCACGCCACCGAGCGAACATCCCAACATGGTCACGCGAAAAAAACGTGACCATGCCACCCCGCGCCGCGACTCTGATTAACCGATTAACCGAATCACCGATCCACCGATCAACCGATTCACTGATCCACCGAATCGCCGGTTCCCGTCACGGTAACTTCCGGAGGATTTCCTCGATGGTTTCCAGGTCGGACTGGAACTGGCTCATCTGCTCGCGCAGGGCCTGCTGTTCGTCCTGGTCGGAGGCTGAGAGGAACACCGGGTCCTCCAGCCGCTCCTTGATTTCGCCGATCTGCTCGGCCAGTTCCGCCCGCTTGGCCTGCAGGGCCTCTTTCTGAGCCTCCAGGTCGAAGCTCTCCTTGGTGACCTCCTCCAGCACGTGGTCGGCCACCAGTATGGGGGTGGCGAAGGCCACGCCCAGGGCGATGGCGTCGGAGGGGCGGGCGTCGATCTTGAGGGTCCGGCCGTTCTGGCTGATGACCAGCGTGGCGATGAAGGTGTGGTCGCGCAGGTCGGTGATGAGAATGCGCTCCAGGCGCCCGCCCATGGCCTCGATGACCTGGGCCAGCAGGTCGTGCGTCATGGGGCGGGGCATGGCCACGCCCTTCAGCCGGCGGTCGATGGCCAGGGCCTCGCTGATGCCGATGACGATGGGGAAGGTGCGCTCGCCGCCCGTCTCTTTCAGAAAGATCACCTGCTGCGGCGAGGTCTCGGTGATGATGATCCGCGATAGTTCCATGGCCACGGGCATTGTCACACCGTCTTTCTTGCAATCCAGCCGTTACCCTATTCTAGCATGGAATTGAAAGGCTTCAGACTTCAGGCAACAAGAACAGAAGAAGCCCCGTCCAAAGACCTGACCCGATTCTTTGCTTCTCCCTGCGCCTGCAGCCTGAGGTCTGCAGCCTGAAGCCTTTCTTCACTCCTCCAGGCCGTATTCCTTGATTTTCCGGTACAGGGTGCGTTCGCCGATGCCCAGCATCTTGGAGGCCTGCTGGCGGTTGCCGTTGACCAGTATGAGGGTATTGCGGATGAGTTCTCGCTGGGCCTGGGTGAGGCTTACGCCGGCCGGGGCGGCGGCGGGCTGGTCGGGCGGGGTGGCGGGATGGAACTGGGGCGGCAGGTCCTGGACGCCCAGGCGCCCCTGGCCGCCCAGCACCACCATGTTCTCGACGACGTTGCGAAGCTGGCGGACGTTGCCCGGCCAGTCGCAGAGCATCAGGGCCCGCTGGGCCTGGGCGGCGATGCCGCTGACCTTGGTGGCGTGCTGGGCGTTGGCCTGGCGGATGAAATGCTCGATCAGCAGCGGGATGTCCTCGCGCCGCTCGCGCAGCGGCGGGATCTCCAGCGTCATGCCGTTGAGGCGGAAGAAGAGGTCTTCGCGGAAGCGGTTTTCCTTGACCCGCCGGGGCAGGTCGGTGTGGGTGGCGCTGATGACGCGCACGTCCACGTGCAGCGGCTCGTTGGCGCCGACGCGCACCAGCTCGCCGTTCTCCAGCACGCGCAGCAGCTTGGCCTGCATGGCCAGGGGCATGTCGCCCACCTCGTCCAGGAAGATGGTGCCGCCGTCGGCGTACTCGAAGCGGCCCTTGCGCTCGCCGGTGGCGCCGGTGTAGGCGCCGCGGACGTGCCCGAAAAGCTCGTCCTCCAGCAGCGACTCCGACAGCCCGGCGCAGTTGAGGGCCACGAAGCGGTTGTTCCGCCGGCGGGAGTTGTTGTGGATGGCCTGGGCCAGCAGGTCCTTGCCCGTGCCCGACTCGCCCAACAGCAGCACCGGCAGGCTGGAGGGGGCTATCCGCCGCAGGTTCTCCAGGATGCGCAGCATGGCGGGGGAATTGCCGATGATGTTCTGGGTGCCGTACTTTTCGTCCAGCCGCTGGCGCAGGTCGCGAATCACGCGCTGCTGGGCGGTCTTCTGGGCCGCCCGCTGCACCACCGCCCGCAGATCGTCCAGGTCCAGGGGCTTTTCGATATAGTCGAAGGCTCCTTGCTGGAGGGCCTGCCGGCAGGTGGCCACGCTGGAATGCGCCGTGACCAGGATCACCTCGGTGCCGGGTGAATGCTGCATGGCCGCCGCCAGCACCCCCAGGCCGTCGATCTCGCCGCCCAGCTTCAGGTCGGTGACAATCACGTCGTAGTGCTGCTGGCGAATCATGTTGACGGCCTGTTCGCCCGAGGCGGCTGTCCGCACGTGGTGATGCAGGCGCTCCAGGCCCTCGGCCACCGCCTCGGCGTGGGGGGTCTCGTCGTCGACCACAAGTATCTCGGCCCGAAAATCTTCCAGGTCTGACATAAGGCCACTACGTTAAACGCCGGCGGGCCTGCTGTCAAAGGCTCAAGGGGCGGCGGCGGGGGCCACTTCCACGCAGACGTTGGCGGCTGCGCGCAAGGCGGCGGACAGCTTCACATCGGCCGGCACAACAGGCCGGCTCGGCTGGAGAAGCGGCAGGTTCATAATTAGCCGTGTCGCGGGCATCCTGCCCGCGCCTCCCGCGGGCGAGACGCCCGCGCCACACGTACGCGATCATTCATGCCAGCGGCAGCGACAGGATGAAGCGGGTGCCTTTTCCCACTTCGCTTTGCACCTGGAGATCGCCTTCATGCTGGCGAACGATCCGCCGGGCGGTCGGCAGGCCCAGCCCGGTGCCGCCCGGGCGCCTGGAATAGTAGGCCTCGAAGATGCGCGGCAGGACCTCCGGGGGTATGCCCGGCCCGGTGTCGATAATCTCCACCAGGGCCCGCCCGTCGTTTTTCGACAGCCGCAGGATCAATTCTCCCCCCTCGGTCATGGCCTGGGTGGCATTGAGCATCAGGTTGAGCAGGGCCTGTTTTATCAGGCGGGCGTCGATGGCGCAGGCGACCGGGGCGCTGCCGGTGTCGCCGCGGAGCAGGATGTGGTGGGCTTCGGCCTGGGGTCGGAAGAAGTCGATAAGTTCGGCCATCAGTTGGCGCAGGTCGGTGGGGGCGGGGTGAAGCTCCTGCTGGCCGGCATACTTGAGAAAGTCGTCCAGGATGTCGTTCAGGCGGGTGACCTCGTCCAGCAGGCGGGCCAGGCGGGCGCTATTCCGCCGGCCGCCCGGCTCGCCTTGCCCGGCCAGGTCCTCGGCCAGCAGCTTAAGGTTGATATTGATGGTGGAGAGGGGGTTCTTGATTTCGTGGGCCAGGCCGCCGGTCAGATTGGCCAATTCCACCAGATGGCTGCGGGCGTTGGCGCGTTCGGTCAGCAGGCGTGCCCTGATCAGGGCGCGACGGGCCAGCCAGAGCGTCAGGGCGGCGGAGGCGGCTCCGGCCAGGGCGGCGGTCAGCGGGATGTAGAGCCATGGCATAATTATATTCTGGCTTGGCGGGGGAAAAAGTAAAGGGTTCCATGTAGCCGCAGGCGCGTCAATCACCCCCTTATTCCCCCCCGGTTCCTGGGGGGCACTACGGTGCGTCCTTGAAGACGACGAACCAGAACTGGGCTCAGGCCGAGGGGCTGGCCGTGACGTCGCTGCTCTGTCGGCTGACGTTGCGGGCCTGCTGGCCTTTTTCGCCCTTGATCAGCTCATACTGGACAAGTTCGCCGTCTTTGAGGGCCTTGAAGCCCTCCCCGACGATGCTGGTGTAGTGCACGAACACGTCCTGACCTTCATCGCCCAGGATGAACCCGTAACCCTTCTTGGCATCAAACCATTTGACCTTGCCGATGGGCATGCTTCTCACTCCTTTCCGCCGGTCATGTGACGGCCGGAACAACAACGGCTGACGGAACCGATATTGCGGCGAAAAAGAAATGGCCCGGAGGCGATAAATCCCCCGGCGCGAGACTTGCCATTAGCGCCGCGGCTGCTTTACCGGCACAGACGCACCCAGACTCTAAGAGGCGTCGTCGGGCAACGCCCCGAAAGCCGACGGAGTCGTAAAAACCCCGGCGGCAATAATCGCACGCTCCGTGCCTGCCGGACAGCTTCCGCGAGATCAGAAAACCTAAGATTTGTCTTCGGCCTGTTCTTTCATGACGGCTTTTCGGGAGAGCTTAACTCGCCCCTGGTCGTCAATGGCAACGACCTTCACCGTCAGAACGTCGCCCAGCTTAACCACGTCGGTGACATTTTTCACGAATTTTTCATCTAATTCTGAGACGTGGCAGAGCCCGTCCTTGCCGGGGGCCAGCTCGACGAAAACGCCGAAGTCCTTGATGCCGACCACCTTGCCGGTGTAAACCCTGCCGATCTTGACTTCCTCGGTGATCAGCTCGATCTCCGCCCGGGCCGCTTCGGCCGCCGCGGCGTCCAGGCCGGAGACGAAGATCGAACCGTCGTCTTCGACGTCGATGGTGACGTTGAAGCGCTGACTGAGGCTGTTGATGGTCTTGCCGCCCGGGCCGATGACCTTGCCGATCTTCTCGGGGTCGATCTTGAGCGTGATCATCCGCGGGGCGAATTGGGAAAGCTGCGGGCGCGGGTTGGCCAGCACCTTGTCCATCTCGGCCAGCACGTGCAGGCGGGCCTCCTTGGCCTGGGAGAGCGTTTCAGCGATGGTTTCAACATCCAGGCCGTCGGAAGGCTTGAAGTCCAGTTGAATGCCGGTGATGCCCTTGCGCGTGCCGGCGACCTTGAAGTCCATGTCGCCGTGGAAATCTTCCTCGCCCAGGATGTCGGTGATGAGGATCTTCCGCCCTTTCTCCCGCACCAGGCCGATGCTGATGCCGGCCACGGAAGCGGTTATCGGCACGCCGGCGTCCAGCAGCGCCATGCACCCGCCGCAGACCGTGGCCATGGAACTGGAACCGTTGGACTCGAGGATTTCGCTGACCACGCGGATGGTGTAGGGAAAGCTTTCCTGGCTGGGCAGGATGGGCTCGAGGCTTTTTTCGGCCAGGGTGCCGTGCCCGATGTCGCGCCGGCTGGGGCCGCGCACCGGCCGGATCTCGCCCACCGAAAACGGCGGGAAGTTGTAGTGAAGCATGAACCGCTTCATGTACTCTTCCTGCAGGCCATCGATCTTCTGCTGGTCGCGCGGGGTGCCCAGGGTGACGGTGGCCAAGGCCTGCGTCTCGCCCCGGGAGAAAATGGCCGAACCGTGGGTCCGCGGCAGGGCGGGCGACTCGATGCAGATCGGGCGGACTTCTTTTGCCTTGCGCCCGTCGGGGCGGATGCCTTCCAGCAGCAGTTGCCGCTGCACCTTGCCTTCGACCTTGTAGAAGGCCTTGCGGACGTCCGGGGGCAGGGGGGTGGCGGCCGGATCGGCGCCGGCCGGGCACAGCTCGGCCACCGCCTGGTCGGCCAGGGCGCTCATGGTGTCGTTGCGCTCGGTCTTGCCGGCGATCTGCTTGATTTGGCGGATCTTCTTGCCGTAGCCCTGCAGCACCAGCTCCATCAGCTTGGGGTCCAGCGGGTGGGCGGTGTACTTTTTGGGTTGACCGGCCTTGGCCACCAGTTCGTCGACCATGTCGCATATTTGCTTGATGGCCTCATGGGCGAAGCGGCAGGCCTCCACCACCACCTGGTCGTCCACTTCCTTGCCGTCCATCTCGATCATGTTGATGGCGTTGCGGCTGCCCGAGACCACCAGGTCCAGGTCGCTCTGCGCGCGCTGGGGATAGCTGGGAAAAAGGATCATTTCGCCGTTGACGTGGGCGACGCGGACGCAGCCGATGGGGCCGTCGAAGGGTGCGTGGCTGAGGGAAACCGAGGCCCCCCCGCCGATGACCGCCAGCACGTCGCCGTCGTAGTCCTTGTCGGCGGAGATCACCATCACCTGGATCTGCACCTCGTCCACGAAGTCGTCGGGGAACAGCGGGCGCAGCGGGCGGTCGATCAGCCGGGCGGTCAGGATCTCCTTGGAGCTCGGGCGGCCTTCGCGCTTGAAGAAGCCGCCGGGGAACTTGCCGCCGGCGTACTGCATTTCGCGGTAATCCACGTACAGGGGGAAAAAGTCCAGGTCGCGCGAGGAGGGGGCCGCCAGCACCGTCGCCAGCGCCACCGTGTCCCCGTATTGCACCGTCACCGCCCCGTGGGCCTGCTTGGCCACTTTGCCGGTCTCGATTACCAACGTCGATGCGCCCAGTTTGCGTTCCACTCGTGTGATCTTCATTCTTTTCTTTCCTCTTGCCGTCCAGCCGACCCGTCTCGATCCAGCTTGCTTGAACCGACCTTGCCTGCCGAGTCCGACATTAGCCGTAATGGCCGCGCATTATGCCGCGGCCGATTCCAAAACGGCGGCCTGGCCATCCAGGCCGCCAACCGATGCGATATGCCATGTTGCCCGTGAGGGCTTTCATTTGCGCAGGCCCAGCTTGGCGATGAGCTGCTGGTAGCGATGAATGTCCAGCCGGGCCAGGTACTTCAGCAGGGCGCTGCGCTTGCCGACCATCTTCAGCAGGCCCTGGCGGCTGGCGAAATCACTCTTGTGCGTCTTGAGGTGCCCGGTCAGGTGGTTGATGCGCTCCGTCAGGATAGCGATCTGAACTTCGGCCGAACCCGTGTCGCCCTCGTGCCGCCTGTGCTGGGCTACGATTTCCTTCTTGTTTACCGTCGCGGTTGTCATGTGTTCCTTTGCCAATCCTCTATTTTGCCCCCGGGGCCATGTCGGAACCCGGGAGCGTTTTCTCCTGACATCGGCCATTCAGCCGTTGTTGCCTAGCAATTCCAGGATCTTCTCCATCAGCCGGTCTATGCGGAAGGGTTTGGTCATGTAGGCGCTGACGCCCAGGCTTTCGGCAAAGACCTTGTGCCGTCCGCCCAGGTTGCCGGTGACCATGATGATCCGCGGGGCCTCGTTCTTGGCTCTGCCCTTCTTGATGCTCTGGACCACCAGAAAGCCGCTGCGCTTGGGCAACATCATGTCCAGGATCACCAGGTCGGGGGCGAAGGCGGCGGATTTCTCCACCGCGGTGTTGCCGTCGCTGGCGGTCTCCAGCGCGGCCCCGGTCTCCCCCAGCGCCAGCTTCAGCGATTGGAGGATGTCCGGGTCGTCGTCCACCAGCAGAATCTTCTTGCCCACAAGTTCCTGGGGCATAACGTCCTCTAACAGGCCCTGACTAATAACAGGCTCTAACAAAGACGCAGCATCCTACCTTCACCAGGGCGGGATGTCAACGCGGGGACAACCGCGAAAACCCGAAAAAGCTTAGCAGCCCGTTGAAGAAGG
>PMYM01000038.1 GCA_003171235.1 Phycisphaerales bacterium | reverse complement strand
GATTTGTGAAAAATGCTCTAGCCGTTGACGCCCCCCGGTCGGTCCCCAACTGGCAGGAGGAAAACTACGCCTACCGCAGTTGTGAGAAGGCTGCTAAGGCCATCGACCCGGGCGCCGGGACGTTCTCGGGCGCGGCGGCGCTGTACTTGCGCTGGTTTGAGATTAAGCCAAAGCTGCCCAGGGATTGCCGCGTCATCGAGACTTATCCACGTGTGGTGTGGAAGCGGCTTAACCTGCCGGGCACGCCAAAGCAGCTGTCACTGTATCGTCCGCAAGTCCAGGCCAAGCTTTCGAAGCTGGTGCAGTCTCCCTGCGACGGGTTCTCCTCCCATCAGATCGACGCCGTGCTTTGTGCCTACGTGGCCTTCTGCTACGCCGCTGGCCGAGCCGAGGCGCTTGGCACGCGTGGCGAAGGCCTGATCTTCGTGCCGGCAATAGACCAGATGAAGCGACTGCCGGAAGATGAGGATATCAAGCCGTGCTTCCGGCGATTCAAGCCCATGGGGCCTTGACGCAGGTTGAGGATGGCAGGGACTGGGCGGGTACCCGGGGTATTGGCAGGCGGGGGCCCTGTCCTTCCAACGGTATCCCCGAAGGCCTCCGAGGTATCTCCTGGGGCCTCTGGCGTGCGAGATGGTACTTCCGGGGCCGTCCTGGGCACCGGTCGTAGCGGAAGGCCAGCGGGAGAATCGGCTGAGAGATTTCCGCTACCGGGAAGGACCATACCTCGGTGCGCGAGCCGTGTCGTCTCTGCTGGTCTTGAACGGCCTGGAGCTGGTTCGGCAGCCCGTTCAGGCAGCGATGGGCTTGCGGGAGGGATATTCCGAAAGGGTTGTCCCGCCGGCCGCGTCAAGCCACGGCCGGCACAGCAGGCCGAGAGCTGCCGACCGGGTATTCCCAAGGGGGCATTTGGGAATAGTTGGACTACCCTTCGGTCCACGCCCGCCCAGAACGACCAGCACGGCCTGGCGTGCCACCACTGCGGCTGCAAGCACTTTCGCGTGATCTACGCACGGTCTGCATGGGGCGGGCGAGTCGCTCGCCGTTGCGAGTGCTGGCACTGTGGGAAAAGAATGACGACACGGGAGGGCTCCGGCGCAGCCTGATGATAACATCTTGGCCTTCAAGTCCCGAACCAGCACGACAATACCCGATGTGGACACCGGTTGTCTTTGACCGTAGGATGCTGACAATCATTCACTTGCGGGAGTTCCTGTGGGCGAAAAGGTCGATCTGCACGTCGGCGGATACCACTGCACCGAGGCTATCGGCACCGGCGGCATGGGCAGCGTGTTCAAGGCCACGGTCGAGGCCGATGGTAAGCCCGTCGCCAAGGGCGCGACGGTGGCCGTCAAGCTACTTCACCCACACCTGCGAAGCGTTCCGGAGTTCATCAAGCGTTTCCACCGCGAAGCCAAGCTGGCCGCCAAGATCGACCACCCCAACGTGGTCCGCGTCATCGAGGACGGCCAGGAGGGCCACCACCATTACATCGTGATGGAATATGCCGAGGGCCTCAGGCTCAACGACCTCATCGGTGGCCAGCCGCTCTCGCCCCAACAGACCATCGAGGTGATGAACCAGACCTGCGCCGCCCTGACGGCCGCCGGCAGCATCGCCGACCCCGAGGAGCCCGGCCGTATCCGCAGTCTGGTCCACCGAGACATCAAGCCCGACAACCTCATCATCCAGCCGCTGGACCGCAAGCAGTTGGATACTATGACCCAGACGGGCGACAAGACCGCACTGGCCAACATCCGCGTCAAGCTACTGGACTTCGGCCTGGCCAAGGATGTCAAGGCCCTCTCGACCATCCTCTCGCAGACGGGCCAGTCTCTGGGCACGCCTGCGTACATGTCGCCCGAACAATGCAGGGGCGGCGAGGTGGACCCTCGGAGCGACATTTACTCCCTGGGCGTGGTGGCCTACCACATGATCACCGGCACGCAGCCGTTCGCCGGGCCCACCACCGTGGCCTTCGCCCAACAGCACGCCGAGGAAATCCCACCCGACATCCTCAAGCGGAACCCGATGTGCCCCAGGAACCTGGCCGACTGCATCTACCGCTGCCTGGCCAAGGATCCCAAGGACCGCTACGCCGATCCGGCCGAACTCCAGGCCGATCTGGTTCGAGTCGCCAAGGGGCAGCCCGTCGCCAAGGTGCACAGGTTCAAGAAGAAGGGCTCATTCAGTACGAAGAAGGTGGCTGTCATTGCAGGTGCGGGCGTTCTGGCCTGCCTGCTGGCGGTCGCGGCCGTGTCGTACTTTACCACCGATCGCGCCAAGACCGATCTTGCTCAGGCGATGCAACGGGCTGATGTGCAGATCGCCGCCCAGGATTACGCCGGGGCCAAGAAGACCCTGGAAGACGCCATCGCCGCCGTGCCTGATCGAGGCGACAAGGCCGAACTCACCGAGCCCGCCCAGAAGAAACTCACGGAGATCGTCCCCAAGGCGGTCGCACAAGAAGAGGACCGAAAGGTGGCCGCTTTACTCAAAGAGGCCTCTGACCTTCTGGCGGCAGGCAAGTTCCAAGAGGCCCGCGATACTGCGCAGAGCGGCTTCATAGGCTATCCGCACAACCCTCGCGTCGAGGAGTTCCGTCGGATTCGCGACGAGGCTGAGCGCAAGATATCCGAGGCTGCCGTGGCCAAGACCCAGCGTGAGCAGGAAGCCAAGATTGAGTTGACGAAGGCTCAGACCAAGTTCGACGCCGCCGACTACAAGAGCGCCGTTCAGATCGCCTCCGACGCGCTGGGCAAGTACGCAGACACGTCCGCCAAGAGCAGCCTCGAAGCTCTCGTCCAGCAGGCCAACGCCAAGCTGTCCGAGCAGGCCGGCTTCGAGAAGAACGCACAGACGGCCTTGGCCAATATCCACTCCTTGATCGCGGAGCGCAAATGGGCCCAGGCCGTTGCCGCTTCCAACGAGGCTGTGACTACCTACGCCTCGGCGGTCTGCGCCACCGAACTCCGCCAAGCCCGGGTACAGGCCACAGACGGCAAGAACGAGTCCGACAAGCGGTTCACTCAGTACCGCGACGAGGGCGATGCTGCCTTCAACGCCATCCCCGCCAACTACGCTGCCGCCAGGCTCTCCTACAAGAAGGCATTGGCTGAACATGAAGACACGGACGTTAAGGACCGCCTCGCCACCTGCGTCGACCGGACAACCAAGCAGCCCGTGGCCGTGATCGACTTTGAGGAAAAGGGTGACGTGGCCTCCGCCCTGGGCGCCAAGGACGCCGGCCAGACCGTAGCTGAATTAGTGCTGACTCGGTTCGGCCAGGACCGCTACCAACTCATCGAACGCAGTCAGCTGGCCGCGCTGCTCGCAAACGTTGATCTGACCATCGCTCTGGTCCGGGACGATCCGGAGAAGGTGATCGGTAAGCTCACGGGCGTGAAGTACCTCGTGCTGGGCCGCGTCAGCAAGCTGGGCAACATCATCGTCACGGCCCGCACGGTGAACGCCACCGACGGCAAGGTGCTTCAGACGGCCGAGGTTTCGGCCGAGGATGCCCGCGGCATCCAGAACGCCCTGACGGAGTTGGTGAAGATTCTCCAAATGACGGACCCCGAGAAGAAGGCGTACCTGGACGAGAAACAGTACCCGCAGTTGCTGGCAGATGCGCGTTCCAAGGCGCAGGCAGAGGATTTTGATGGTGCAATTGCGATATATCGCCGCGCGCTAGCGATCAAGTCAACCGTGGCTGTGGAAGATGAGCTTAAGAAGGTGCAGTCTGACAAGGCCGTGGGGGATACCCCCGAGAACCTGCTGCGACACCTAGTAGATTCATTCTCATCTCGCGACCCAGTCAAGTTTGGACAAGGATTCCATCCGTCGCTGTCTGGCAAAGTGACGGAAGCATTCAAGGTAGAGCTAGACGCAATGGCATGCATGAGGCAGCTCTTAGCGGAGGCGAAAACCCATTTCTCGAAAGAAGACTATGATGGGCTCTACAAACAATACGGACCTTTTACGGAGAACTACATTGTGTGTTGCGGCATGTTCTGGCCCCTTTCCCTGGAGCTGGCAGCGATCGATTGGAAGCAGATGGTTATCCAGACGAGCGGGGTAAAAGCACAAGTTACGTACAAAGGCAAGTCCCTATGGGATGGGCCCATGGGAATCCGTCAAGTAGGGAATAGATGGTATGTGGATTGCGACGACGACAAGACCAGAAAGGAATTTCTCGCGACAATGGACAGGGATGCCGAGGGACACAAAGCTGCTCTTGATGGTATAAGGGCCCAGATCCAGGCCATTAAAGACGGTAAGCTTCAAAGCTTGAAGGAAATGCAGTCCTTCAATCCAGGTACTGGGAAGACCATCGTCCCGAAGGAACTCACCCTCGACCTGGGCAACCAGGTCACGATGAAGCTGGCTCTGATTCCTGCCGGCAAGTTCACGATGGGCAGCCCGGCGGGGGAGAAGGACCGGGCGGACGACGAAGTCCAGCATGATGTGACGATCTCCAAGCCCTTTTACATGGGCATATTTGAGGTGACGCAGGAGCAGTACCAGCAGGTCGTGGGCACGAATCCCAGTAAATTCAAGGGAGCGCAGAACCCCGTGGAACAAGTCAGTTGGAACGACGCCGCGGATTTCTGTAAGAAGCTATCTCAAAAGACGGGCAAGATCGTGGTGCTGCCTACCGAGGCGCAGTGGGAATACGCTTGTCGAGCGGGGACTACCACGCCTTTTCATACAGGCCAGATGATCAGCACGGACGAGGCCAACTATAACGGGGACTACGTCTACGGCAACGGCCAGAAGGGGAAGAACCGTCAAACCACCATCCCCGTGGGCAGTTTCAAGCCCAACGCCTTCGGTCTCTATGACATGCACGGCAACGTGTTGGAATGGTGCTCGGACTGGTATGGTTCTTACGCAAATGCGAATCAGGTGGACCCCGCAGGCCCGAGTTCCGGCGAGTATCGTGTCCTGCGCGGCGGCTGTTGGAACGGCATTCCACAGGACTGCCGCTCCGCCGGCCGCAGCGGGGTCGTTCCTGGCTACCCTGGCTACCGGTTCAGCAACTTCGGGTTCCGCGTCGTCGTGGACTTGAAGTAACCCTTTGCACTTTGTTCTTTTGTGCTTTGCCCTTCTTGGGGTTCCAAGGGGCGAAGTCTTGGTGGCAACAGCACCAGCAGCCTTGGGCGGGCCGGCGCTGGTCCGCCGCAGGCGGCGTTAGCCGGGCCTCGGAACATTACGAGCACTGACGGATGGCTACACCGCCGGCCTCCGTCCCCAACCCCACCCCTTTCGGCAACTGGTGCCATGGAGGGTGGGTTGTAGGATGGTGCCGTTGCCGGCGGTCCTGCAAAGCGGTTCGAGAGGTTAGAGAACCTTGCCTGGTGGGGTACCGGGTCACGCCGGTGGGGGTTGCCCGGTTTTGGTTTGAATCAGCAAGGTGAAGACCTCTGCATCCCCGTCCCTTCGCCCGATTTGGTCCGGGCGCCCGGTCAACTCCAGGAACGCCGGGTGGCAGGTTCGTCCTGCCGGGGACTTCCAGCCCGTTGCGCTATTTGGCCTTTGCCTGGCCTACCGGGTACGGGCCCGAATCCGGTCCGCTATGCGATTGTAAACTTGCCTGCGGCCGCCCTCAACGGCGGTCATACCAACGCATACGCTGGCCTCCCCTGCTCCCTTTGGCATGGCCGCCCAAGGCATGACTATGGAAGCTGCAAATGCGCAGGCGGGAGCCGGCGTATCTTAAGTGGACCTTTGCCTGGCCCCTTCCTGGAGGCGCCCTCACCGGCCGCCTCCGGGAAGGACCGCCAATGACCTCCCCCCATTGAGGCGGGCTCGACACCTCCAATCACCCCCACCGCCCGCCTCCTGCGCCCCCCTGCCCCGTCGGGGCGCCAGGACCATGCCGGCGGGCCTTTCCGCCTGGCCTGGAATGCCCTTCCCTTGGCCTCCCCTGCACCCGGAGCATGCGAGTGGCATTCGGGGCCGTCCTGCCGGCATGGCCCAAGGGAGGGGCACGGAAACATCTGCCGGGAAGATTCCCGGGAGGCGCTGCCCCCGGGTACAATCACCCTGCAAGCGGATAAGACCCCACTGGGAGACCGACATGGTCAGGCCGGCCAGCAACAGGAACGCCAAACCAACGGTGCAGTGGCCCCTATTGGAGGCGTTCGCCGAAGACCATGGCCTGATGGATTGGCGGACCAGCAAGGCAAGCCGCAAGAACCAGAAGCGGAAAGATAACTTCGCGGCCAATTTGGAGCGATTCTTCCGCATCGAGGGCGAACAGATAGCCCTCGAAGACGACGGCTGGCGGGCACGGTTCGCAATTGGCCTTCGAGATTGAGGGTGCCGCAGAATAATGTTGTCTGGGCTGCCTCGGTGGGCTAACCTGTGGCCCTTGCACTGGGTAAAGGGAGCCGATCATGTACGACAAGATCAAAGAAGACATCAAACAGGACTACTACGTCCAGAACTTCCCGAACGATGGGCAGCGGTTCGTTGCCTGGTATGTGCGCAACGTCCACATGCGAGACATGATCGAAACGAAGGCCGACGTGACGGATGGACCCGATGACAAGCAGATAGACGCCATTGTTGTCGATGATGTTGTCGAGACCGTCTATATTGTCCAAGGTAAGTTCATGAGCAACGGCCCGGTGGACGCCGAGCCGCTTCGTGAGGTTCTCGCATCGTGGATACAACTCAAGGACATCGTTCGCCTGCAAGAAACCGGCAACAAGAAGCTCAAGCAACGGCTGCCCGAAGTTGGCACAGCTCTGGAGGAAGACTACGGCGTCGAGTTTGAGTTGGTCGTCACGGGTGAACTGACGCCATCTGCCAGGACCGACCTCGATACTTTCCAGCGACAACTGGCTGAAGCAGACGATTTCCCCGCCACGATACACTTGATTGACCCGGAGGAGCTTCAGTGCCGCTATGAGTTGTCGCTTGATCGCGAAAACCCCTTGATCAGTCACGAACTTGTCTTGGAGCCTGACAAGTACATGGCGATGGAACTTGGTGGTACGAAAGTCGTTATCGCCGCAATTCCCCTGAAGGACTGTGTTCGGTTTCCGGGCATCAAGGACGGCACGCTTTTTCAGAAGAACGTGCGCCAATCACTTGGGTTGAGCAACCGCGTGAACAAAGGGATCAAGGCAACGATCTATGGCGATAGCAACAACTTTTTCTTCTACCACAACGGAATCACTGCGCTATGCAATCGAATGGAGCTTGGTGATGGTCGCAAGCTGACTCTTCGTGGACTAAGTGTGGTCAATGGTTGCCAATCGTTGAACACGATCTTGTCGTGCAGTGAGCAAGTGAAGCGGCTTGATGATGCGTATGTCATGTTCCGATTCTACGAGATTCCCCAACGGGAGCGAGCGGACCGAATCAGCATATCGACGAACTCGCAAAGCGCGGTCAAACCCCGAGACCTACGAAGCAATGACAAGCGGGTGCTCACAATGAAGCGAGCATATGAACAGAAGTACCCATCAGGGTGCCTGATAACGAAACGCGGCCAAGAGGCTCCGGCGGACAAGGACAAGAACCTGGTCGTGGATCTGCTGGAACTTGGCAAGTACTTGATTTCTTGGCATTCACAGCGGCCCAACATCGCGTACAGCGAGACGCGGATTTTCGACCGGTATTTTGAGCAACTGTTCAGACGCAACTACCGGCCCGAGAATGTCAGGGCACTGGCCCGATGGATGCAGGCGGTGTGGGGCCGATGGGCCAAAAACAATCCGCTGGGACTGAATGAATCGCTTCTCGCCATGAGGTCATATGCCCCGTACCACCACCTGTACGCAACTTCGCTTTGCTTCTCCGTCGCGAACGGCCAAGAGCGCGTACCGGATCCAACTACCGCCATAGAGAAGGTTGAGCAGGCGGGCCTGTTTGACCAGGTAGTTGATATGGCCGGGACATGCCTGAACGGCGCGTTGGAAGCCGCCGCGAACGAGCCGCAACCGGCCAACCGGGTGTTCAGCCCTCAGAACTGGATCAAGACCAAGGGTTGCTTGGCCGGAATGCGTGCTGCAATCAGGCAGTACTTCAATATGCTTCCGTCCATGCCTGGCGGCAGAGAACTGAGCCAGAAGTTGAAGGCCGAACTCACGATGGCCCCAGAGTCCTTCGAGGACCGATGGGCTGCCGATTGACGGGCCGATGGCCGAATCACAGCCTCGGGTTCGCTCCATTCCGTTATCGACAATATGATCGTGGCATTCGTTCGGGACAAAGGCGCCGGACCTGTGGACTCTGCGTCTCCCGAAGCCGATCCCGGCTGACGGCCACCGGCTGCTAGCGGCGATTGCCTGCCAGGTGCCGTTGCAGGCACAGCCGGAGCAGCAGCACCGCCGGCAGGCCGGTCTGCCGCCGGCCGTAGTTGATCCGGCCCACGGCGTTGTCGTCCAGGGGCATGCGGACCAGCTTGTCCGGGGTGACTTCGCCCTGGAGCCCCAGCCGGCGCAGGCGCTGGATCAGCTGGGACAGCTGGCCGTCCAGGGCGTCGGCGATCACCCGGCGGATTGCCCTACCCTGTCGCTGGCTGCGGCCCTTGACCGCCTTCCACAGCGGCGCCGGCAGCCGGATCGTCCGGTAGAACGTCGGCAGCGGACCATCTTCGCAACTCATTGCTTTGCCTGACCTTGCGCTCATCGTACACCTCCGGAAAACATTAAAACACGGCTTTAGGTCTCACACAATGGTTCTATAGTTGGCCTCCTCTGGCGCAGTGTTGAGGGTGCAATACCGCCTGATTGGCCAGGGACGGGGCCGGCGTCGCAGTGATCGCACTCGGCTGAGGGTTCGGGGACGTGACTGGCCACACCCCCTATAGTGCTAGTCGGTATTCGGGCGGAGAAAATTGTCCCTCGTGCCGGCCTTCGGTCCAATGGATGCTGCCGCCCGTAGTCAAAGGCCGGAGCTTCAGCTGGCCGGCGAGGAACTGAACCCACGGGCCCGGAGCCGTGACGCCATGATCGACACTATGGAAAATCCGCCTGATGCTTCGCAGAGCATGCGTATTGCCCTGATCAGCGCCGGATGCGCCGCAGCTGAGCTGGGGAGGCTGCGCAGCTTCCTGCGCACCCCGACCCAGCTGCTTTCCCCGGCCCAGCTGCGCGGACTTCGGCAGGGGTCGGGCAATTGGTTCCTGGTGGCCTTCGTAGACAACGTCCAGTCCCTCCAGGACATTCCCATGAAGGATTGTGAAGCGACAACGCTGCTGGCGGGTATCGTCGCCCTGGATTGTTCCTCCCCCCTGCACGAGCAGCCAGGCTGGCCGCCCATGTTCGGGCCCACCAAACTGGGCATGCTGCTGCTGGACCGCCTGCTCAACTGCATCCAGCGGGTCTGGTACGCCGAGAACCCTCCCAGGCCTACGGCTTGAGGGCGCGGGGCCGGGGACCAGCTGGCACGTTGCGCGTCCTAGTTGTCTGCCATCATTCTGCCACCCAGGCAAGCGGGACCCGAGGCGATTCTGTGGGGGTTAGCAAGATAATTACGCATATGGACATCCAGGGGTTCTGGAGGTAATCTCAGATGCACACGGTACTACCGTTGCCGGTGGGAAGAAGGGTTTGAGCTAAACCATGTCTGAGCAAGAAAGCGAAGATTCGGTTGTTGAACAACTGCGGGCGGAGTTGGATTCCTTTGCCACTGAGCGGGGGCTTGCCTTGGCGACGAAATGCCAGGTCTTCTTGGGAGTTACGGCTGGCCGAACGGATGGACGGTTACGATGGTTGTGCCAGTCCGCACAGCAAGACCTTGTCTTCTATTCCAAGAAGGAAGGCTTGCAGCCGATCCGCTTGGAGGAGAGTGAGCTGCTCCGCCGGTCTCGCGGCAGTTTCCCTCATCAAGAAATCGCCTTTCCGCTGGTGATCTTCGAAGTCAAGTTTCGCGAGGTTATCACCCATACCTTGAGGCAATACAGCGAAGAAGCAAGGCTCGTTCGATGGGCGCACCCGTTCTGTCAGTACAACCTCCTGCTGATCGGTTTCCCGGGACAGCGGACCGATGCGGACAAGGTTTATATGTCGGCCAAGTCGTTTGGCGCTGTGCTGGCGTATCGACGCTGGCCAGACGACCGTCAGGCAATACTGGATGACATCAAGCGCCTTGTCCAGGACCATTTGGGGTTGCTGAGGAGCAACTCGTTCTACCGGGTGAACGATCTTGTTTAGCCGTAATCGCCGTCGGCTACCGAGCACGTAGCGACTCAACACGGCAGTAGATATGACTCATAGGAAGAACACCATGGATGTCCCATTCGAGCAACTCGGCCCGGGCCAAAAGGGACGACTTGCATTCCAAGTCATAGGCAAAGACGGTCCGATCCTGAATCCTCAGAACATCCGTTACATGTCTCCGGATAAGATGCCAATAGGCGAGAATCTTGGGCTTGGTTTGGACACAGCTGTCGCCGGCGTGAACTTGCTTGTGAGTGCTGGAACCTTGGCTCTCGCTGCCGCAACTTTGCGGGAGGTTCGGAGAATCCACAAGCAGCTTAACGAAATCGACCAAAAGATCGACAGGATGGAATCGAAGATTGACGAAGTGTTGCGTCAAGTCCAGGTCATTAATGTAAAAGTGGAGGAGAACAACCTTCGGCACGCGATTCATCATGTTTTTGCTCGTGCCCTAAGCGACCATGAGATAGATTTGATCGAACTGGGGCGACTTCACGCCGACGTTGAAGCCTACGTGGACGCACTGCCCGCGCCTCTCCTGTTCAACTTCGGGTTGCGGCTAAGCACCGACGTGGCAGACAGCTTGTCCTCTGTATGTTCGCTCCTACTTCAACTCCGGATGATGCTCGCTGAAAGGCATAATCTTCGTGTTCAAGGCGATCCGTTCAAATGCCTAGCTATTGACACCATGCAGGAATGCCTGGGCCAGGATATTGGATCCATCGTGCGCGGCGCGATTGCCTATTCAAGGTCTGCCAAGCACTACGGGGAGGGTCAGGAGGTGATCCTCAGGTCAATAGGGGAGCGGTTTACTTGGTCAGATGAGGCAGACATTCACTATTTCCGCGAGCTTCTGGATGCCAAGATGGCTTCGCCTCTCGACGACGCCTTTAGGAGCTTTCTGTATAACAGCGCATGCCTCTACAACAACTTGCCCGATGAGCTCTTCGAGGACCCCGATGATGACAAGTTGGGAGAACGACTGTTCAGTCTGTGCCATGCGTGGTTGTTAGAGACTGACGGCGGGCTTGTGCTTCGCACCAGGACCGAACTGGAGGGCATTTCCAAAGGATACCAGGTCGCCTTCTGGCCTGGTTTGGCTGATTCGGAGACGCGACAAACCGTTGCACTCGGTTTTAGGTGCGAATTGCCCTCGAACTTGCCTAAACAACCATGAACAGGCCACGCTTGCCCGAAGCGTGGGGTGCGGCTGCTTCTCGAAAATGGCAGACCACTTGCCGCAGTGCCTGCACTCCCATCGCGGCATGATCCGTCAGCCCAAGGCCGGGCGGGTGTGGACGACCCACAAGTGGTAGCCGTCGTCCCATCGGCCAGAGGATTAGGCCCGCCTCAGCCAGGCATGAGCGGCTTAGGCGGATTCTTCCCGGCGTTCCTTTGTCTGGGGTAAATCCTGCGACGCCAGGTCGCATCCGCCCGCTCGCCCCACTGGGGGCGATGCCTGTGCGTCTGATACCTCCAGCCCAGCGCCCGCAGGATGTGCCAAACCGAACTGGGGTGGTATTCGACGCCGAAGTTCATGGCGATCATTCCGGCCACCCGCGCCAGCGTCCACATTCTCGTGTCGTACCCGTATTTGTGCGGGCCTTCCAACAGCATGTAGATCAGGCTCTCCCGCTGCTCGGCTGTCAGCCGGGATGTCCGGCCCGGATGAGGCTTGGCTTTCAACGCCTCCCGACCGCCCCCCTCGTACATCTGCCGCCACCGTGTCACCGACGCCCGAGATGTACCGACCGCACGGGCAACCGCGGCCGGCCTCATGCCTTGGTCAATCAAGTCCATCGCCTCTCGCCGACGCCACGCCAATGCCCCTGGTAGGCCGTTTGGTCTCATGGAAGTGGCCTTCCCTTTATATGCGTTACATTAATTATTCAATGACTAACAAGCACGCCAGAAACACATACCTACTCAATTCGTACCGTAGGCTAGTCGCATCGCGACGTAACGTCCCGAGAAACAAGGGGATACCCGAGTCTGTTGCGCCGCAGTAGATACCTGCCGCCGAAGAAACCAAACTTCGTGAAATTGGCTGAGACCCTCACTTGTGATTGTAGGTAGACGATGGCGCTGTCGATACGCCGTGACGATCCAAAGGAATGCCGCCGTACATCAGGTGGGCGGCTTTCGGAGTCGGGAAGGACTGAACAATGGCGAACTGCAGGAATGAACTCCTCACGGCCGCACTGGGCTACGCCAATCGCGGCTGGTCTGTGCTGCCGTTGCACAGCGTTGGCGATGGGCGTTGCACCTGCGACAAAGCTGGCTGTTCCAGCGCCGGCAAACACCCTCGAACCGCCCACGGGCTCAAGGATGCCACTACCGACGAAAGGACGGTTCGTCAGTGGTGGGCGAAATGGCCAAAGGCGAACATTGGTATTCTCACCGGCGCGGACGGCGGCCTACTTGTCTTGGACGTTGACCCACGGAACGGAGGCGCCGATGCGCTGAAGGCCCTTGAGACAGAGTGCGGCGCCTTGCCCGAAACCGTCAAATGCGTTACCGGTGGCGGTGGGCAGCACTTCTACTTTGCATCCCCGCACTGCCGGATCAAGGGCACTGCCAATGCTCTTGATCGCGGTTTGGACGTTAAGGCTGAGGGCGGGTACGTCGTAGCTCCTCCAAGCCTGCATGCCAGCGGCCAGCGATACCGGTGGGAGACGCACTGCTCGCCGACCGAGGCGGGAGTTGCGGCTGTGCCCGAGTGGATGCTGGGTCGATTACGGGGACGAAAACAGCCCCCCGAGCAAACGGCGGGGCGTGATTTTGTCACTGAAGGCCGGAGGAACGACGCGTTAACCTCCATAGCTGGGTCGAAACGCCGCCAGGGAATGGGGGAGGACGCGATCAGGGCGGCGCTGCTGGAGGAAAACCGCCAGCGGTACCGGCCGCCACTCCCTGACGCCGAGGTGGCGAGGATCGCCGCCAGCGTGTGTCGCTATCCACCGGGCCAACAAGACCAGCACGGTGGCCAAGCCACCAGGTTGGTGGATCTGGTCCTAAATTCTGGGGCCAAACTGTTCCATGACCAGCGGCAGGAGGCCTATGCGGTAGTGCCACTGGAGGGCGGCCGGCGCATCGTTCAGCTGGCGAGCAAAAACTTCCAGCACTGGCTGTCACAGCAGGCGTTTCTCAGCCTCCGCCAGGCCTGTGGCAAGGAAACACTCGGCGCAGTGACAACGACCCTGGCCGGACTGGCGCTATTCCAACGGCCTCAGCATGACCTGCATATCAGGTGCGCGCAGGTGAAGGACGCGATCTGGCTGGACCTCGACGGCTTCCGCGCCGTCAAGATCACCCCTGGCAGTTGGGAAGTGGCGGCGGAGCCGCCGATCCTGTTCAGGTATTTTCAGCACCAGGGGGCGCTGCCTGAGCCGGTCAGGGGCGGGGATATACGTGAAGTCCTGAAATTTATGAACATTTCCGGCAAAGACGACCAACTATTGCTGCTTTGCTATCTCGTCGCAGCGATGATCCCGGACGTGCCCGTTGCGGCGCTGATCGTGCACGGGGTACATGGGGCAGCCAAGACGACGCTCTTGAAGATCGTCAAGCGATTGCTGGACCCTTCGCGGGTGGAAGTGCGCGGCGGGGTCAAGGATCTTGGTGAGTTTGCCCTGGCGGCATGGCAAAACCGGGCTCTCTTCTTCGACAACATCACCAGCGTGCCGGGGTGGCTGTCGGATGCACTGTGCAGGGCCGTCACGGGGGAAGGCTGGTCGACGCGAACCTACTACACCAACGAGGATTCCACCGTCTTTGAGTACCAAAGGATCGTCGGCCTAGCCGGGATCAACTTGGTGACAGGCCGCCCAGATCTGCTGGATCGGGCGCTGATACTGCGGCTGGACCCACTGCTGCCTGGCCAGCGCAGAGATGAAGAGGGCCTCTGGGCCCAGTTCGCAGAGGCCAGGCCGCGAATCCTCGGCGGGATACTGGAGACCCTGGCCAAGGCGATGGAGCTATTGCCGGGCCTGAATCTGCCCGCCCTGCCTCGCCTTGCGGATTTTGTGCGGTGGGGCGCGGCGGCGGCGGAGGCCATGGGATTTGGTGCCAAGTCTTTCCTTGAGGCGTACGCCCGCAACGTATGCCGGCAGCATCAGGCGGCCGTGGAGGCAAGCCTTGTTGCCCAGGCAGTCTTGGCATTCATGGCGCCCCGGAGTGAATGGGAGGGAACCCCCGCGGAACTGCTGGGCAACCTGAACGATGTTGCCCAGGCGGCAGGGATTGACACCCGTTCGCAGTACTGGCCAAAGGACGCCAATTGGGTTACCCGGCGGATATTTGATGTGCAACCCAGTCTGCAGGCAATGGGCATAGACTTCCACGAAACCCGCAGCGGACTTTGCCGGACCGTGGTCCTCCGCAAACATCCCGGGGAAGCCGTCACTGCCGACATAGCCGACACGGGACCGAACAAGGCGACCGAACCAGGCACACCGGCCGCCGGGCTGTCCAGTGACGACAGTGACGGCCATGACGGCTCCCGCGGTACTCCGGCGCCACCAGACAAGGAAGACCAAGGTAATGCTGACGACGAGGTGACCATCTGATGGAGCTGAACGGCTGCGCCATCGCGGTCCTGGCGGATCTTGCCCTTCTGGGCCTGAAGATCCGGTTGGACAAACACGATCTGAAGATTAAGCCAAAGTCGAAATTATCGCTGGGCATGGTTTTGCGCGTTCGCGCACACAAAGAGCAGATCATGGAAGTCCTTCGACAACAGCCGGCCGAGCCGGCGGTGGACCCGGATCGGTACAAGCGATATGTCGCCCTGCGCGAGTCCCTCATTAAACGCGGCTACCAAGTGCTGGCCGACAAGCCGGAGGTCGTACTGGCCCTGATGCACAACATAGAGCGGCACGGTCCACAGGCCGAGGAGGATTTGATATGCGCGGCGGCAAGAACAGACCAAATCATATATCCGCGTGCCTGGAGGCTGGATTACTGATCGACGCCCGCGGCCTGGCGGCGTTGCTTGGCCTGTCACGCAATACGGTGTGGAAGTTAAGCGCCACTGGCCGGCTGGGCCCCCGCCCCATTCACCTGGGCCGGTGTGTCCGCTGGCGGGTGGCGGAGGTGAAGGCCTGGGTAGACGCCGCCTGCCCGCCGCGCGGTCAATGGCCGGCGCAGGGTTGATTTTAGGCTGCGGAAAATTGTGTCGGGTTATGGGCCACTGTTTTGATGGCGAGCATGAGTTTACGAAAGCGGAAATATCGGCAGCGCCGGGGCCATCGTCTGGCCCGGGTGGCCACCTGGACAATTCGCTTCCGCGATTGTTCGGGTCGGGCGCGCGAATTGACGGCTTTTCGGGATAAGGCGGCCAGCCTTGAGCTGGAGCGGCGGGTGCAGCGCCTCCTGGTCCACAGCGCAGCCGGCCTGGTTGACCCCGAGACTTGCCGGTGGCTGGAGACCCTGCCCGAACGGATCGCTAGGCAATTGGTGAAATTCCAGATTCTCCAGAGGTTCCAGCAGGTCAAGCCTCTGCCCCAGCACCTTGAGGATTGGCGGGATGTGCTGCTGGACAAAGGCGATACGCAATTCCACGCCGACGTGATACACAGGCGCGCCAGCAGGATTGCCGGTGCCTGCGGGTTTAATAGCTACAGGCAGATCAGCGGCTCTGCGGTTCTTGGGTTCCTGGGCCAGCTTCGGCAAGGCACGGCGCAGCGGCGGGGCATTTCCAACCAAACCTTCAACTTCTACCTGCAGGCCATCAGGCAGTTCTGCCGCTGGATGGTGAATGACCGGCGGGCGACGGACAATCCGCTGACTGGAACGACCGGCCTGAACGTGAGGCTTGACCGGCGGCACGACCGGCGGGCGTTGACTGAGGAAGAGGCCCGCGCCCTGCTGGAGGCCACCAGGGGCGGCCCCGTGCGGGCCGGCCTGGACGGCGGCGCCCGCGCCCTGGCCTACCAGTTGGCCATGGAAACCGGCCTGCGGGAGCGCGAACTGCTTAGCCTGACCCCCAGTTCCATCCAGGGCACGATCGTGGCCGTAGAGGCCGCTTACAGCAAGCACCGCCGCGCCGACAGACTCCCCCTCAGGCCAGCGATGGCCGCGGCCATGCAGCAATACTCCAGCGGTCTGCCCGCCGGCAGCCACCTATTCCCCATCTCGAAGTACCAGGCTCGCCGCATGCTCCAGGCCGACCTGAAGGCGGCGGGCATCCCCTACCGGGACGAGGCCGGTAAGTATGCCGACTGGCACGCCCTGCGACATTCCTTCATCTCGTTCCTGGTGGAGGCCGACGTGCATCCGCGCGTGGCCCAGCTACTGGCCCGGCATTCGACGATCACCCTCACCATGGACCGGTACAGCCACGTCCTGCGCGAACGGGAGATCGACGCCATAGGCAGGTTGCCCGCCCTGGACGCCCCGGCCGTGCCGGCTGCCTTAACGGCTGGATAACTCACCCGACAGTAAATACCTACACCCGCCTGGACCTCGTTGACGCCGCCAACCGGTCGCTACCGATGCGCCGCCAGCCTAGGTTACATCAGGCGCTGCGAATCGCCGGGCGCCGGGAGGCGCAGGCCTGCTGGATGAGGGTCCTGGCAGATTCGTCGGCCTCGCGGAAAGACTGCTCCCAGCTCACCACCCGGTTGCGTCCCAGTGCCTTGGCGGCGTAGAGGGCCGCGTCGGCCTTGCCGATGCACTCCTGGACCGCCTCCTCGGTGTTCATGAGGCTGATGGCGACCCCGAAGCTGGCGGTTACCGGGATCGGCCGGCCGCCGTACTCGGCTGGGTTCTGCTCGACCAGTCGCCGCAGGTCGTCGGCCAGCGTGACGGTGCCCTCGGGATTCGGGTCCGCCAAGACCACCAGGAACTCCTCGCCGCCGTAACGAGCCGTGATGTCGCTGGCGCGGAGGCGGCCTTTCAATAACGTGCCCACGTGCGTCAGGACCGCATCGCCGGCCTGATGACCGTGCGTATCGTTGACCTGCTTGAAGTGGTCCAGA
>PMYM01000043.1 GCA_003171235.1 Phycisphaerales bacterium | reverse complement strand
ACCACCCGAACCACAGCAGCGCCGCCCCCAACACGGTGAAGGGCAGATTGTGCGGCGGCGTCGGCCGATGGTCATAACCCTTGCGCCGCCCGATGATCAGGGCGGTGACCAGGGCGGCCACGCCGGCGTTGNNTCGTACACCAGCGTCGCCCACAGCAGGGTGAAGACCAGGAAGGCGGAAAACTTCATCCGCTCAGCAAAGGCGCCCACGATCAGGGCCGGCGTGATCACCGCGAACATGCCTTGGAAGAGCACGAAGGCCAGGTGCGGAATGCCCTGGGCGTAGGGGCTGGGCTGATCGACTCCGATGCCGCTCAGCCCGAACCATTTCAACGAGCCGATGAAGCCGTTGCCCTCGGAAAAGCTCAGGCTGTATCCCACCAGCACCCACTGCAGCGAGAGCACGCACAGCACCACGAAGCACTGCATCAGCACGCCCAGGATATTCTTCCGCCGGACCATGCCGCCGTAGAAGAACGCCAGGCCGGGGGTCATCAGCATCACCATCGCCGCGCAAATCAGCACGAAGGCGGTGTCGCCGCTGCTGATTTCTCCAAGCAGGCCACAAGCAAGATTCGTCAAGCCGGGTCTCCTTTGGATTCCAGCGACCAATCGCAGGCAAAGGCGGTGGGATCTGTCGCCGCCGGCGAATGGGTTTGGCACGCAGAGGCAAGTGCGAGGGCGGCGCCCGCCGGCGTTGGATCCTGTTGCCCAATGCCGTTCCTCCAGCGGCGTAATCGCCGCATCTCCATGGCCGTCACATGCTCGTCGTGCAGTTTGCCATTTTCGGCGCCCACCATGCCCGCCTGCATATGCACGCCGCGTGCCAGAAGATCCGACATTAGCACAACTGATTACACGCCTTCATGTTAGATATTTTTTCACAAAATACTTGCTGCCCAGAGGTTCGGAAAATACACTACATTCTTGTTACAGCGATGGCGGATTGTGCCATATTTGTCGTGGCTCTCTTGAGATCGCGGCAGAGGGCCCTCGCCCAGGCATTGTTGGAAAAGCGCATGACCCAGAAAGCAGGACAACTTCAGGGCCGCCACGCCCGCGAACTGGAGGCGCTCTACCGCATCAGCCGGATCATTTCCTCCGGCGCCCGCCAGAAGACCATGCTCCAGGAAGTGCTGGACGTGCTGCGGCAGGAGATGGGCATGACCCGCGGCACGGTGGTGCTGCTCTCGCCCGACGGCCAGGAATTGCACGTGGAGGTGGGGCTGGAGACCAGCGAGAGCCAGCGCCGCAGCGTCCGCTACCGCAAGGGCGAGGGCATCACCGGGCGGGTGGTGCAGATGGGCAAGCCCGCCGTGGTGCCGCGCGTCAGCCAGGAACCGCTGTTCCTGGACCGCCTGCACCGGCGTAAGCTTTCCAAGCAGGAAATCAGCTTCATTTGCGTGCCCATCACCATCGGCAGCGAGGTGGTCGGGGCCCTTTCGGCCGACCGGCTGTTTGACGAGTCTGCCGCCCTGGAGGAGGACGTCCGCACGCTGTCCATCGTGGCCAGCCTGATAGCCAACGACGTACAGGCCCGCCGCTCGGCCGCCGCCCAGCGCGACGAGTTGGAGAAGGAGAATACCCGCCTGCGCAGCGAGCTGGAAGACCGCTTCCGCCCGGAGAACATCATCGGCGCGTCCTCGGCCATGCGCGACGTCTACCGCGCCATCCACCAGGTCAGCGCCAGCGACACCACGGTGCTCATCCGCGGCGAGTCAGGCACGGGCAAGGAGCTGGTGGCCCATGCCGTCCACTATTCCAGCCCGCGCTCCAAAGGCCCCTTCGTCCGCGTCAACTGCGCCGCCCTGCCCGAGGGCCTGCTGGAGAGCGAGCTGTTCGGCCATGAGAAGGGCGCCTTCACCGGCGCCCTGCGGAGCCGCAAGGGGCGCATCGAACAGGCCGAGGGCGGCACGCTCTTCCTGGACGAGGTGGGCGACTTCTCCCCCGCCACCCAGGTCAAGCTGCTGCGCGTGCTGCAGGAGCGGGAGTTCGAGCGTGTCGGCTCCAACGCCACGCTCAAGGCCAACGTGCGGATCGTCGCCGCCACCAACGCCGACCTGGAGAAAGCCGTCGCCGACGGCCGATTCCGCAACGACCTGTACTACCGCGTGAACGTCTTCCCCCTCTTCCTGCCGCCGCTGCGCGACCGCAAGGGCGACATCCTGCTGCTGGCCGACCACTTCGTCGAGCGCCACAGCCGCAAGATGGGCAAGGACGTCCGCCGCATCAGCACCCCGGCCATCAACATGATGGCGGCCTATCACTGGCCGGGCAACGTCCGCGAACTGGAGAACTGCATCGAGCGGGCAGTGCTGCTGTCGACCGACGGGGTGATTCACGCCCACCACCTGCCGCCCTCGCTGCAGACGTCCGACGCCTCCGACACCGTCGGGGAAGGGACGCTGGCTGAGCGGGTCGCCCTGTTCGAGCGCGACCTGATAGTCGACGCCCTCAAGCGCTGCGACGGCTCGATGGCCCGGGCGGCCAAGGATTTGGGCTCCACTCCCCGCATCATCCGCTACAAGGTCAGCCAGTTGGGCATAGACCCTCGGCGATTCAGGCGGAATCGGTCGGGCTCTGAACCAGAAAAACTGAAAGCTGAAAACTGAAAGAAGGATGCCAAGGCTCGCGATCGCCAATCTTTGTATTTCAGCTTTTAGCTTTTAGCTTTCAGCTTTGCATCTTGTTCTTTGTGCTCTTTGTGGTTCAATCTTTTCCGTTCAGCAGACAGGAACGACCATGAGAATCGCCCTGGCCCAGATCAATCCGACCGTCGGCGACATTCCCGGCAACTGCCAGAAGATGGCCCAGTGCATCGCCCGCGCCGCCCGGCAGGGGGCCCAGTTGGTGGTGTTTTCGGAACTGGCGGTGACGGGCTATCCGCCGCGGGATCTGCTGGGGCGGAAAGGTTTCGTGGCCGCCGCCGTATCGGCGGTGGAGGACTTGTCGCGGCAGTGCACGGGAATCGCGGCCCTGGTGGGTTATGTCCGGCCCAACGACCGGCTTCCCGGCCGGCCGCTGCAGAACGCCGCTGCCCTGCTGGCCGGCGGGCGCGTGGCCGGCGTGCACGTCAAAACCCTGCTGCCGACCTACGACGTCTTCGACGAGACCCGCTACTTCGAGCCCGGCCCGGCGCCGGCGCCAATGGACCTGGCGGGCGTGCGCCTGGGCGTGTCCATCTGCGAGGACCTGTGGGACCGCCCCGCCCTGGGAAGGCCGCTCTACCAGGAAGACCCGCTGGCTCAACTGGCCGGGGCCGGCGCCGGGGTCATCATCAATATGTCGGCCAGCCCCTTCCAACTGGGCAAGCTGGCCACCCGCCAGGAACTGGTCCGCCGCCAGGCCCTGCGGACGCATCTGCCCATCGTCTACGTCAACCAGGTGGGCGGCAACGACGAGTTGATCTTCGACGGCTCCAGCATGGTGGTCGCCGGCGACGGCAGGGTGCTGGGGCGAGCCAAGAGTTTTGAGGAAGACCTGCTGATCGTGGACCTGGGTAGCACAGGCGTCCCGCATGTGACAGCAGAAAACACAACCGAGACGGCTGCGCTACCCGACATGGAGCAGCTATCCCGGGCCCTGCAGCTTGGCCTGGCGGATTACTGCCGCAAGTGCGGGTTCAAGTCGGTGGTGCTGGGGCTGTCGGGGGGGATCGATTCGGCCCTGGTGGCCACGCTGGCGGCCGACGCCCTGGGCCCGCAGAACATCCTGGCCCTGGCCATGCCCTCGCGTTTCTCCAGCGAACACAGCCTGGCCGACGCGAAGGCGCTGGCCGGCAACCTGGGCATCGGCCTGAAGGTCCTGCCGATCGAATCCATCCACAAGGCCTACCAGGAACTGCTGGGCCCTAACATGCCCGAGTATGGCCGGAGCATCGCCGACGAGAACGTCCAGGCCCGCATCCGGGGCAACCTGATCATGGCCTACTCCAACGCCTGCGGCCAGTTGGCCCTGGCCACCGGAAACAAGAGCGAACTGGCCACCGGCTACTGCACCCTGTACGGCGACATGTCCGGCGGGCTGGCCGTCATCGGCGACGTGCCCAAGACCCTGGTGTACAAGCTGTCCCGACATCTCAACCAGGCGCGCGGGCCGCGAATCCCAGAAAACACCTTCACCAAGCCGCCCTCGGCGGAACTGCGGCCAAACCAGACCGATCAGGACAGCCTGCCCCCCTACGACCTGTTGGACGCGATCCTCCACCGCTACATCGAGCTGGAGATGGACGCCGACGAGATCGTGGCCGAGGGGTTCGACCCCGCCGTGGTCAAGCGGGTGCTGCGCCTGGTGACCACGGCGGAGTACAAGCGCCGCCAGGCCGCTCCCGTGCTGAAGGTCACGGGCAAGGCCTTCGGCACCGGCAGGCGGATGCCCATCGCCCGCAGAAACTGGCTGGGGTAGGGCCCCGTTCCCGGCAGTGCAGACCTTAGAGCCGTGCACCCAGCCAGCAGCGCGGCAATCAACACGACTCTGCTCATACGCCTGCCCCGGCTTGTCCAAGGTCTTTGACCTAGACGGAGCCAAGATAACAGACGCACAACCCTTCGCAAGGTTCCCGCAGGCAAACATTTTAGGCGCAGTGGATTATAATGTTCTCAGCCAAGCCGGACGTTCGGCGCCGGGCGCGATTCGTGCAAGGAAACATGGACCAGGCCAAATCCAAAGACCGCCTGATGCGGAAGCTTTCCGGGTTGCCCGATGCCCCGGGGGTGTACCTGTTCAAGGACGCCGCCGGACGGGTGCTGTACGTGGGCAAGGCCAAAAGCCTTCGCGACCGCGTGGCCAGTTATTTCCAGCCCTCGGCCAACCTGCTGGCCTCGCGCGGGCCGGAAACTCAGCGCATGGTCGAACTGGCCACGGATCTGGATTTCCTGGTCTGCGACAACGAGGTGGACGCCCTGCTGCTGGAAAACCGGCTGATCAAGGACATCCAGCCCCGGTTCAACGAGCGGCTCAAGGACGGCAAGAGTTTTCCTTACCTGCAGGTGGGCACGGGCCAGGAGTTCCCGCCCGTGGAGATCACTCGCCAGCCCTTGTCCAAGGGGGTGCGGCTGTTTGGGCCGTTCGTTTCGGTGGCGGAGCTGCGTTCGGCCATACCGCTATTGCAGCGGGTTTTCCGCTTCCGCACCTGCAAGCTCGACATCCGCCAGGACGACCCCGCCCGGGCCAGTTTCCGCCCGTGCATTCTCCATCCCATCAAGCAGTGCAGCGGGCCCTGCGCCGCCAGGATCAGCCGGGGCGACTACCGCAAGGACATCGCCAACCTGCTGCGCTTCCTGGAGAGCAAGGGCTCGGCGGTGGCCAGGCAGATCAGGGCTCGGATGCAGCGGGCGGCGGAAAGCCAGGACTACGAGCGGGCCGCCGCCCTGCGCGACCAGCTCAAGGCCCTGGAGGGCTTGCAGAAGCGCGGCCTGGTCGACCAGCACGAGCAGCCCGAGGTGTTCTTCGTGGACCCCGAAGAGGGCCTGACGCGGCTGGGCGAACTGCTGGGGGCCGACATCCGTCAACGCACCATCGAAGGCATCGACATCGCCCACCTGGGCGGGGGCGAGACGGCCGGCTCCCTGGTCTGCTTCATCGACGGCAAGCCCTTCAAGCAGGGTTATCGCCGCTACCGCATACGCACCGCCCAGGCCGGCGACGACTACGCCGCCATCAGGGAAGTGGTTTGCCGCCGCTACAAGCACGCCGCCCTGGACGAGGAGATATTCCCCGACATAATCCTCATCGACGGCGGTACGGGGCAGCTAAATGCCGCCAGTTGGGCCTTCGACGATCTGCCCCACAAGCCCCCCACCATGATCTCGCTGGCCAAGAAGGAAGAGCTGATCCACATCCTTGGCCGGGGCAAGCCGCTGGCCCTGCCCCGCAACGACCCGGCCTTGCGGCTGCTGCAGAGCGTGCGCGACGAGGCCCACCGTTTCGCCCAGAGCTATCACCATATATTGCGCCGGCGCAAGATGCTGGAGCAGGACCAGCCGGTGCGCCATCACAAGCGCGCCAAGTGAGTTGGAGGGCAGGCCATTGGCGGTCAGGGCCGGATATTAATCGCCCATGACCAGCGGCGCGCTGGTGAAGAATTCATATGGCGGGCTGTCGGCCGGGGCGTCGGGCAGCGGCACGCCGAAAGTCATTCCCGTAATGGTGCGCTGCGGGCTGTCCTTGGCCGCGAAAAGCAGCACCAGCTTCTGGATCTGGGCATAGTTGGTGGCGATCAGGTTGGGGAACGGATCCGGGAGGGCCGCGGCCTCTTGGGCCAGGTCGAATTTCAGCCCGATCGTCACGGCGCTGCCCTGGCCGCACTTTAAGTACAGGCCCACGCAGGGGATTCGGCTGCCATCATCGATCGCCAACTGCGGCTTGCCCATTTGCAAAAGCTTGCGCAGCTTGGCCTGGTCGGTCTTGGCTTCGGGTGAAACCTTCAATTCCACCTGATAAATGGACCCGCCGGCGGGGCGGACCAACGTCCTCGCCAGTTGGCCTCTCTCGGGCGACGCTTTCTCCAGCGCATCCGAAGTGGTCAACATGTTGACAGTCTTGATTTCCGCGCTGCCTCCATTGAAAGTAAGGGACCGGAGGGGCTCGGGATACGGCGGCGGCGGCAGCAGGAATTGCCTGTTATCGGGCAATTCGAAGGCGCGGGTTAATTTCTCGGCCTGGAAAGGGCCTTCCTGGGTGGTTTTCTCAAAAGCGGTGTTGTTCAACAGGGATTTCAGCCGCAAGGCCAATTGAATTCCGCGGGTGGAGTTGACCGGGGGCAGCAGGTTGACAGACGGCATGGGCACGGCGGCAACGCCGCCGCGGCGGAAAACCAGTTGGCTGGGCACGGCGCCGGCCGGTATGCGGTAAATCCAGTCCACCGCCAGCTTGCCCACTGGCACGATTTTGGCTGCCCGGCTGGTGGCCTGGGCCGGCTGGCTTTCCGCCGAGCCGGGAGTCGGAGTCGAACTCGGCGTAAGTCGCTCCGCCTCTTCCACGGGGCGCGAGACAATGATCTGGGTTGTCTGGGCTATTCCCTTGTCGGTCTTCCGCGTCTCCAGTCGCCAACTCGCGCAGTAGGTCAGGTAACCGACGGGGTAGAAGCTCTGGCCGGCAGCGTCGATCAGGCGAAACTGCGTGGCCGGCAGGCGCAGGTAGTTGTCCACGGAATCGCGGGCGTCGGAACTGACCCAGCAGCGGATCACCAGCACCCGGCTGGGCGCCTGGGGATCCATTTGCGCGGTGCGGGGTATGTCGTTCAGGAAGCGTTTGATCTCGGGCGGCAGGGGCCGGTCGGGCACCAGTTCGCAGGCGTCGGACACCTCCAGGGCCTGGGGCGGAATGCGAACTTCCGAACCGTCGGGACGGTTGCGCACGCCGAAGTTCTCCAGGTCGATTTCGTCGTGGGCCTCGGCCAGATCGCCCTCGGCGGAAATGGGCGAGAGGGAGTTGGTGGAGAGATACTTCATCACGCCCATGGTGAAACGGCTGGCCCAGGCCGGCGGGCCCTCGTCCTTGACCGTGAGGGTGTCGTCGTAGGGCTGCCAGGTGACGATACTGCTCGGCAGAGGCAGCATTTCCATCGCGATCACCAGCACGCCGCCCATGATGAAGGCCGTCACCAGCCCCAGGCCAAAACCGGCCAGCCGGTCGGGCCACAGACCCAGGTTCACGTTGCCGGGCAGGTAGCGGTCAATCGCCACCCGCAACGCCAGCAGGGGAATGAAAAACAGCGCCACCAGCACCGGGCCGTGGGCGTAGCCCCCCTGCCGGCCCAGCAGCATGTTGGCCAGCGGTTCGTAATAGTTGAAGGCCAGGGCGGCGCATAGCACCGTCAGGACGGCCATCAGCAGGGCGCTGAAAGATCCCTGGATGGCCTGGAAAAAAGCCACGCCCAGGATGAACAGGCCCAGAATGATCATCAGGATCATGTACGACCTCGCGATTCCATTGCGGGATTGACCGGCGGAACCTGAGACTTCCCGCAGTTTATTATTTGGCCTTGGATACCCGAATCACTTCCTCGATGTTGGTCAGGCCTTCGATCACCTTGCGCAGCGCCTGCTCCTGCAGGTAGAGCATGCGGCTCTTGCGGCAGGCGGCCTTCAATTGGGCCAGCGGGGCGTTCTGGATGACCAACTGGCGGATCTCGTCGTTGAATTCCAGCAGTTCAAAGGCCGCCGTCCGCCCCATGTAGCCGGTGCCCCGGCAAGTCGGACAGATGACGGGATTGCCCTTCTCGTCCACCTGCGGCTTGGTGGGCGGGCGGTAGAACTTGTCGATTTTCTCGGCCGGCAGGTTGAGCTTGACCAGCATTTCCTTGGCCGGGCGGAAGGCCTCCTTGCAGGCCGGGCAGAGTTTCCGCAGCAGCATCTGGCAGGTGACACCCTTGAGCGCAGCGACGGCCTTCTCGGCCCCGCCGGCCACCTTGATCCATTTGGCCAGGGCCACGAAGGCGCTGTCGGCCCGCACGCCCAGCAGGATGTTGCGCTCGCCGGCCGCCTCCAGCAGCATGCCCGCCGCCTGGGCCGTCTCGCAGGCGTCCACCATCATCACATTGGGGTCGCGGCGAAGGGCCGAGGCCAGTTTGCCCGGCAGTTCCACCTGGTCTTTGTAGGCGGTCTGGGTGACGTTCTCCAATTCCACCGTCGGCGTCACTTCCAAACTGGCCAGTTGCAGGGTGAAACTGTCATGTTGCCTCAGCAGCGAATACAGGGTGCTGGTGACGCCGTTGCGGGCCGGTCCGGAAACCAGCAGCAGCCCCGGCCGCCCGTTGAGCACCTCTATCCGCGCCTGCATCTCGCCGGGCATGCCCAGCTCTTCCAGTTTGGTGCGGGCGGCCTCCTGCACGATCTTCAACTGCATCCGCTGCCCGTGACTTGTGCCGGCCGTAGTGACGGTCACGTCCACGCTCACCGCCCCCACCTCCACGGCGATCTTGCCCGTCTGCGGGCGGCGGCGGTCCTCCAGGTTCATGCCTGCCAGGCCCTTGACGTAATCGACGACCACGTCGGCGTCGGCCCGGTCGGCCGGCGGACGGTTCTGCACCACCCCGTCGATCACGAACCGCACCGCCGTTTGCGCCCCCATGGGCGTAAGGTCCACCTCGCTGGCCCGGAAAAGCACCACGTTGTGCAGGAAGTTCTGGACAAGATTGTACGCCCTTCGCTGATCGTCGCTCTCGGTGGCGGAGGTGAACACCGGCCGGCCTATCGAATCGTAAAGCTTGAGCTTCTGCACCACTTCCACCGGATTAGAGGAACGGCGCTTGTTTTCCATCAGCCGCTTGAAGTGCTCCGCCGTCAGCACCCTGGCCGAGGCCACCACCCGCTTGTTGCGGTGCACTATGTAGCTGCCGATCACGCTACCCGTCAGGACCATGTAGAATGCCAACCCCAGGGCGTAGTACGGCATCAGCAGCCACAGCAGCACGCCCAGGGTTCCGGCCGCCATCGTCAGCCCGCTCCAGAGCATCTGGGGGGTGTGCACGCGCGGGCTGTCTCGGTACATCCAGC
The DNA here is from genome assembly GCA_003171235.1 of Phycisphaerales bacterium. Taxonomy (GTDB): domain Bacteria; phylum Planctomycetota; class Phycisphaerae; order SM23-33; family SM23-33; genus FEN-1344. Next base: position 12,972 of record PMYM01000043.1, on the reverse strand, counting down.
CGCTGGCGTAGGCCCAGGGCAACACCAGCACCAGAACAAAGACAAGCTTGAGGTCCGAGAAATAGCCGCCATTCAGGGAGGCCAGCACGCTAAGACCGCCAAATTCGTTCATTCCAACTCCAACTCGCCACAGCGGCCGCCAAGCGGAGGCGGGGCAAACGGCATCGGGCCGCTGTCTTCCCGCATCCTGCCTTGAGTCCGCCTGCCTCTGTGTTTGCGATGTATTCTCCGGCGCCCAACCCTCACCGCCCCGCCCCGCCGCGCGAACCCGAGATGCCCATCAGCATCATCCGCAACTCGTCGCCGTTGGGTGAGATCTCGTAAGCCACCTTCGGGTCGATCAGGTCATTCTCGATCAGCTTCAGCAGCGACATGTTGAAATCCTGCATGCCCTCGTGCTCGCTGGCCCGGATGACGTCGGCCAACTCGGCGTCGCGCCCCTCGGCCAGCACCTGCCGCGCCGCCGGGTTGATCAGCAGCACTTCCACCGCCGGCACGCGGTCGATGCCCTCCACCAGGCAGGGCAAAAGCCGCTGGCAGACGATCGCCCGCAGGTTGAAAACCATTCCCTGCCGCGCCAGGTCGCGCGCCTCGGGCGGGAAAAGGTCCAGGATTCGCCCGATGGTGGAACTGGCGGTGGAGGAGTGTATCGTGCCGAATACCAGGTGCCCCGTCTCGGCCGCCTGCAACGCCGCCTGGAACGTCTCGCGGTCGCGCATTTCGCCGATCAGCACCACGTCGGGGTCCTCGCGCATCAGGTACTTCAGGCCGGCCTCGAAATCCGTCACGTCGATGCCTATCTCGCGCTGGTTGACCAGGGCCTTCTTGTCCTCATACAGGTACTCGATGGGGTCTTCCAGCGTCACGATGTGGCATGGCCGAGTCTGGTTGATGTACTCCAGCAGGGAGGCGATGGTGGTGCTTTTGCCGGCGCCGGTCTGGCCGGCTACCAGCACCAGGCCGTTATGGATATCGGCAATCTTGCGGACCGACATCGGCAGGTGGAGCTTGTCAAAGTCGGGGATGATCCGGCTGACGCGGCGGCAGGCGATGGAAACCTCGCCACGCTGGCGGAAGATATTGATGCGGAACCGGTCCGATGCTTCCAACTCCTCGGCCACGTCGATGGACCCGCGCTCGGCGAAAAATGCCTTCTGCCTGTCCGTAAGTATCTCCATCGCCAGGGCTTCGATTTCGTCGCCCGAAAGCGGCGCCCCTTCCACCGGGCGGATGCGGGTATTGAGCCGCAGGTGCGGGCGCGTGTTGGCCTTGAAGTGCAGGTCGCTGGCCTGGGCCCGCACCATGGCCCGGAAATACTTGTGCAGCCGGGGCTCCTTGCCGTGACGGTTGGAGTGCTGATCGTGCTGGTCGATTGGTTGAGGTTCTACCGGTGCCACTTCTGCCTGTCTCCCAACTTCAATGGCCGGCGCCAACTGCCGGCCAAACCGGCGGCTATTGTACTGCCGGCCGCGGCCAAGGTAAACGCTTTCTTGGGAGACGCGTGCACCCCCGCCAAACCCGCCGAGCGGCCGCGGGCACGCCGGCAAGCCGGACTTAGGTCGCGTTGCACTAGCCGTAGGTCGGGCATGCCTGCCCGACATCCGGTGTTGTCTTTGGCCTGGCCAATCGTCTTGATAACTCCTCTTACCGCCGGTAGGTTCTGGCCGGCGATAGAGGGCCGGGCATGTTCTATCGGCGCAACCGAATTGCGGGCGGGACATTCTTCATCACGGTCGTCACCAACGGCCGTCGGCCTTTGCTTTCCACGGGCCGGGGCCGCCTTTGCCTGCGCCAGGCCCTGCGCGACGCTGGGCAACGCCGCCCTTTCGACTTGCCCGCCTTCGTGCTCCTGCCGGAACACTTTCACCTGCTCATGAGGCTTCCCCCGGGCCAGGAGAATTATTCCATCCGCGTCGCAGGCATCAAGCGAAACTTCACGGACCTATTCCTGGCCGCCGGCGGCCAGGAGGGCTCTGTCAGCCAGGGTCGCCAGCGCAAGGGTTATCGCGGGATATGGCAGCCGCGATTCTGGGAACACACCATCAGGGATGCGAAGGACTACAAGCTTCACTGGATTACATACATTCCAACCCGGTCAAGCACGGCTTGGTTGGGCGGCCCGTCGAATGGCCATGGTCGAGCTTTCACAGGTACCTGCGAATGGGAGAATATGATCAGGATTGGTGCGGCCACGTGGAGCTTCCGCACGACGTGGAATACCTAGAGACAGAGTAGCATAAGAACCGGATGTCGGGCAGGCATGCCCGACCTACGAACTGCTGCCCACTTTTATTCCCCCTTCCTTTCGTATATCCTTAAGCGGTTGTTGAGCATTCCCTAGGCTTAGTAGGCAGGATCTTTCCAGTCGTGTAGGTCGGGCATGCTTGCCCGACATCTTGCTTGGCTGGGCGGTGGGTGTCGGGCAGGCATGCCCGACCTACGAACTACGAACAACGCTTGTTAGGCAGGTTAATTCCGGTGAAGAATCAGAATGTGACGGTCGTCGGCCTGCAGTGGGGCGATGAAGGCAAGGGCAAGATCGTNNTAGGTCGGGCATGCCTGCCCGACGCCTTGCCTTGCCCGCTGCCGGATGTCGCTCAGGCATGCCCGACCTACAACTGGGCACGCCCGCGGGTGGGCGGGCCTGGGCAATAAAGAAGGTGGCGGGAACTTGTCCCGCCACCTTCGGTCAGCCTTCAAAAGCCCCAAACCAACCGGGGCAATCACGTCCGAAAGAACTACCTGCGACGACGGATCAGGGCCAGGCCGCCCAGCACCAGCAGGCTCAGGCTTGCCGGTTCCGGAGTGGCGACGCCGTAGTTGTTCGTGAGGATGCCGTAGTCGGCGAAGTTCACGATGCCGTCGCCATTCATGTCGCCCGTGCTGCGGTCGCCCGGAGCGTTGTAGTTGTTCGTGAGGTTGCCGTAGTCGGCGAAGTTCACGATGCCGTCGCCATTGGTATCGCCGTTCATGACCAGGTCTGACAGCACGATGTCCGTGGCGTTGTAGGTGATGACGCCTTCCCAGCCCTTGAAGCCCAGGTCAACTCTGCCGCTGCCGCTCACGCCCGCCGCGTTGGCGAAGGTGCCGGTCAGGCTGGAGAAACCGTTGACGATGGTGTAGGGGCCGGTTCCAGTAGCGCTAAAGTGGTTCAGCAGGCTGAGTTGCAGCTCGGTCGTGCCACCGTTGTTGAGGGTCAGGGCGCCGGTCATGGCCAATTGGTCGCTGCCGGAGGCGTCGATCTCATTGAGCAGTTTGGCCGGAGTGGCCACGCCGCCCATGAGGACCGAGCCGCCGGTGGCGGTCAGGGTGCCTACGCTGGCGCCCGGACTGATCGTGCCGCCGGCATTGACGGTGATGCTGTTGGCGCCGCCCAGTTTGATGTTGCCGGTGCCGCCCAGGGTGGCGGTGTTGTTGACCACGACATTCAGGTTGCGACTGGATATCCAGTCCCACTCCCAAGTGTTGGCCAGGTTGAACGTGGCGGTAGACTCGTTAAGGGTGCCGTTGTACAGCAACGTGCCGCCGTTTAGGGTCATGCTGCCCTGCCACTGGATGTTGCCGCCGATGGCCACGGTGCCAGCGCCTTCCTTCACGAATTGCTGATCATTAGCATCCACGCTCCATATGCCGTTGACGATGCCGCCGGCGAGATTCAGGGTCGCGCCGCCAGCAACCGTCACAACGTGGGGCTGCAGGGCAGGGGTAGCTCCCGGCCCGGCAGAGGCGCCGCCAACCCAGTAAACCATCGGGTTGATGGTGGAGGTGCCGGCGGTGGCGTTGATGGCCGGTCCGAGCAACTGAATGCAATTGGCAAACGAGCCACTGTCCGTGGTGGGGGTGCCCGTAATGCTGCCGCCGGCCATGGTGATGGTGCCCGCCGATGCTTGTACCGGGCCGCCGTAGTAGTAGCCCTTGCCAAACACCGACACGCCAACAGCCTGTCCACCTCCATTAAAATAGGCCGTGCCCAGGATCAAACTTCCGCCGTTGATGTTCACCGTGCTGCAACCAAGACCGCCCAGGGTTGAATCAACGGTACTGCCGGCGTTGATGGTGAGGATGGCGTCGTCGCTAAGGACGTCAGTTTCCACGCCAGTGAGGTTTTTGTTGGTCAAAGTGGCGGTGGTGGAAACGGTGCCGACCGTGATGCTCCCAGTGAGGTAGTTATACGCAGTCTTGCTGACCTCGGCCGGGCCTTGCTGGAATTGCAGATCGCTGCCATCTCGGGAGTTTCCGAAAAGCTGCAGCGTTCCGGCGCCGGTCTTGATAAGGGGGGAACTGGTGTATATGGACGCCCAACCGCCGACGGTCAGGGTGCTTCCGGTCCCCACGTACCAGGTCTCGGGAGAGGAAGTCATGATGGCTGCCTGGTCTGCTTGTGAGGAGGTCAAGGTAACCGCCCCTGCGCCGTCAGCAACAGTCACGCCGTTGGTACCGATGCCGGTCCAGCCGGGGAAGGTAACGGTCCAGCCGGCGCTTTCAAACCTGAGGCCTGACACCTCCATAGACGGATCGGCGCCGAGCACATGCAAGAAGAACGTGGGCTGGGCGGGCGTCAGGGCGCCGGTGAAGACGGCGACGTCCGTGGTCAGGTCATAGGCCGGAGGAGTGCCCAAACTCCAGTTATTAGGCCCATCGTTCCAAGTGGTGTTCACACCCAACCAGGTATCGTCCGCCGCCATGGCGGGGGCCGCCATCACGGCCAATAGAATAACCAGAAGTGCACTTCGTATCATCTCGACTTCTCCTTTTCTAAGTGAAACTGCTCGGATCTGTCAAAAAACACACAGGACAAGGCTACAACCCTTCCTCACTTTATCGCAACAGCAACACGCAGTAGAGATCATGATTAGCGAACAGGCAAAGCGGTCTGAGCTAGAGAACAGATAAAAAGAGCCGGCATACATATTCCTTAGCGGTCAAGGCCGGTAGAGCATGGATAAAGGCTCCAGCCGCAGACGAGAATTATACTCTGGACTGGCAAACATGTCAATACAATAAACGCCCCCCGGCAGGGCCATCCCATCTAAATCGGCAGCCTTCAGCATGATGCCTGAAAATGCCCGAAAAACAGCCACTTTCGCCGCTGGGGCGGACAAGGGGAACAAGACGCTTCTTGCCATACAATCCCGCACTACTGACATAACTCAAGTATTATAAGCCATTTATAGCGGTTTAAGATTGGGTGGCAACATCATGAGTGGAAAGCGTTTCCGGCCTGTACGCACAAATGGACACGCACCTGGCGCGGCTTGAGCGGCCCCTGCAGGGCCATGGGAGGATCCGGGCAAATGCAGGCTGGCGCAGGCAGAGGCTCATCCAGGCCCACAGGGCCGGCCAGAATTTAGCCNNGAAGGCAAGGGCAAGATCGTGGACGCCCTGGCCCGCAACTGCCGCTACGTGGCGCGGTACTGCGGCGGGGCCAACGCCGGCCACACGGTCACGGTCGACGGCCAGAAATACGCCTTGCACCTGATACCCTCGGGCATCCTGCACCCGGGCACGCGGAACGTCATCGGCAACGGCGTGGTGTTCGACCCGCCGGTGGCGCTGGAGGAGATGGACGCCCTGCGCGCCCGCGGGGTGGGCGTCGGCAAGGAGAATCTTTTCATCTCCGCCGCCGCCAACCTGGTGATGCCCTGGCACAAGCTGGCCGACCGCCTGGCGGAGGCGGCCCTGGGCGAATCGCGCAAGATCGGCACCACCGCCCGCGGCATCGGCCCCTGCTACGCCGACAAGGCCATGCGCTGGACCGCCCTGCGCGCCGCCGACCTCTTGGACGAGAAGTCCCTGGCCGAGAAGATTTCGGCCATCGCCGCCGTCAAGAACGCCACCTTCAAGGCCCTGTACGACGCGCCGCCCCTGGATGCCGCCGCCATTGCGGCTGAGTATGCCGGCTACCGAGGGCGATTGGCGGAAATGATCACCGATACCGGGGCCTTGCTTCGAGCGGCCTGCCGCGACGGCCAGTGCATCTGCTTTGAAGGCGGCCAGGGCAGCCTGCTGGACGTGGATCACGGCACCTATCCCTTCGTGACCAGTTCGTCAGTCACCGCCGCCGGCGTGCCGGCCGGGGCGGGCGTGCCTCCCAAGGCCGTCGGTTGCGTGCTGGGAGTGGCCAAGGCCTATAGCACCCGCGTGGGCTCGGGGCCTTTCCCCACCGAACAGGAAAACGAAACCGGCCAGCGCATCCGCCAGCGCGGGCGCGAGTACGGCACCACCACCGGCCGGCCGAGGCGCTGCGGCTGGTTTGACGCCCTGGCCGTCCGCTACGCCGCCGACCTCTCCGGTGTGGACGAGATCGCCCTGATGCTGCTGGACGTGCTGTCGGGCTTCGAGAAGGTCCGCATCTGCACGGGCTACCGTTTCCAGGGGCGGCTGCTGGAGGAGTTTAACCCCTCGCCGGCGGTGCTGGCGCAGGTCCAGTGCGTGTACGAGGACATGAGCGGCTGGGGCGAGGAGATCGGCCAGGCGCAGAGCTTCGACCAACTGCCGGCCAATGCCAAGGCCTACGTGCAGCGGCTGTCGGACCTGATCGGCCGGCCCATCGGCATCATCAGCGTGGGCCCCGCAAGACAGCAGACCATCTTGCACCAGACGCAACTGGCGGAACTGGTCAGGTAAAGCAAGTTGATCGGTGAATCAGTTACTCGGCAAATCGGTAAAGACGCTGTCAGATGGGAATAGCTCCCGATTAACCGGTCAACCGATTAACTGATTCACGATTTGACCTTGCTGACTAAGCTCTCCTTTAGGTGTTTTAACCTTAGCGCGTGGAATTCGGACCAGGAATGGCTGACATTTCTCCCCAAGCCGTAGCCGCTGCCCGGGCCGAACTGGGCATCGCCCCGGAGCAATTGCCCCGGCACGTGGCCATCATCATGGACGGCAACGGGCGCTGGGCCCGCCGCCGCAACCTGCCGCGCACCGTCGGCCACGCCGAAGGGGCACGGGTGGTTCGCCGCATCGTCACCGAGTCTGCCCGGCTGGGGATCGAGGCCCTGACCCTGTACTCCTTCTCGCTGGAAAACTGGCGCCGCCCGCCCGAGGAAATCGACGCCCTGATGCACCTCTACGCCGAGTACCTCATAAGCGAGCGGCCCACGGTGATGCACCACAACATCCGCCTGCGCCACCTGGGGCGGCGCGAGGGATTGCCCGACGTGGTGCTGGAGGAACTGGACCGCAGCGTCGCCTGCTCCACCGCCAACACCGGGATGTGGCTGAACCTGGCCCTCAATTACGGCAGCCGGGCCGAGATCGTCTCGGCCGTGCGGAAACTGGCCGCCCAGTCGGCCCAGGGAAAGCTCCGCCCCGAGCAGATCGACGACGCCGCCATCGACGCCGCCCTGGACACCGCCGGCCTGCCCGACCCCGACCTGCTCATCCGCACCGCCGGCGAGATGCGCATCAGCAACTTCCTGCTCTGGCAGATTTCTTACGCCGAGTTCTACGTCACCGAGGTGCTCTGGCCGGAGTTCGAGGAGAGGGAATTCCACAAGGCCCTGCTGGCCTACGCCGGCCGCCACCGCCGCTTCGGCGCCCTGGACAAGAGCAATACATAAAGCTGAAAGCTAAAAGCTAAAAGCTGAAATCAAAACAAAGAAAACAACTCAAGGACCAGGGAAGTCGCCTGTCTTTATTTCAGCTTTCAGCTTTTAGCTTTCAGCTTTGGGTTCATTAAGCGAATGATCCAAATTACCCCCAACTTATCAATCGACGAAAGCAAGCTGGAATGGAGCTTCGTCCGTGCCGGCGGGCCTGGGGGGCAGAACGTAAACAAGGTCTCCACGGCCGCTGAACTGCGTTTCGACCTAGCCGGTTCGGCCCTGCCGGCGGAGGTCAAGGCTCGCCTGGCGCAATTGGCCGGCTCGCGCATGACCGGAGGGGGAGTGCTGGTTATCCAGGCCCGGCGGCATCGCACCCAGGGGCAGAATCGCACCGACGCCCTGGAGCGGCTGGTGGAACTCATCCGCCGCGCTGCCCAGCCCCCTCGCCTGCGCCGTGCCACCAGGCCCACTGGCGCCAGTAAGCAGCGGCGATTGGAGTCCAAGAAACGCCGCGGCCAGACCAAGCGCCTCCGCCGCAATGGCACAGAGCAGTAGAGGGACCTACGTCCTCAGCGTGGCACAAAGCGCCTGGCCCAGTGCGGCCACCACCTGAGCGACCAGTTGGTCGATCTGCTCGCTGCGAAGGGTGCCCTCGTCGCTGCGGTAGACCAGGGACAGGGTCACGGATTTCTTGCCGGGGGGCACCTGCTTGCCTATGTAGGTGTCGACGTATTCCAGGGCCTGCAGCTCGTTCTGGCAGCAGTCGCGGACGGCCTGCTCGAGCCGGCTCCAGCGCACGGCCTGATCCACCACCACCGATAGGTCGCGCCGCACACCGGGGAAGCGCGGCAGGGGCTGGTACTGCCGCACCGCCCTGGCGGCCGCCAGCAGCGGTTCCAGCGCCGCCGCCGCCACGGCCAGGGGCTTCTCCAGCCCGTAGTAATCCGTCGCCTTGCGGCTTGTCATGCCCAGCATGCCGATGGGCTTGCCGTCGAGGGTGAGCTTGCCGGCCGATCCCGTCTCCAGGGCGGGAACCTCCGCCGGTTCGACCGCCAGGCGCCCCTGGCCGGTCAGGCGCTCCACGATTCTCTCCAGGGCTCCGCGCACCTGAGGCAGGTCGCCCTCGCTGACCAGTGCCAGCTCGGTGTGTTCGTCGGGCAGTTGGCCCTGGCCTGCGGGAAAAACCGCCGCCAGTTCGTACAGTCTCACGCCGGTGTTGCCGGCGTCCTGGTTGGACTTGCAGGCCCGCAGCAGGCTGGGCAGCAGCGTCGGCCGCAGGAGGTTGTTGGTCTTGCGGACGCGCGGGTCCACGTGCACGCCGCGGTCGTAGCCGAAAAGCTCGGCCTCGCCCTCGTCCAGGAAGCCGTGGCAGACGGCCTCGTCGAAGCCGGCGGCGGCCAGCACGTCGCGCAACTCCGAGCGGGCGCGGTCCTGGGCGCTGGCGCCGACGACCTGGTGGGTGACGCTCTGGCCGGCGGGCAGCTTGTCGTAGCCGTACAGGCGGGCGACCTCTTCGACCAGGTCGATCTCCCGCGACAAGTCGCCTCGCCAGGAGGGAATGCGGCAGCGGATGACCCCGCCGTCCTTGTAGGGCGAGAGCCCAAGCCGAGCCAGGATGTCAAGCTGGGCCGGCTCGGGCACGTCCATGCCCAGGATGGCTCCGACGCGCTGCGGGCGCAGGGCCACTTCGGGCGCGACGAAGGGCTGGGCGTATGCGTCCACCACGCCCGCTGCCAGTTCGCCGCCGGCGATTTGCAGGATCAACTGGCAGGCGCGCAGGCTGGCCTGGTCCAGGTTGACGACGTCCACCCCGCGCTCGAAACGGTAGGAGGCGTCGCTCATCAGGCTCAGCGCCCTGGCGGTGCGGCGGGTGGTCATGGGGTCGAACTTGGCCGACTCCAGCAGCACGGTGCGGGTGGCCGGGCCGATCTCGCTCTCCAGCCCGCCCATGATGCCGGCGATGGCCACCGGCTTGTCGGCGTCGGCGATGATGCACATGTCGCTGGTGAGCTGGCAGCGCGTGCCGTCGATGGCCACCAACTGTTCGCCTGGGCGCGGGCGGCGGACGACGATGCGGTGGCCGGCGAGTTTCTCGTAGTCAAAGGCGTGCAGCGGCTGGCTGTATTCCAGCAGGACATAGTTGGTGGCGTCCACCACGTTATTGATGCTGCGCAGGCCGACGGCCTCCAGCCGCTCGACCATCCAACTGGGGCTGGGGCCGACCTTGACGTTCCGCAGGATGCGGGCGGTGTAGCGCGGGCAGAGGTCCGCATCCAGCACCCCGACGGAAGTCAGTTCGGCGGCCTTGGCGGCTGCCGTCGGAACGGCCGGCAGGTCGGGCAGTTTCAGCGGCATGCCCAACAGGGCCGCCACTTCCCGGGCCACGCCGATGTGCCCCAGGCAATCGGGGCGGTTGCTGGTGACGTCCAGGTCCAGCACCACGTCGGTGGGCGTGGGCGTGACGGCGTCGCAGCACAGGCCGATGGCGGTAAGACGCCCGGCCAGGTCCGCCGCGCTGATGGCGGAGACATCCACGTAATCCGACAGCCAGTTCAGTGATATCTTCATAGCCGGTGGATTATACACGGCCAGGAGCAAAGTGGGAAAAAGACGAGCCGCGAACAACGCGAACAACGCGAACAAGAAAGACGGTACAGGCTTAAGGCTTGAGGCTTAAGGTAGAAGCGACAACAAAGCCAAGGCTCTTTCGAACGCTATTCTCTTTTCCTGTTCGCGATGTTCGCGTTGTTCGCGGCTCATCTTTGTTTCACGACCATCTCAATCCAGAAGCTCTCCGACGGCTTGGAGGACGGTCGAGACATCCAGTTGGCCCAGGTCGTTTGCCTGCAGCAGGCGGACCTTGCCGCGCGGGGCGAACTGGCGGGGGTCGCCGGGGCCGAATAGGCTCACGACGTTGCAGCCCAGCGCGGCGGCCAGGTGGCCCGGTCCGCTGTCGTTGCCGACGAAAACGCGGGCCTGGGCCAACAGCCCCGCCAGGATGGGCAGGGGCGCATCCTGCACCAGGCTGCATCGGCGGCGGCAGGACTCGATCAGGCCGCCGGGCCACCACTCGGTTTCCGTCGGCCCCAGCACCAGCAGGGGAGTCAGCCCGCCCCTGCGCAGTTCGCCGGCCAGTTCCAAAAACCGCTCCAGCGGCCAGCACTTTAGCGGCGAGCCCGCTCCCGGCTGCAGCACCGCCAGGCCGCACTGGCCCGGTTGGCAGCCGATGGCAGCCAACTGCGACAATGCCGCCTGCCGCCAGGGGGCCGGGGCGGTCCAGGCCGGCGGCGCGGGCGTCGGCGATCCAACCATCTGCGACCAGTACTCAAGCAGGTGGCCCTGGAAGTCGCTGGGCGGGCGGACCGGCAGGAACATCGCGCGGGTGGCCCCGCACAGTCGCATGAGCCTGCCCTGAACGGCTGTATCCTCACCGGCAAAGCAACTGACCAGCGTGCGGCACTGACCCAACAGCGCCGCCAGCCGGGCCGCCGTGCCCTGGCTATTGAACAACTGCTCCAGCGGCAGCAGGTCGTAGTCCAGCGTCTCTTGCACCGCCCCCAGTCCCTGGAGCAACTGGGCCTTGGACTTGCCCGCCACCAGGCGGATGGTCCTGCCCGCCCGCATCGGCTGGAGGAACTGGGCAAACAGCACCAGGTCGCCCAGCGCCCCGGGATGAATGGCCAGGATCGTGTTTTCGGGTTCAGTTGTCATGGGTGAAAGGATTTGCCGCGAACAACGCGAACACCGCGAACAAGAAAGCAACAGGCAACAGGCAACAGGCAGCAGGGAACAGGCAGCAAGAAAGAAGCTCAACAAAGCCAAGGCTGTCTTCTCACTGATCTTTCTCCTGTTCGCGAAGTTCGCGTTGTTCGCGGCTTTGTATTGTGCCGTGGCCTTACTCGATCCATCCGCCGCCCAGCAGTCTGTCGCCGTCATAAACCACGGCCGCCTGGCCGGGGGTGACGGCCAGCACCGGCTGGTCAAACTCCACCGCAAAGCCCTCGGGCCCGGCAGGGGTGACCGTGCCGGGCGCGCCGGGGTGGTTGTAGCGTATCTGGATGGTGGCGCGGAAGGCAGCCGGCGGCGGGTCGATGTGCCAGTTGGCCCGGCTGGCCTGCAGCGACCGCCGCTGGAGCTGCTCGACCGGGCCGATAGTGACGGTGGCGCTGGCTGGGTCGATGGCGGTGACGTAGTAGGGTATTCCCACGGCCACGCGCACGCCGCGCCGCTGGCCGATGGTGAAGTTGCCCACGCCCTGGTGGCGGCCCAGGACCTTGCCCTGGGCGTCCACGATGTCCCCCGGCTGCAGGGCCTGCGGCGCAAGCCGCTGGAGCACGGAACGGTGGTGCTCGCTGACGAAGCAGATCTCCTGGCTGTCGGGCTTGTCGGCCACCTTCAGGCCCAGTTCGGCGGCGATCTGCCGCACCCTGGCCTTGCCGCCAAGTTCGCCGATAGGCAGGAGCATCCTGGGCAGGTGCTCCCGCGGCACGGCGAACAGGGCGTAGGACTGGTCCTTGGCGGCGGCCCGATGGACTTGCCCAAGGGCCATGCGGGCGTGGTGGCCGGTGGCGACGAAGTCCATCCCCAGCCGGTCGGCTTGGCGCATCAGGTAGCCGAACTTCACCTGGGCGTTGCACAGGATGCAGGGGTTGGGCGTGCGCCCGGCGGCGTATTCCCGGGCGAACTGCTCGATGATGGGGGCGAACTCGCGCGAGGCGTCCAGCACGAACAGATCGATGCCCAGCTTCTGGGCCACCGAGCGGGCGTCGGCGGCGTCGGTGGGGGAGCAGCAGCCGGGGCTGTCGTTGTCGGCCCGCACCGCCCCGCCCAGGCAGAGAAACACCCCCGTCACCTGGCAGCCCGCCTCAAGCAGCAAAGCGGCCGCCACGGAGCTGTCCACCCCGCCGCTCATGGCCAGCAGCACTCGCCTCTTGTCATCCATGGCAGAGATTCTACCGCTTTGGCCCCCGCCGCGGGTAACCTATGGGCGTCTTGGCAGGACTGACAACACGGCCCTCGAATCAGAAAGGCGCCCCATGAAGAAAACCATTCCTTTCGCCGCCCTCGCCCTGGCCGCTGCGCTGGCTATGGCCCAGACCGCTACCCGGCCGGCCAGCGCCCCGGGCAGCCAACCGGCCAACTCCGCCCTCAAAGCCAGCCTGCGCGACAAAGCCCGCCATCTGGAGATCATCAAGCAGACCCAGGGCAAGAAGTGCGACGTAGCCTTTCTGGGCGACTCCATCACCCACTGGTTCGACAAGGATCTCTGGGCCAAGCATTACGAGCCGCTGGGCGCCGGCAACTTCGGCTCGGCCGGCGACCGCACCGGCAACCTGCTCTGGCGGATCACCGAGGGCAAGGAGCTGGAAGGCCAGAGCCCGCGCGTCTTCGTGGTAATGATCGGCGTCAACAACCTCTG
>PMYM01000048.1:12233-26773 GCA_003171235.1 Phycisphaerales bacterium | reverse complement strand
CTCATCTCGGTCAAGAGCGACATCACCATGGCCAAGGACGCCCTCAAGGCCAAGGCCGCCGAGATCGCCACCGCCCTGGAAGACAACGGCATCGAGAACGCCCAGACCCTCACCGCCAACATCGAAAAGTGGCTGCCCGACACCCCCGACCGCCAGAAATGGGCGATGGAAGACCCCAAGGACCAGGCCAACGTCGAGCAGGCCGAACTGCCCAAGGAACTGGAAGACCTGGTGGGCGACCTGCTGGAGCAGGAAGAGGACCTCTTCGACCAGATGGACGACATCACCGGCAAGTATGCCCAGTCCGGCGACAAGGGCATCGGCTGGGACGCCATGGACGGGCCGATCTCCAACATGAACGCCCAGGGCGTGACGGGCAACCAATTGCCCAACTCCAGCGAGATTGGCGGCCGCAGCGGCGAGGGCCGCCAAGGCAAGGCCTCGGGCGAAATGGTGGAGGACAAGGCGGTGGGCAAGGGCGGTCGGCGCACGCCCACGCGGCTGACGCCCGAGCCCTTCCAGCAAGGCCAGATCAACGACACCAGCCAGGAACCCCCCGGCGGCTCCACCGGCGGGGGCAAGCTTTCCGGCGCCGGCTCCGAAGGCCTGGAAGGCCCTCTGCCGCCCCCGCTGGCCCAGGAACTCAAGCGGCTGGCCGGCAAGCACGCCCAACTCCTCAACCGGGCCGAACGAACCCAAGCCGGGTTAAAGGTCAGCGACTACTCCAACTACAAGTTTCTCGATGCCATCACGCTCATGAACCGCCTGCAGGGCGAGCTGGACGCCGATCGCTACCAGAACGCCCTGCGCCAGCAGCCGGCGGTGCTGGAGGCCCTGCGGCAAGCGCACGCGCAGGCCAGCGGGAAAATCGATGTCACCGTGGACGCCGCCAGCGGCATGCCCAAGTACATCAAGGACGACATCGCCGACGCCCGCAACGGCAAGCTCCCCCGCGAGTTCTCCGAGGCCCTCAAGAGTTACTTCACCCGCCTGGGCGAAGGCGACACCCCCGCCAGCCAACCCGCCAAGTAGAGCCGGCACACTTGATTTTCGATTTGCGATTTACGATTTACGATTTAACAGCAAAGAGCCCGAGGCAAAATCAGATTCGCTTCTTTTCAATCGCAAATCGACAATCGTAAATCGTCAATCGTTGCACGCTCAATTCCATAGCGACGGGATGCTGGGGAAACTCTCATGTTGTGATTTGGAGCAGGTGAGCAGTTGAGCAGGAGACCGCAGGCGAGCGGGCCGTTCTTGTTTTCGCCTGTTCACCTGTTCCACTGCTCGCCTGCTCTGTAGCCCTTCGGGCTACTGGCCCGGGCGGGACTCGAACCCGCACGCCCCTTAACGGGACAAGGGATTTTAAATCCCTTGCGTCTGCCAATTCCGCCACCGGGCCAAGCAAGCGGCCGCCAATGCCTCGCTTCGGCCGCCTTAGCATTATCGGCTCGTCCGACGAAAAACCAAATGTTTTGCGTTTGGGTGGCATGACCGACCGCGCTGTCTGCGGCGGCTATGAAAGACCGCGGCCAATGGAGGTCTTGGGGCAAAAGCAGGGCGTGCAACTTTGTTGCACACCCTACAGCCAAGCGCAACAATCTGGACGTGCATACCCGTGAACGGCCCAGGCGGATTTTTCTGCACTCCGGGCGCCGGCCGCAATACACTATCACCCCAGTTGGCCCAATTAAGGGTCGGGCCAGGGAGGTCATGCCTCCGCGGCGTTTCTCTGGCAATTTGAAAGGAAGAACGATGAAAGTGCGGATTCTGATGGTGTGCGTAGTGGCAGTGTGCGTGGTGTTGGCGGCATCTACCGTCAATTCCCAGGAGCACCGTACGGCGACGACGGCCACGGCCAGCGCCCCGGCCGAGGTCCAGACTCTTACCGGCACGGTCGAGTCGACCAAGACCCGAAAGATGCCTCGCCTGGTCGTGGACGAGAAGCGCTACGAGCTTGTCGCGGCCGAAAAGGCCGACGAAAAGGTCAAGGGCGTGATTGAAGGCATCTCCAAAGGCGAAGTCACCGGCACCTACACCGTTAAGGGCGCAGTAACCCCGGCGTCGCCAGGCAAGGTTGCCTCCATCAAGGTGGTCAGCATCGTAAAGGCCGAAGCCAGGCAATAAAGAATTTACCGCAGAGGCCGCAGAGGACGCTGAGGAGACACAGAGTCTTTCTAGTTCGTATTATCTCTGTGCTTTCTCTGCGTTCTCTGCGCCTCTGCGTATAGTCCTGGCACTCCAAGAACACCTATAGCAGCTTGAGCATCTTCTCGGTGGTCTTGAGCCCGTGACCGGTGAAGGTGGAGACCACTACTTCGCCGCCGCCGCATTGCCGCAGGTACTGGGCCAGGCCGGCCGTCGTGGCCGCCGAGGTCGGCTCGATGTAGTGGCCCATCGAACACATCTGACGCAGCGACTGGACGATCTCTTCTTCCCCTACCGTCAGGAAAGCCCCGCCGCTGCGCCGCACGGCCTGGAGTATCTGCCTGCCGCGGACGGGCCGGGCAATGGCGATGCCCTCGCCCAGGGTTGGCTGGGTTGGCAGTTCGGCCGGATCGTTCAGGCCGCCCCTGAATGCCTCGGCCAGCGGGGCGCAGTTTTTCGCCTGCACGGCGATGAGCCTGGGGATTCGGCTGACAATGCCGGCCTGGAGCAGTTCGTCAAAACCGATGGCCACGCCCAGCAGCAGCGTGCCGTTGCCCACCGGCAGGATGACCGCGTCGGGGGCCTTCCAGCCCAACTGCTCGCACACCTCGTAAGCGAAGGTCTTGGTGCCGTGGAAGAAAAACGGGTTCCAGGAATGGCTGGCGTAGTAGGTGGTTTGGGCGGCCGTCAGGACGGCGCTGGCGGTGTCCTCGCGCGAGCCGGGTATGCGGTGCAGGCTTGAACCGTAGTGCTGTATCTGGGCCAGTTTGGCGGCAGCGGTGTCGGCCGGCACGAAGATGGAACAGGCGATCCGCGCCCTGGCGCAATACGCGGCGATGGCGCAGCCGGCGTTGCCGGAGGAATCCTCGACCACGGCCTTGACGCCCATGGCCCGCGCCTGGCTGATGATCACCGACGCCCCGCGATCCTTGTATGAGCCGCTGGGAAAGAGATGGTCCTGCTTGATGAGGGCCGTTTTCCCGCCGAAGTCGACCTCCAGCAGGGGCGTGAAGCCCTCGTCGAAGGAGACGATGTCGGCGCCGTCGGCCAGGGGAATGGCCTGGCGATATCGCCACATGGTGGGCTTTTGGCCCTGGACGTCGGAGGGGCCGAAGGCGGGCGCGAAGCGGATGTCCAGCAGCCCGCCGCAATCGCATTTCCATCGCGGCTGGTCGAGCGGAAACGTTTGCCGGCAGGCGGTGCAGACCAGGCAGGCGTCGTTGGGCATGGCGGTTGTTCCCTGATTCATTTAGCCGGATCGCAAGCGGCCACGGCCTCGATTTCCACGCCGAACCCGTGATGCAACTCCCGCGTGGGGACCACCGCCCTGGCCGGGCGATGGTCGCCGAAAAACTCCGCGTACACGGCGTTGACCCGCGCCCAGAGCGTTATGTCCGAAATGTACACCGTCACCTTGAGCACGCGATCGGGCCCGCTGCCGGCGGCGCGCAGAATGGCCGCCACGTTCTCCAGCGTCTGGCGGGTCTGCTCTTCAATGCTGCCCAGCCGCTTCTGGCCGGTCTTGGGATCGATGGGCAGTTGCCCCGACACGTACACGGTGCCGCCGTGCACGATGGCCTGGGAGTAATGCCCCGCCGGGGCGGGAGCGTCGGGGGTGGAAACAACGCGTAAATCCGTCGCGCCTGATGTCTCGGACATAACGGTTCCTCGCAACGGCAATTCGCCGGGCCAGCCGATTTGAACAGAAGATCAGGTGAACAGGAGACCGCAGGTGAGCAGACTTGCCCGTTATAGAGCCTCTACGCTCTTGCGGCTCTGCCTCTTTCTCCTGCTCTCCTGCTCTTGTGCTCACCTGCTCTATTCGACCGCATCCGGCGGTCGAATCGGCGCCGGAGATTCCGCCGGCTATCGTCATTGGCGCCGGGGCCTTTGTCAAGCAGTCACACAGGCCGGTGACGGCTGGGGGCGATGCCGATCTAACCGGCTCGGATGGCAGTTGTGCTTGCGGCCGGGGCGGCGGCGGAGATAATCTGGGGAAGGCAGCATCGAAGGGATCGTGCGCATGACAGACGGCGCAGACAAGAAGAATCAGGTCAAGGAAGGTTCGGTGGCCCTGGTGGCCTTCGGCGGCAACGCCCTGATCAAGGACGGACAGAAGGGCACATTCCAAGAGCAGCGGCAGGCCGCCAACCAGATGTGCGGCACGCTGCTGGCCATCGTGCAGAAGGGCTACGACCTGGTGGTCACGCACGGCAACGGCCCTCAGGTGGGCAACCTGCTGATCCAGCGCGAGTTGTCCAAGGGCGCCATACCTGAATTGCCGCTGGACGTGCTGGTGGCCGAGACGGAGGGCTCGCTGGGCTACATCCTGCAGCAGGAACTGCTCAACCACCTGCGCGCCCACCGCACGGGCAAGTACGTGGTGACGATGATCACCCAGGTGCTGGTGGACAAAGATGACCCGGCCTTCAGCAGGCCCACCAAGCCCGTGGGGCCTTTCTTCACCCAGGAGCAAGCCCGGCAGTTGCGCCAGGAGCATCCTGACTGGGTCATGCTGGAGGACGCCGGCAGAGGCTACCGCCGGGCAGTGCCCAGCCCACAGCCCCGGCGCATCATCCAGAGCCGCATGATCCGGGCCCTGGTCTACGGCGGCAACGTGGTGATCGCCCTGGGCGGGGGCGGCATACCCATGATCAAGGGCCCCGACGGCAACTACGTGGGCATCGAGGCGGTCATTGACAAGGACCTTTCCAGCGCGGTCCTGGCAAACGACATAAAGGCCGACCTGCTGATCGTCCTGACCGGCGTCAACAAGGTGCAACTCAACTTCGGCAAGCCCAATGCCAAGGCCCTGGACACCATCACCTACACCCAGGCCAGGCAGTACTTCCTGGAGGGGCATTTCCCCGCCGGCAGCATGGGCCCCAAGATCACCGCCGCCCTGCGCTACTTGGAAAACGGCGGGCGGCACGTCATCATCACCAACGCCCAGTGCCTGGAAGCGGCCCTGGAAAGCAACGACGGCACGCACATCCTCTGGTCCAACGAATAACCCGCGGGCCGGTGGCTGGAAGCGCTGCCTAGTTGGCCGCCGGGTGAGTCGCCGGCCCGGTGGCCGGCCCTGCCAGGTATCGCCGGATGACTTCCAGGGCGGGCTTGTTCATGGGAACGTATGAGTTGTCCGTGGCCGGGTCCAGGCTCTGGGGGCCATTGCGCCACTCCCAGATGAAAAATCCCGCCAGCGCCGGCTGGTCGCTCCACACCGCGAAGAACGCCTCGAAGAGCGTCTTCTGCAACTGCGGATCGGTCCGGGTGCTGGCGTAGTAGTTCCAGGGATCCTTGGCGGCGGTGGGCTGGTTGGGCCAGCCCAGTTCGGTGAACAGCAGCGGCTTGTTGATCTTGGCCTGGAAGGCCAGGATGTCCTTTTGGTATTTGCGCCAGGCCGCCTGCAGCGTCTGGGCGTCGAACTCGCTCTTGCCCTCGGTCAGATCGTAGTAGCTGGACATGGACAGGTAGTCCAGGTCATCCCAGAAACTCACCTTCATGTAGTGNNTAGGTCAGGCGGCAATCGCAGGCGGCGCGGACCTGGGCGATCAGAGCGTGCCAGCGATCCTTCTGGCTCTCGGTGGATATCAGCTCCGACCCGACGGCGAACATTTCTACCCCTCCCTGCTTGGCCAGGCGAGCGTAGTGCAGAATGTAGTCCTGGTAGAGCTTCCACCATTCATCCCAACTGCGCCCCCCGCCAGGCGCGCTGGTGGGGTCGATCTTGCCCCGCCATTCGGTCAGCCGCGGGCTCTTGAGCAGCACGATGGGCATGAGGGCCACGCCCAGATGCCGCTGGTGGGCGTGCTGGATCAGCGCCAGCAGGCGGGCATCGTCGGGCAGGCCGCCGGGGCGGATGGCCAGGTCCAGGCTGGTGGCGTTTTCCTGGTAGGCTGCCACGCTCAGCAGCACGAAGTTGGCCCCGGCCTGGGCAATTTCGTCGATGCACTGGTCGTAGAACCCGCCGTCGTCGCTGCTGGGCAGTTGCAGGCAGAAGCCGGTGATGCGCCCTTTGGGCGCCGGCCCGCTGGAACTGGCCGGCCCAGAGGAACCGGCGGATCCGGAACTGGCCGCCGGAAGCGACGGCTGGGCCGGCAGGCCGCTCCACGTCCCCGCCAGCAGCCACAGCAGCCCCACGACGCCCGGGAGAATCCTGATGGATCCGCGGCCCGTCACACGCATTTGACGCTCGTTCCTGCAAGTCATGGCCGCCATCTTCTGCAGCCTCTTGCCAAATGCAATTGGAAATTGCCCGCCCCGGCTATACATTACGTTCATGTTCGTGCGCACATTGGCGGCGGGATTAATCATCGCGCTTTCCCTGTCGGCGTGGGGCCAATCCAGCCCGGCCCCGGCCGCCGCTCCTTCGCCCGCGTCCGCCCCCGCCGCGGCGCTGACGGACCTGGCCGTGCGGCAAAGCTTGGACAAGGCGGCGGCCTTTCTCTACTCCAAGCAGGACGCCCAGGGCGCCCTGCCCCACCCGGCGGGAAGTGAACTGGCCCAGGCCGTCGAACCCCTGGCCGCCTACGCCCTGCTCCAGGCCGGCCAGAGCAGTCAGGAGCAGCGCCTGCTGAAGCTGCTGGCTTACGTCAAGGGCCAGCCGGCCGAGCTGGTTTACGTCCGCAGCCTGCGCGTCCTGGCTATGGCCGGCCTGGGCGAGGACTACAGGAAGATCGCCTCCGACGACGTGGCCTGGCTGCTGCGGGAGCAGCAGAAGACCGGCGGCTGGGGCTACGGCCCGCAGTCGCCGCTGACGGCCCAGCGCCCGGAGTGGACCGACGCCTTCAACTCTTCCCTGGCCGTGATTGCCCTGGCCGAGGCCTCCGACGCCGGCCTGGCCGTGCCCATGCAGAGTTGGTCGCTGGCCGAGGTTTATTTCCGCGGCTTCCAGAATGCCGACGGGGGCTGGGGCAACCAGCCTGCCCTGGGCAAGACCCTGCCCCAGCGGGCCCAGTCCTACGGCTCGGCCACCGCCGCCGCCCTGATCGTCTATCACATCCTGGCCGACAAGCTCGGCATCATCCGCGAGCCGCCCTACGAGCCCGGCAAGCCGCGCCTGCCGAGCGATCTGGCCTACGCCGACCGCATCGCCAAGGGCGCCGACTGGCTGGCCAACAACTACGACGTCCGCGAGGTGCCCGGCTACGTCTGGCTGGCCCAGCCCGGGCAACTCTACCATTATCTCTTCCTGCTGGAGCGATACGCCGCCCTGGCCGGCTGCGACCGCATCGGCGCCGCCCCCCACGCCCAGGATGTCTGCCGCCTGCTGCTTTCCACCCAGGCGCCCGACGGCTCCTGGAACAATTCGCCCGCCGACACCGCCCTGGCCATGCTGGCCCTGGTGCAGGCCGACGCCCCCGTGGCCTTCAACCGCTTGCAGCCGGGCAAGAACCTGGGCGATCCGCGCGACGCCGCCAGCCTGGCCCGCTGGTTGTCGCGCAGCCTGGGCAGGCCGGCGGCCTGGCAGGTGTTTACGCCGCAGAATCCCAAGGCCTACAACGACGGCCCGCTGCTCTACCTCAACGCCGCCGAGGCGGACCTGCCTGCCGGCATCAACGCCGACTTCGCCCGCTTCATTGCCGGCGGGGGCATGTGCGTGGTGCAGGCCCCGGTCGGTTATCCCAAGTACGTCGACAGCCTGCTCCAGTCCGTGCGCAAGGTGCTGCCCGAATACCGCCTGCGGGCGCTGGGGGAGGACCACCCCGCCTGGAACGCCCGTTTTGCCATCGAGGCCAAGGCCCGCCCGGCCGTCATGGGCATCGGCGACGCCTGCCGGGTCAGCATTTTCATCCTGCAAGACGACCTGGCCGGGGCGCTGCACCGCGGACTGTGGAACACATACCCGCAGTATTTCCAGTTGATGGGCAACCTGGCCTGCCTGGCCGGCGGGGGCGAGCTTTGGCCCGGCCGGCTGGCCAGGCGGCAGGACAATCCGCCCGCCCAGATGCCCAGGCAGATCAATCTCGCCCGTCTGCAGGTGGGGGCCGACCCGGGTCTTTGCCCGGCCGCCTGTGACCGACTGAGCCGGCAGTTGTCCCGCAGTCTGCCCATCGCCCTGAAAGAACTCGCCCCGGCCAACCCCGACAATCCCATCGACCCCGCCATACGCATGCTCTGGATGACCGGCAGCCGGGCGGTCAAGCTCACCGACCAGCAGCTCAAGAACCTGCGCGACTACCTGGCCGGCGGGGGCTCTCTGCTGATCGACCACATGCCCGACCATTTGCAGTTCGCCGCCACCGCCCAGGAACTGCTCAGCGACCTGGCCGGAGAGAAGCTTCCGCCTCCACTGCCGCGCAACGCGCCGGTTCTGACCGGCGAGTTCGGCGGCGGAATAGGCGCCGACCTGACCGGCTTGAAACTGCCCGGCCCCGCCGGCCAAGTGCAGGAATTACAACTGCGGGCCTGGAGCCTCAACGGCCGGCCGACTGTCTTCCTCAGCCCCTACGGCCTGCTGTGCGCGGCCGACGAATCGCCCGGCAATGACAAGTCGCCCTGTCCGGGCGAACAGGCCCGCAAGCTCCTGCTCAACCTGCTGCTCTTCGAGGATATGGGGCATTAGAGCGGTTTAAGATTGCGTGCTTACTGGTGGCACGCCCAGCTCCCCCGGCACATTTGATTTTCGATTTGCGATTTTCGATGTTCGATTTAACAGCAAGAGCCAGAGGCCTAGCGAAGAACTTCCAGTGTTGTGACTTGCTTCTTCTTCAAATCGTAAATCGAACATCGCAAATCGAAAATCTTCCCTCCATCTTCATCAAACACTGAAGCGGAAGAGCACCACGTCCCCGTCCTTGACAATGTAGTCTTTGCCCTCCAGGCGGTACTTGCCGGCGGCCTTGGCGCTCTTCTCGTCGCCGGCGGCCACCAGGTCTTCATAGGCCACTATCTCGGCCCGGATGAAACCGCGCTGAAGGTCGGTGTGTATGGCCCCGGCGGCCAGTTGGGCGTTGGTGCCGGCGGGAATCGTCCAGGCCCGCACTTCCTTCTCGCCCGCCGTCAGGAAGCTCACCAGCCGCATGCTGTGGTAGCACAGGCGGACGAGCCTGTCCTGGGCCGGGGCGGCGATGCCCAACTCGGCCATGAACTCCGCCCGCTCCGAGGCCTCAAGCCGGGCCAGTTCCTCCTCGATCTTGGCCGAGAGGAAAATGGCTTCGTACGGCCCGACCTTCGGGGGCGGCTGGGCGGGAACCTCGCCCTCGCCGCAGTTGACCACCACCACCAGGGGCTTGAGGGTCAGGAAGGCGAACGCCCGCACCAGCTTCTCCTCGGCCGGCGACTTGATGGCCTCCGTCAGGGGCTTCTCGGCCTCGAGGGTCTGCGAGAGCCGCTGCTGCAATTGCAGCTCCCGCGTCAATTCCTCTCGCTCCTTGCCCGGCACCGGCTTCTTGAGGTTGCCCTCGAGCTTGTCGATGCGGGTGGTGATCTGCTCCAGGTCGGCGAACATCATCTCGGCCCACAGTTCGTCCAGGTCGGCCTGGATGTCCCGCCGGTCGCGGTAGGCGGGCACGGCCGAGCTTTCAAACTGGCGCAGCACCAGGACGATCATGTCGCTCTGGCGGACGGCCGGCCAGTGCGTCCGCGCCCGATCGCGCGACTGGGGGCTGGTCAGGTCGAAGCCCGGCAGGTCCAACAGTTCGATCTCGGCGTGGGTGCGTTTCTTGGCCTTGTACTTTTCCTCCAGCCAGAACAGCCGCCCGTCGGGCACCTTGACCACCACCAGGTGAGGCTGGTCGGGGCGGTCCAGGTGAACCTGGGTGCCGCCGGCCTCGGCCACGGCGGCGAAAAGCGTGCTCTTGCCCGAAAGCGGCGGACCAACCAGCGCTACGCGCATGAATATCTCCTGGCATCAAGATTCAACCCGCTCATAACCGGCAACCTGCAATCCATGCCGGCAACCCAGAACCCGCAACCGACAACCACTCCTGCGGTAGAGCCTACCACAGAGCTTCGCTCTTGGACAGGGCCGCTGCCGGGCCAGCTTGCGCCCCCGGCAAGATTCACCGGCCGATCCTGCCGCCAGAGAGGGTGGCTTGGGTCCGGCCCTTCGGCTAAACTGACAGGCCTATGACATCGCCGTCGTCCCTGAGCGAAAAAACCAAGCCTGACGCCCAGCGAGCCGGAGTGTTGTTTACGGCCATACTGCTGCTGGGGCTGGCGGCCATCCTGCTGGCGCCCTGGATTCGCTCCGGCCGGATGTGGGGGCCGATGGGGAATTCTTCCGGCGATGCGGTGATCAACCCGTTGCTGTCGGATTTCCACGGGCAGATGCTGCATCCGCTGCTGCTGCCGGCGCTGGGGGTGTTCTGGCTGCTGCGGCGGGGAAAGTTGGACTTGTCGGTCTGGGCGAGTTTTGCCCTGGGCTGCGGCGCAGCGGCGCAGGCGGCCCGATGGGGCGCCCGTCCGGCCTGGCTGTTGGTGGCGGCCGCGGGGGCGGGCCTGGCACTTGGCCTGTGGAACCTGCTATTGGTGAGGCTGACGCGGGCGGCGGTGTGGATGGCGACGCTGCTGACGGCGGTGCTGGCGGTGAGCCTGGTGGCGGCCTTGACCGGCCCGGTGAGTCTGCGCGTTTCGCCGGCCCTTTTGGGCAAGTTGACCGGCCAGCAGGCGGGACTGCTGGCCACGGCGGGGATATTTTTCGTGGGGGCGCTGGGCATCGGCCTGAACGGCTACGAGCGCGGCCCGCTGGGGGTGGCCCTGGTGGGCTCAAGCGTGCTGTCGGCCCTGGGCGGGCTGTGCTGGCTGGGGCGGTCGGCCGAGGCCGTGGCCTTGCCCCTGCCGGTGGGCGATCCGCGGGTGTTGGCGGCAGCCGTCATGGGCGGGGCGCTGATCCTGGGCTCTCGCGGGCGCATCCTGCACGCCCTGGTGTTCTTGCCGCCGGCCATGCTGCTGGCCACCCTCTGGCGATACAGTGTGTGGGATTTTCCCGGTAGCGGCTATGGCTGGAACGTCCTGCTGCTGGCGGGCCTGGTGCTGGGCGGTCAGTGGGCGCTGAGGGAGTGCCTGGTCCGGCCGGGGCGGCGACTGCTGGCGGCGGTGGGGCTTTGCCTGCTGGGGATTTTCCTGCTGGCCGGCAGCGCCTGGCAAATGCCGTCGGCGACGCGGTGGGTTCTGCGGATTGGCGGCTTGGGAGTCTGGGCTCTGGGGGTGTTCGTTTCAGTCCAAGCGTTTTTTCATCGGGGTGGGTTGGCCAGAGCCTTGGAACGTCAAGGCCCGGATGGGCCGGGGAGAATTTAGCCGGGGGCGCAGCGAGCACGGCGCAGCCGGGCGCAGCGCAGCCCCCGGTCAGAGCCGCCGACAAAGCCAGAGGCAGTGGCGTGATTTCCTGACAGACAGGTTCTTTCCTGCCGATGGCGCGATCGGCCGGGGAGGCGCGGCTTGGCCACGGCATCGCGAGTCAGGCCAGTCCCCAGGTGCGACCACGGCACTCGCTCCGTCGTTTCGCGTGGCGATGACCGGGGGTTGCGCCCCTCGACAAGCTCGGGGCTCCACCCACGGCTAAACTCTTGCCGGCCTCTTCGGGCCTGGATGAGCCTCTCCCTGCGCCACTCTGCATTTGCCCAGATATTCCCGTGGCCCGGTAGGAACCGGTAAGTGTCGCCAGATGCATTTCCGGTTGTGCATACAGGCTGGAACGCCTTCCACTCATGATCTTGCCACCCAATCTTAAACCGCTTTAATGATCTTCGTTGCCTCTGCGCATTCTCTGTGGTCTCTGGGCCTCTGTGTATAGTTTTTGACAACTACGTATCCGGCTTAACAGGAACAATCCCTCAGGCCAGTGCCTTGGCGATGTTGGCCCTTCGTCCGGGGATGTCGAAGCAGGCGTAATGGTTTTTCAGCAGGATGCGGTTGGCCAGTTCGATGGCCTGGGCCTCGCCCAGGTAACCCTCGTCCACTTCTGCCTGCAGGGCCCGCGTTATCCACTGGCGGGTCTGGCGGCTATAGACATAGGTGGGCGTGGGCCAGACCGAGTCGCCGCCGAAGGCCAGCAGCTTGTTGGCCGGCACGCTGTGGATGAACCGCCGGAGGAACTCCATGGCGTCGTAGGGCGAGATGGACCAGGCCCAGCACAGGCTGGCATAGACGTTGGGGTACTGCTTGGCCAGGGCCAGCAGCTCCGAATGGTAGGGGAAGCTCATGTGCATCAGCACGAAGCGGGTCTTGGGGAAGGCCTTCAGCAGCCCGCACAGGTTTGAGGGGGCGGTGCCGGGCAGGGGCATGAAGCTGGTTCCGGCGGTGTAGCCGGTGTGGAACTTAACCGGCAGGTTGTATCGGCCTGCCAGCTCGCAGCATCGCTCCAGGCACCAGTCTCCCAGCACCGCGCGCTGGGCCGGGTCGGCCGATGCGCCCTGCCGCAGGATTTCGTCCAGGGCCGTGGCGGCCTGGGCGTCGGAGCGTTTCTGCCAGGCCAGGCTGCGGGTGTAGGCGTGCTGGCTCTTGCAGGCGATGGCCAGGCCGCCGGAGGTCTCAAACAGCCGCCCCATGGCCTGCTCCAGGCTGGCCAGGTCGCTCACCGTCACGCCGGTCCATTCGCAAAGCTGCCGGTAGTCCATCTCGTGCTTGACCAGGTGCCAGATCGACAGGTCGTACAGGTAAAAGTCCGGCGCGTCGGGGTTGGGCGTGGGGGGCTTGCGGGTCATGTCGTTGATCTGCAGGTGGTCCAGCCGGGCGCGGCTGCGCAGAAACTCAAGCTGCCCGCCGGGGCTGCGCAATTGGCGATAGATTTTTTCCGCCGCCTGCAGGCCCGGCAGGCTGAGCTCTTCCATGCCGTACACCTCCTCCGCTGCCAGGGCCACGCCCTGGCCGTAGCCGGTATGGCGGACCAGGGGCCAGTAATCCTTGACGCTGGCCCAGCGCTTCTCCAGGTCTTGTGGCTTGCCGCGGACCAACTCGACCATGGCTTGATTGGGCATGCCGGCGCAGACCAGGTCGTCGGTGACGTAGTTGGAGAAGATGTCAGCCAGCACGTCGCAGGGGCCTTCCTTGATCCACTCGGCCTCGCTTCGCGTGTGCTCGTGGGTGTCGGCGATGACCATGCTCCCGACGTGCCGGGCCAGGTCGGTGGACGTGTCCTCTGCTTGTCGCATGAAACGATTTTACCGCAGAGGACGCAGGGAGAAGAGAAGGAATCTCAACGCAGAGGACGCAGAGGAACGCAGAGGTCTCAAAAGACGAAGAAACGTTTAACGCAGAGGACGCAGAGAGGAACAGAGAGGTTCGAAAAAAGACAAAACCAAAAGAAGCGGCTTTTGAGGGCGCATAGGCTAAACAGCGAGTTGGCAAAGGCGGAAAGACTACTGCGAAAACAACCAGGGGCTGGAGCCGTTTCCTTGAAGTTGCTTTTCTAAACTTTCTTTCTTCCTCCGCGTTCCTCTGCGCCCTCTGCGTTAAATGCTATTCTTTTCTTTCCTGCTGTTCTTTTTGCAGCCTGGGGTGGCGGACGTCGCGGCCCTGGATCATGTAGATGACGTCCTCGGCGATGTTGGTGGCGTGGTCGCCGATGCGCTCCAGGTGGCGGGCGATGAGGATCAGGGACATGGCCCGCTCGATGGAGCGCGGGTCGGACATCATGTACGTCATCAGCTCGCGCAGCACCTGGTTCTTGAGGGCGTCCACCTGGTCGTCGGTCATGATGACCGATTCGGCCAGCAGCACATCCTCGCGCACGAAGGCGTCCAGGCTCTCACGCACCATGCGCCGGGCCAGGTCAGCCATGCGCGGAATGTCGATCAAGGGCTTGAGCGGCGGCTGGGTCAGCAGGGTGTGGGCGCACTCGGTGATGTTGCAGACCAAATCGCCTATGCGCTCCAGCTCGCTGTTGATCTTGGCGCCGGCCAGGATGGTGCGCAGGTCCACCGCCACCGGCTGCTGGGTGGCCAAAAGGGCCAGGGCCATTTCGTCGATCTCGATTTGCAGGCGGTTGACGTCGCGCTCATACTGGGGCACCTGGCTGACCTGATGCTCGTCGCGCTGCACCAATTCGCTGATGGCCAGGTCGATCATGGTCTCGGCCAGCGCGGCCATCTCCAGCAGTTTGCGCTTAAAATCGTCCAGATCCTTGTCGAATTGCCGAGCGTGCTTGTCCATGTGTCACCGCCTATTCCAGAATAGGAACCTCTGAAGAACTTGAACCACAAAGCACACAAAGATCACAAAGATTTAGTTTCTTCGAGCTTTCTTTGTGTTCTTGGTGATCTTTGTGGTTCAGTCTTTGGCCTTTCTTTATCCATACCTGCCGGTCACGTAATCCTCGGTGCGTTTATCGGCCGGATTGGTGAAAATCTTCTCGGTCTGGCCGAATTCGATCAGTTCGCCCAGCAGCATGAAGCCGGTTTCCAGACTGACGCGGGCGGCCTGTTGCATGTTGTGGGTGACGATGACGA
>PMYM01000048.1:0-12228 GCA_003171235.1 Phycisphaerales bacterium | reverse complement strand
GGCTCGTCCATCAGCAGCACCTCCGGGCGGTTGGCCACGCACCGGCTGATGCACAGCCGCTGCTGCTGCTCGGTCGAGAGGTCCAGGGCGCTTTCGTCCAGGCGGTCCTTGAGGTGGTCCCACAGGCCGGTGGCCTGGAGGCTCTCCTGGACAACCTCGTCCAGCTCCCCCCGCCCGCCCCGGCCATGGACCCGCGGCCCGTAGGTCAGGTTGTCGTATACCGACAGGGGGAAGGGGTTTGGGCGCTGGAAGACCATGCCCACGCGCTGGCGCAGGCTGGTCATGCTGACCGCGGGGTCGTAGATGTCTTGGCCGTCCAGCAGGATGCCCCCGGAGGTTCGCACCGAGGGCAGCAGTTCGTTCAGCCGGTTGAAGCACCGCAGCAGCGTGCTCTTGCCGCAGCCGGAGGGCCCGATGATGGCGGTGATGCGGTTGGGGGCGACGCCGATCTTGACGCCCTTGAGGGCCTGGAAGTCACCGTACCAGAGGTTCAGGTCGATGGCCCGCAATTTATGTGTCGCGGGCATCCTGCCCGCGGGCTGCGCGGGCGGGACGCCCGCGACACCAGGATTACCGTTTTGCGTACTCATCCAAAGTGCCCCGTGATGTATTGTCCGGTGCGATGGTGAGCAGGGTTAGTGAACAACGTACGCGTGGGGCCCACCTCGACCAGTTCGCCCATCAGGAAAAAGGCGGTGCGGTCGGAGGCGCGGGCGGCCTGCTTGGTGTTGTTGGTGACCAGGACGACCGAGTAGTTTTTCTTCAGCTCGGCCAGGGTCTCTTCGATCTTGGCGGTGGAGATGGGGTCAAGCCCGCTGCAGGGCTCGTCCAAGAGCAGCACCTGGGGGTCCAGGGCCAGGATGCGGGCCAGGCAGAGCCGCTGCTGCTGGCCGCCCGAGAGCCGGTTGGCCGGCAGGCGAAGCCGGTCCTTGACCTCGTCCCAAAGCTGCGAGCGCCGCAGGGCGCTCTCGACAATGCCCTCCAGTTCCCTTCGCCCCGACGCGCCAGCCAGGCGGGGGCCGTAGGCAATGTTGTCGAAGACCGACCAGGGCAGCGGCACCGGCACGGCGTACACCATGCCGATCTGCCGCCGCAGCGAGGGCAGGTCCACCTGGCTGTCATAGATGTCCTGGCCGTTGAAGAGTATCCGGCCCTCGTGGGAAAAGCTGTATTCCAGGTCGTTAAGCCGGTTGAGGCTGCGCAGGAAGGTGGTCTTGCCGCTGGAGGCCGGGCCGATGATGGCCAGCCGCTCGCGCGGCAGGATGTCCAGGTTGATCTCCCGCAGCACATCCTTGCCGGCGAAGGCGGCGGAGAAGCCCTGCAGGCTGAGTTTGGGCGGCGGGGCGGGATTCTTGGCGTCGGCCGGGCTCATGCCTGCACCTTTCCGATGAACCGCCGCATCAGCCAGTAGGCCAGCAGGTTGATGCCCAGAATGGCCAGGATCAGCACCGAGGCGGTGGCGTAGGCCTTCTCGGTGGAGATGCCCTCGGTGAAGAGCACGTAGAAATGCAGGGCCAGCGTGCGGCTGGAATCGAAAACGCTCTGGGGCCAGCCCAGGGCCATGCCGGCGGTGAACATGACCGCCGCCGTCTCGCTCAAACATCGCCCGATGGACAGCACCACCCCCGTGCCGATGCCCGGCAGGGCCGACCGCAGCACCACCTGCGTCACCATCTGCCAGCGCGACGAGCCCAGCCCGAAGCTTACGTCGCGGTAGCTCTCGGGCACCGCCCGGATGGCCTCCTCGCTGGTGCGGATGATGGTCGGCAGCACCATCATCGCCAGTGTCAGCGAACCCGACAGCACCGAAAACCCAAGCCCCAGCGTGTAGGGCGACTTGACCACGAAGAAGGCGTAGCCGAACAGGCCGAAGATGATCGATGGGATCCCCGCCAGGCAGTCGGCCCCGAAGCGGATGACGCGCGTGAGCCTGCCCGGGCGGGTGTACTCGGTGAGGTAAACGGCGGTGGCGATGCCGACCGGACCGGCGATCAGCACCGCCAGGCCGGTGATGTACAGGGTGCCCAGGATCACCGGCAGCACGCCGCCGTCGCGGCCCATGTTCCGCGGCCGCTGGGTGAAAAACGCCACGCTCAACTGCGGCAGCCCGTGGTAGAGAATGAAGCCGATGATCAGCAGCAACGCCCCCAGCGTGGCCAGGGTCAGCGCCCACAGCAGCACGACGGCCAGGCGATGGGTGGCGGCGGGCGGGAGTCTCACGCGGCGCCTCCCTTCCGCCGGCGCTGGCCCGACAGCCTCAGCGCCAGGATGTTCAGCACCATGATCATCATGAACAGCGTCACGCCGGTGGCGAACAGGGCCTGCTTGTGCTCGCCCTGGCTGTAGCCCATCTCCAGGGCGATGTTGCTGGTGAGGGTGCGGACCGGGGCCAGGATGGAATTGGGCAGGTCGGGGCTGTTGCCGGCGACCATGATGACGGCCATGGTCTCGCCCACCGCCCGCCCCATGGACAGTATGGCGGCCGAGACGATGCCCGACCGGGCCGCCTTGAGCATGACCATGTGCGTGGTCTGCCAGCCGGTGGCGCCCAGGGCGATGGANNGACAGCCCCGGCCCGCCCAGGTAGGTGCGGATCAGCGGCACCAGCACCACCATGCCGATGGCGCCGTACACCACCGAGGGAATGCCCGCCAGCAGTTCAACCGCCGGCTTGAGCACCGTGACCATCCGCGGCGGGCAGAACTGCGTCAGCAGGATGGCGCAGCCCAGGCCGAAGCTCACGCCGATGACCATGGCCCCGCCCGTCACCGCCAGCGAGCCCACGATCATGGCGAAGATGCCGAAGGAGGGGGGCTTTTCCAGCGGGTACCAGTCGCTGCTGAAAAGGAACTTGCCCACGCCCGTGTTGAGCATTATGGGCAGGCCTTCCTTGAAGATGTAGCCGGTGATGACGGCCAGTGCGCCGACGGCCACGCAGGCCAGCAGCATCAGTATCAATCGCACGTGCCGCTCGTGCTGGAAGGGCCAGCGCAGCAGGCGGGCGACTCCCCGCCCGGCCGGGCGCGTCACGCCGCGCGGCGGCCCGATAGGCGCCGCCGCCTCACCCGTCGAGGGTTCAGCAACGGCAATCGGTTTGGTGGGGGTTTGTTGGCTCATGTCATGGCGCCGCCGGGATCAACCCTTCCTGGCGCAGCTTGGCCTGCCCGGAGGGGCCAAGCACGTAGTCGATGAACTTCTGCGCGTCGTCGGCGGGCGTGCCCTTGACCAAGAAAAGGAACGGCCGGACGAGCTTGTATGTCTTCTGGGTGACGTTGTCCACCGAGGCCACCACGCCGTCGATCTTGAGGGCCTTCAGGTCGGGGCTGGCCTCCACGATGCCCAGCGACATGTAGCCGATGGCGTTGGGGTCGTGGCGGACCAGTTCCTTGACCGTGCCGTTGGAGGGCTGGGTGATGGCTTTCCGGCTGATGCGGTGATCGCCCATTATCATGCCGGTGAAGGCCTCGCGCGTGCCCGAGCCTTCCTCGCGGGTGATCACGCGGATGGGGCCGGGCTGGCCGCCCACCTGGCCCCAGTCGGTGACCGTGCCGGTGAAAATGTCGCGCACCTGCTGGCGCGTCAGGTTGTCCAGGCCGTTGGCCGGGTTGACCACCACCGCCAGGCCGTCATAGGCGATTGTCACGGGCGTCAGCCCCTCCTCGCGCTCCTGGTCTTTGAGGTTGCGGGAACAGGTGCCGATGTCGGCCGTGCCGTTGAGAGCCGAGGTCACCCCCTGGGTCGAACCGCCGCCTTGGACCTCCACGTCGATTGCGCCCTGGCTGTTGAACTCCTCGGCCAGGATCTCGGCAAATGGCTGAATGGAGGTCGATCCCACCACGTTGACCACGCGACGGTTTCGCCCGGCCCCGTGGAAGACCATGTACAGAACCGCGGCCACGACCACCGCCAGCAGCAGGAGCATCCACTTGGTCGATCTCATCGTCATCTGCTCCAACTGTAGAAGCCGATTGTTAAGAGTTGATTAAGAAATGATGGGATACGGATGAACCCGCCGCCTCGTGTGGCACGGACGTGTATCCCTGAATTGGCAGTGATCCGCGACAGCGGAACTCACATGCGGTACGATATCGGGTGCATTTTGGCAGTTGCGCAATCTATCAGGAGTAAGCTATGCCGCAAGATGCTGCCGTGAAGTTGGCGGGGCGTGGATGGGCCTGGATTGGGACGGTTGTTCTGGCGTCGTTGCTGGCACAGACCGGACGCGGCGGAACTGAGCCCGCCGGCACGTCGCAGGCGGCGACTTTGCCGACGAGCTATCGCGGGCTGCCCCTGGTGCACATCCCCAAGCTGGCTGAGCCCAAGGACGCCGACGCCGCTATGAGCGACCCAGCCTGGCAGCAGGCTGCGCGCGTCACGCTCCAGCCGCTGGTGGCCCCCATCCCCGGCGCCCCGCCGGCCGAGAAGATCGGCCCCGAACTCAAGACCGAGGTCCTGCTTTTCTGCACCGACCAGAACCTGTACGTGGGCTTTATCTGCGGCGAGACCTCCGGCGCCGCCGTCACCACCAACAAGGCCGATTCGTGGATGAACGACGACGTCGAAATCTTCCTGGAGGCACACGGCGACACGGTCCTCCGGCCATACAACCAGATCAGTATCGACGCCGGCGGCAAGATCGACTTCACCCGCCAGCACATCTATCCCGCTTATGACCGCGTCACCCTTTTCCGCGAAACCTGGCGGCCGGCGATTAAGCCGGTCATCGCCAAGACCGATTCCGGCTGGACCTGCGTCGTCCACATCCCCTTCTCGGCCCTGCAGCTTGACGACCCGAAAACCCGCGGCCAGACGCCCTGGCGCATGAACCTCTGCCGCAGCCGCCCGGCCAGGGGCGACGCCCGCCCCATCAGTTGGAGCTGGACGCCACTGGCCAAGGTCGATTACCAGGCCCCGGCGCGATTCGGCTTCGCGGTGCTCGGCACGTTTGCCTCGCCCGACCTGCTGGCCCGCGTGCGAACCGAGGCCGCCGGGCCGGCACTTACCGACGAAGACCCCCTGCCCGCCTGGATCGGCGAAACCAAAAAGCTCTTCGAGCCCAAGGAGTTCGTCGACTCCAAGGGCCGCAAGATGATGTACCGCATCTATGCGCCGGCAAACCTTGAAGTGGGTAAGCACTATCCGCTGGTGGTGAATTTCCACGGCTCCGGGGCCGAGGGCAACGACAACCTCAAACAGATGGACATGACCGGCCTGACCTTCGTGGGCAATGCCGAGGCCCGTAAGGAGTTCACCTGGTTCGTGGTGCTGCCGCAGTGGCCCCTGAATACGAACGTGAATGACAAGGTCGAGATGGACGCGGAGTTCATCGCCATGCTCCAGAAGGAGCATCCGCAGATCGACCCGCGGCGCGTGTACGCCACCGGCGGGTCCAAGGGCGCCAGCGAACTGCTGGTGCTGATGTCCCGCAACCTTGAGCTCATCGCCGCGGCCCTGCCGCGCTCCACGCCGGCCAGGCCCAACGTAGTGGCAATGCTCAAGATCGACGCCTTGGCTAAGATTCCGCTGTGGTTCTTCCACGGCGAGAAAGACCCGGTGTGCAACGTGCAGGAGGTGCGCGACCTGGTCAAGACTCTGCGAGACGCCGGAGCCGGCTCCAACCTGAAATACACGGAGATCTCCGGCGGCACGCACGACTACCTGGGCAACGACTTTCCGCCCATCGAGACCCTCCGCTGGATGTGGACGCAGGTCAGGCCGGAGAAGTAAGACCGGGTGAGGCGAGCGACCTGGCAGTTCGCCCTACCTACGCGTCGATAGGAAAGACCCGGATGGCGGGGCGGGGCAGGAGCTTAGCTTCGCGCACGTTACGCTTCATGCAGGCGGCCTGGCAGGCCCCGCAGCCGACGCAACGGTCGCTGACCACGGGTGCGTCCACGCCGGCTGGGGGCGGGGGGTCGGCCTGATCGCCCTGGGCGACTGCCGCTTGGCCGCTTGCCGCCCCGGCAGCCACTGACTCGATAGCAAAGTACCCCGCATTGGCGCAGGCCGCCTGGCAGGCCATGCACTCCTGCTGGCGAGAAAACGCCAGGCAGATGGCGGCCTCGACGGCGGCCCGGCCCATTTTCCGTTCGCGTTTCTGCGGCAGGTCAAGGCGGGCGATGGCCCCGGTGGGGCAGACCTGACCGCACAGGTTGCAGCTGCTGTCGCAGGGCGCCAGGTCGCCGGAGGCTCGTGGCGTCCACAGCCCCGGCCCCTCCAGCCCCACCGGCTGGAGCGTTCGGGTGGGGCAAACCTCGATGCACTGGCCGCAGCGGATGCAGGCAGCCAGGAAGGTATCCTCCTCCAGGGCGCCCGGCGGGCGGACCAGCGACGGCCGAGGGCTCGGCAGCAGCTTGCGCAGAAAGTACCCGCCGCCGGCCAGGCCCCCCAGGCCCACCAGAGCGGCCAGCATCAGTTCGCGCCGCCTCAGATCAACCGGTTCGCCAGGTGGCTTTGCATGTTGTCCATCCGGCGCGGTCAGGGGTGCGGACCTTGCCCAGCGCGGGGCGAAATGTATGGCCCGCGTGGGGCAGACGCCGCCGCAGGTCTGGCAAAAGGTGCAGTTGCCGTGCCGGGTAGAGAAATCGTCGGGGTCGATGGCGCCGAAGGGGCAGGATTTCTCGCACTTGCCGCAGCGGATGCAGGCGGAGTTCACTGTCCGCTGGGATAGCCGCAGGGGCGCCATCAGCGAGAACATGGCCCCGCTGGGGCAGAGGCGCCGGCACCAGAATCGCCGGCCCATTGCGCCCAGGGCCAGGACCAAAAGAAGCAGCCCCAAGGACAGGTAAAGCCCCGGCTGGCCCGGCGACAATTGCTCCCACGAAGGCCGCCCATTGAGAAGTTGCCACCTTGCCCAGGCGGAAATCGCCCCGCGCGTGGCCAGGGGAATTGCGGCGACGAATCCAGCGGCCATGACGCCGCCGGCCGCCAGCGCCATCACGCCGGCCAGCACAATGAACCGGCCAACGTGCCGTCCCCTCCCGCCGCGGCGATGGAGGCGACGGAAGCGATTGCCGATGGCCCAGTCGAACAG
Source organism: Phycisphaerales bacterium (assembly GCA_003171235.1). Lineage (GTDB taxonomy): Bacteria > Planctomycetota > Phycisphaerae > SM23-33 > SM23-33 > FEN-1344. Next base: position 5,195 of record PMYM01000048.1, on the reverse strand, counting down.
GTCGATCATCGTGCCCAGCGGGCAGAGATACCCGCAGAAGGCCCTGGGCGCCGCCGCCGACGCCGCCAGGCTGGCCAGGCCAATCACTGCCGACGCCGCCAGTATTCCCGAAGCCAGGCTGACCACAAGGCTAAGCAATGGGTCAAGCCACAGAAATGCCCTGGCCAGCCCGCTTTGGGAGAAGGCGGCGTAATCAGGCCCCGTTACGGTCAGCACGCCGGCTATTACCCAACAGAACAGGCCCAGGCTAAGCAACTGGGCGGACCTGCGCCAGGGAGACGCCGCCCAGGCGGGGGCGATCCTGCCGACCCCGGCCCGCAACCCTGCGCGGGGCCTGCTGTCGGCGCCAACCGTGGACCAGAACCAATCCAGTTTCATAACGTTGTCCGCCGGCAGGGCCAGGCAGCAAGAAAACCAAGGCATCAGGACGCACTCATGCCCGACGCCAAACGCCCAGGCGCCTGTTGCCGCCCGAATCAAGAATACAAAAAACCGGTCGCAAAAGGCAAGAGACCCGCCAAACAACCGGCCATGCACCGATTGTTGATAAATTTATAACACTAATTGCCATAGGTGGTTAAGCAATAGTCCGCTCTTGGCTTCTGACAATTCTATTGCATACTCTGGGGGGGAAATTACACTGATTCGCACCTGCCATTTCCTTAAGGGTACAAAGTTTGCCCACGATCAAATTTGATGATCGCAGCTTCTTTGTAGATGACCGGCGGCTATGGTTGTCCAGCGGTAGCATTCATTACTTCAGGGTGCCGCGGCAACTATGGCGCGATCGCGTCCTCAAGGCCAAGCGCGCGGGGCTCAACTGCATCGATACCTACGTCCCCTGGAATTACCATGAGATGCAGGAGGGGCGGTGGGATTTCTCCGGGGAGAAGGACGTTGGGGCCTTCGTCCGCTTGTGCGGCGAAATGGGCATGTATGTCATTCTCCGGCCCGGCCCGTACATCTGCGCGGAGTGGGATTTCGGGGGTCTGCCGGCCTGGCTCAGCGCCAAGAGCGGCATCGCCTACCGCACCCACAACGCCGTGTACATGCACTATTTCGACAAGTACCTGCGGCAACTGCTGCCTCGGCTGGCGGAGTTGCAGGCAACCCGCGGCGGGCCTATCCTGCTGATCCAGAACGAAAACGAATACTTCTACACTCACATGCCCGAGCGGCTGCAGTATTGCGAGTTCATCAACCAGCTCTTCAAGCGCAGCGGCTTTGACATTCCCATCATCACCTGCAACCAGCTCAGCCAGCCGAAGGTGCCCGACACCATCGAGTGCCTTAACGCCTATGACGATGCCGTCAGCGGCCTTAAGCGCCTGCGCAGCTTCCAGCCCAACGCCCCCCTGCTGGCCAGCGAATTCTGGGGCGGGTGGTTTGACTGGTGGGGGCATCCGCACAACCACAAGGAGCCGCGCCAGGTGGCGCGGAAGGCGCTGGAGATGCTCGGCTGCGGCTGCCAGATAAACCATTACATGTTCCACGGCGGCACCAACTTCGCCTTCTGGGGCAGCCGCCTGAGCACCTCCGAATCCGCCTACCAGACCACCAGTTACGACTACGACGCGCCCATCGCCGAAGGCGGGGGCCTGACGCCAAAGTATTACCTGCTCAAGCTGGTCAACTTCCTGGCCAGGCATTTTGGCAGGGTGCTTTCCCAGGCGAGGGCGGAAGGGCCGGCCCTGACCCTGCAGGGGGGGACCCAGGCGTTCAATCTCACCGGCCCCGGCGGCAATCTCTCGGTGATCACCAACAACGGCGAGGACCGCTTCGACGCCGTGATTGTTTCCCTGCCCGACGGCCGGAAACTGAACGTCTCACTCGGGGTCCTGGGCGCAACGGCCATCGCCCATCAGGTCCGCCTGCCTTCCCAGGCGATGCTGGACTACAGCAACCTCATGCCGCTGGGGCTGCTGGGCGAGGGCAACCTGGTGCTGCACGGGCCGGCGGGCTTTCCGGCGGTGCTGTCGCTGGATGGCAGCGAGTTTTCCCTGCCCGTGCCGGCCGGCAACAAGGTCGAACAGGTCGTGCATCACGAGCAGAAGGTGTTCATTATCAACAGCGAGCTTGCCCAGCGGGCATGGGAAGTGGACGGCGCCCTGGTGCTCGGGCCGGAGTGGGTCGGCGAGACAGCCGAAGACGTCATTGGCGGCGAGCCTTACGCTATCCTTTCGCCCGGCGGCGAACTGGCGATCAGGAAGCCAAAGCCCGCCACGCGCTCGAGCGAGCGGCCGCAGCATTGCGCTTTCACCCGGGTCGCCGTTTGCGATGAGCCTATCAACGAAAAGTTGCCCTGGCAGCGGATAGCTCACCCGGCCGAATTGTCCGCCCTGGGGGCCGAATACGGCTACGGCTGGTACCGGATCGACGTTGCCGCCCCGGCGGCCGCCCGGCGTGAACTGTTCCTGCCCGACTGCCAGGACCGGGCTGAACTGTACCTCAATGGCGAGTCCCTGGGCACGTGGTGCCGAGGCCAGGATGCCGCGCGCAAGACCATCAAGGCCTCCTTCCGCAAGGGCAAGAATCTGCTGGTGGTGCTGGCGGACAACCTTGGCCGGCCCAACTGGGGGCAGATGCTTGGCCAGCCCAAGGGGCTGTACGGGCACATTTATGACGCCAAGGCGTTGGTGCTGCCCAAGTTCAAGCTTCACCCCGGCGGTGAGTTCAACCGCCGCATGGTGCCGCGGATGCTGTCGCATTTGGCGGGGGAACTGGAGAAGTTGCCGCTGGTATCGGCCGAGACGGTATTCAGGCTGCCGGCCGTCCGGCCGGTGCATCTGTCATTCGCCAACCTGCCGTTTAATCTGGCGATATGGGTCAATGGCCGGCAGGTGCTTCTCCATGCCGGCTTCAGCGGCAATTACGGCCAGGTCACCCTGGCCAACGAACTGATCAAAGGCCCCAACCGCCTGACCGTGCTGGCCTGGAACCTGCCGTTGGGGCTGGACCTGGACGGCTGCTTCTGTGCCCACCTGCTCAGCGAGAATCTCACCGCCTCGGCCCAGTGGAGCTTCCGCACGTGGGAGCCTCCCCAGGCCGGAGGCAGACTTGTGGGCAAATCGCTGCCGGCGTGGTATTCCTGCAGCTTCAAGCACAGCCCTTCCTCGCAGCCGCTGTTCCTGAATGTCGGAGCGGCGCGCAAGGGTCAGATTTACCTTAACGGCCGCAATCTTGGCCGCTTCTGGAATATCGGCCCCCAGCAGTGGTACTATTTGCCCGAGCCATATCTGAACCGGGAGAACGAGTTGTTGGTCTTTGAAGAGCACGGCAATATCCCCAGCGGCAGCCGGCTGGAATTCCGACCCGGCGGCCCGTATCATGTTCCCGGTGGCCCATGATCGCCGAAACCCGCGTTCAAACCGCGGGTTATGGCTGCTGAAGTTTGGCCGGGAGAGGATTTGCCCGGCGGCCCCTGGCGCAGCTTGATTTACGAAGCGTCAGGCCGGGAATTTGGTTTTTTTGACTTGTGCTTTCGGAAGTGCTGCTGTAGGATGAAGTTCGGTAGTGGCATTTCGGCGCCATCGTTTGTTTTCTTGGCCAAGCACATGTTTTCTGCATTCATTGGTTTTATTGTTAGAAGGGACAGCCATGCGCACAGTTACAAAGAAGGAGTTGATCGACCGAATTGCTGAACAGGTCCGGGCCAAGCATGTCCTGGTCAAGCAGGTAGTGCAGGGTTTCCTTAACGAGATCATCGAAGAGTTGGCACGGGGCAACCGACTGGAATTCCGTGAGTTCGGGGTGTTTGAAGCTCGCCAGCGCGCCGCGCGCATTGCCCAGAACCCCAAGACCCTGGAGCGCGTTCAGGTTCCGGCCAAGCGCACGGTTCGTTTCAAGGCCGGGCGCGTCATGAAGGGCAAGATGCAGAGCACCCGCGTCCCAACGGCATAATAGCGACCGCACGTCCGCCGCTTTCGGAATCGATTCGCGCCCGCATGAACGGCAATTCGTTGCCGCTGCGCCTGGGAGGTCAACCCCGGATGGTTGGGCTGCGTCTGTTAGAACCCCTTAGGCCAGCTTCCCGATCAGGGGCCTTGCTAGAATGGAGTGATCGAGGAGGCGTTTGCGATGCAGCCTTGGTTGCGGCTTATTCTTGTGGCAGTGGCGCTGGCGACTTTGGCCTGCCGCGCCGCGCCCCAGCGAGGGCAAGCTACCATGACCAGCAGCATGCCGGCGTTGACCGACCAGGAAAAGCGGGTGATCCTCCAGAAGGGCACCGAACCGCCCTTCAGCGGCAAGTACTGGGACCATTTTGAAAACGGAACCTACGTCTGCCGCCAGTGCGGATGGCCCTTGTACCTGTCGGATAGCAAATTCGAGAGCCACTGCGGCTGGCCCAGCTTCGACGACGAAATCCCCGGCTCGGTTCACCGTCAGCCTGACGCCGACGGCCAGCGGGTCGAGATAACCTGCGCCCACTGCGGCGGGCACCTGGGCCACGTGTTTGTGGGCGAAGGTTACACCCCCAAAGACACCCGCTACTGCGTCAACTCCGTCTCATTGTCGTTTGTGCCGCACGCGAAGCTGCCGCTGGAGCGGGCCGTCTTTGCCGGCGGGTGCTTCTGGGGCGTCGAGCACCAGTTCCGCCAGGTTAATGGCGTGGTGGCCGTGCGCTCGGGCTTTACCGGCGGGACCACCAGCCAGCCGACGTATCGCCAAGTGTGCACCGGCAAGACCGGCCACGCCGAGGCGGTGGAGATAGTCTTCGACGCTTCCAAGGTCAGCTATGAAGACCTGGCCAAGATGTTCTTCGAGATTCACGACCCCACCCAGAAGGACCGCCAAGGCCCCGACGTCGGCACGCAGTACCGCTCGGCCGTTTTTTACACCAACGACCAGCAGAAGCAGACGGCCCAGAAGCTCATCGACCTGCTCCGCCGGAAGGGCTACGACGTGGTGACGGAGTTGACGCCGGCCTCGACCTTCTGGCCGGCTGAAGAATACCACCAGGACTACATCGGCAAGCACCCCGAAACCTACTGCCACGTGCGGGAAAAGCGGTTTTGATCTCGTGGATTCAAACCCCAGACGCATAAACGCGATGCTTCCGCAGCACCTCAATTGAAGTGTGATAGCCGAGCGTCTTGCGTGCCCGATTATTGAGAGTCCCTAACAAAATGCCCCGTGGCCGCGACGCCGCAGGTGTTGACGCAGGCCAAGACGCGAGGGCGAAGACGACCCCAAGG
>PMYM01000227.1:16709-27027 GCA_003171235.1 Phycisphaerales bacterium | reverse complement strand
TTTGCCGGTTGCACAGGCTCAAATCAAACCTGTGCCATCCTGACGTTGTCAATACGTAATCCTAAACTGGCCTAATATTGGGGATAGCGTCCAGCATCAGTTGCATGTACATGACGTCCAGCAAGCGATCGAACTTCCATCCCACCTCGCGCAAGCGCCCGACCTGGACAAAACCATTCTTGCGGTGCAGCTCCACGCTGGCGTCCTGGTCGGCGGAGATGCTGGCGATGATGGAGTGGTAACCCAACGTCTTGGCCGCCTGGATAAGTTCCAGCAGGATGGCCTGGCCGATGCCGCGCCGGTGCATGTCGTGGCGGACGTAGATTGAATCTTCCACGGTGACGCGATACCCCTGCCGCGAATGAAGCTGGGTCAGAGAACCCCAGGCCACCACTTGCCCGTCCTGTTCGACGACGATCACGGGGTGAGCGGCGTCGTGCCTGGCGAACCACTCCCGCCGCGACTCCGGCGTTTCGGGGTCGGTCTGATAGGTGCAGGTGCTGCGGGTGACATAGTAGTTGTAGATATCGTTGATGACTGGAAGGTCCTGCACGGTCGCGGGCTGGATGTGGAAATTCACGGCGAGACTCCTGTTCCTGGCGTATTCCTTCCAGGCGGCAACACACCCGCCGCTTCAGCGGTGAATCTTCCAGCTTGGCCAATTCGGCGGCAACGACTTTTTTTCCTTCGGCGCGGCCTTGGGAACCGGAAAAGGCCGCCCATTCCACGGTATGGTTTGGACAAGGCCGGGGGGGTTCTGACATAATACAAGGGATGGAACTGACCGGTCAGTTCCATTTGGGCGGCGGCCATGGTGCGAGCGGACAAACGGCGGCAGATCATGCAGGCGGCGGAGCGGCTTTGCGCCAGCCGGCGCATCCATGAGATCACCATGGACGACGTGGCCGCCAGCGCCGGCGTGGGCAAGGGCACCATTTACCGGTACTTCCGCGACAAGGACGACCTGTTCCTGCAGATCGTCAATTCCGGTTTTGACGAGTTGTGCGAGCTGGTGGAGCGCGAGGGGCGGGGCCAGCCGGGCTTCGACCGGCAATTGCTGGAGGTGTGCCGGCACGTGACGGGCTTTTTCGAGCGGCGGCGGCAACTGTTCGCCATGATGCAGTCGGAGGATACCCGCATGTACTGGTGCAAGGGCGATCTCCGGCAGAAGTGGCTGCTGCAGCGCCGGCGGCTGCTTTCGGCCGTGGGCGGCGTGATCGACCGCGGCAAGCAGGAAGGGCGAGTGCGGGCCGACCTGCCCGGCGAGGTGCTGGCCGCCTTTCTGCTGGGCATGCTGCGGGCCAGGACCAGGGATCTGCTGAACCTGCCGGAACGCTACCGCCGGCACGAGCTGGTGGTGGAGCTGTTCTGCCGCGGAGTGGCCGACGGTGCGGCCGCCGAGGCGCCGCCCCGCCAAATAAGAAAAACTTCCGCCCCGGGTAACCGGGCGCGGGCCGACGCACACTAGATTTTGGATCATTATTTGCACGCAAGGAGACGGGCGTGAAGAGGCTGGTAATTGTGGTAGCGGTGCTCATCCTGGCTGGCGGGGGCGGTTTTTACTGGTGGAACAGCAGCCAGTCCAAGGCGGCCCCGGCGGCCGCCCAGACCACCACCGCGCCCGTCCAGCGCGGACGCATCGAATTGCTGGTGAGCACCAACGGCAGGGTGGTTTCCAACCTGGACGTGGACATCAAGTGCAAGGCCAGCGGCACCATCATCAAGCTGCCCTTTGACCTGAGCGACACCGTCAAGGAAAAAGACCTGCTGATGGAACTGGACCCGGTGGACGAGAACAACAACAAAAAACGTGCGGAGGTGAACCTGGCATCTTCCAAGGCTCGCCAGGTCCAGGCCAAGACCAATCTCCAGGTGGCCGAAAGCACCCTGGCCACCGACCTGGCCAAGGCCCAGGTCAACCTCGAGGCCGCCAAGACCAAGGCCAACGATGGCCGGGCCAAGGCACAGCGCATGACCCAGTTGCTGGAGAAGAAGCTGATCAGCCCCGAGGATAACGAGACGGCCCAGACCGCCGCCGCCCAGGCCGACTCCGACGTCAAGACCGCCCAGGTCCGCCTGCAGGAGTTGGATACGGCCAAGGACTCGCTGGAACTGAAGCGGCAGGACGTTGCCCTGGCCGATGCCCAGGTCACCAGCGACACCCTGAACCTGGCCGACGCCGACCAGCGGCTCAAGGACATCAAGGTCGCCGCCCCCATAGACGGAGTGGTGACGGCCCTGAACGTACAGTCGGGCACCATCATCGCCTCGGGCGTCAGCAACGTCGGCGGCGGCACCACCATCATGACGCTCTCGGACCTGACCCACATCTTTGTGGTGGCCTCGGTGGACGAAATCGACATCGGCAAGGTGAAGCTGGACCAGTTCGCCCGCATTGACGTGGACGCCTTCAAGGGCGAGCAGTTCCGGGGCAAGGTCACGCGCATCGCACCCAAGGGCGTCAACGCCTCCAACGTCGTCACCTTCGAGGTGAAGATGGAAATCGTCAGCGAAAACAAGACCCTGCTCCGGCCCGAGATGACTGCCAACATCAAGATCGTCGCCGCCAGGAAGGACGATGCCCTGACCGTGCCGTCCGATGCCGTCTCCCACAAGGACAAGCAGACGGTGGTCACGGTTCTCAACGGGGAAAGCCAGGAAGACCGCCCGGTGGAGGTCGGCATCAACAACAGCCAGCAGGTCGAGGTTCTCAGCGGCCTGGAGGAGGGCCAGGTGGTCGTGGTTCACAAGGACGCCGACAGCAAGTGGCGCGGCGGCCAGCAGCAGCAGCCTGGCGGCCCGCCCCCGGCCATGAGAATGATGCCCCGCGGCGGAGGCCGGTGATGATCCGCACCGTCTCCCTGGTGAAGGAATATAACGTCGGCGGCAGCGTCGTCCACGCCCTGGACCAGGTGGACCTGGAGATCAAGGCCGGCGACATGGTGGCCATCACCGGCCCATCCGGCAGCGGCAAGAGCACGCTGATGAACATCCTGGGCTGCCTGGACCGCCCCGACAAGGGCGAGTATTACCTGGCCGGCGAGGACGTGGCCAAGCTGGGCAAAGACCGCCTGGCCGAAATCCGCAACCGGCGGATCGGCTTTGTCTTTCAGACCTTCAACCTGCTGCCGCGCATAACCTCCCTGGAGAACGTGGAACTGCCGCTGCTCTACCAGGGGCACGCCCAGGCCAAGGTTCGGGCGAGCAAGGCCCTGGAGGTGGTGGGCCTGGCCGATCGCGCCCACCACGAGCCCAACCAGCTTTCGGGCGGGCAGCGCCAGCGCGTGGCCATTGCCCGGGCCATCGTGACCGACCCGGCCATCATCCTGGCCGACGAGCCCACCGGCAACCTCGACAGCCGGACCGGCGTGGAGATCATGGCCATTTTCGCCCGGCTGAACCAGGAAGGGCGGACCATCCTGGTCGTCACCCACGAAGCCGACATCGCCGCCTATTGCCGGCGGCAGGTACACATGCGGGACGGCAAGATTCAGGAGATACACGTGGCGTCTGCGCCGCCCGCGCCGCCGTCGCCGAATTGAACGGGAACCGTGCTGCTTGTGCGTGTGGCGGGCATCTTGCCCGCGTGAAGGCGACAAGTGGCCAGGGCATGAGGCCCTCGCCACTCGCGGGCCGGACGCCCGCGAGGCTAAGTCGCGATGTTGCGTCAGTTGAGGTCTGAATATGCTGTTCTGGACCATAATAAAAGTCGCCCTCAAGAGCCTGCTGGCCAACAAGTTGCGGTCCTTCCTGGCCATGCTGGGCATAATCATCGGCGTGGGGGCGGTGATCGCCATGCTGGCCATCGGCACCGCCGCCCGAAAGCAGATGCTGGGCTTCGTTTCCGCCTTGGGCACCAACCTGCTGGTGGTCCGGCCGGGGCAGACCAGCTTCCGCGGCGTGGTGAGCGGCAACGCCCAGAACCTCACGGTGGACGACGCCCTGGCGATAACCACCATCCCCCACGTGTCCATGGTGGCGCCGGTGGTGCAAGGCGGCGGCCAGATCAAGTTCGAGGGCAAGAATACCCGGCCCAACCTGCTGGGCTCAACCCCCACGTACTTCACCATTCGGAGCTTTGAGGTCGAGCCGAATCACGGGAGGACGTTCAATCAGACGGAGCTGGACCGGCAGGAGCGCGTAGCCGTTATTGGGCCGGTCACCGCCACCAACCTCTTCGGCGACGCCGAACCGCTCGACCAGGTCATCAAGATCAAGGGCATTAATTTCCGGGTCATCGGGGTGATGAAGTCCAAGGGCGACCAGGGCTTCTTTAACCAGGACGACCAGGTGATCGTGCCGTTGACGACGGCCATGAAGCAGCTCTTCGGCCTGACTTTCGTGCGCGAGATCGACGTCAACGCCGACGACGAGCAGAACCTCAGCCAAATCCAAAGCGGCCTGGCCGATTTGCTGCGTAAGCGCCATCGCCTGCTGGCCGAGCAGGACAACGATTTCGACATTCGCAACCAGGCAGAGATGCTGGCGACGCGCATGCAGACCGTGCAGCTTTTCCAGATGCTTCTTATCGGCATCGCCAGCATTTCACTGCTGGTGGGCGGCATCGGCATCATGAACATCATGCTGGTGACGGTGACGGAGCGGACGCGCGAGATCGGCGTGCGCAAGGCCATCGGCGCCAAGGAACGGGACATCATGACCCAGTTCCTGCTGGAGTCGCTGCTGATGTCCGGAGTGGGCGCCCTGCTCGGCAGCGCCGCCGGGGTCGGGGCGGCCGCGTTGATTCCCAGGCTGACCGATAACAAGCTGCCGACGCTGATCGACCCCTTCAGCATCGTGCTGTCGGTGAGTTTTGCCGCGGGGGTTGGGATTGTTTTCGGGTTATACCCGGCCTGGCGGGCTTCAAAGCTGGACCCGATCGACGCCCTGCGGTATGAGTAGGTTTGGCGGCACAGGCTTTCCAGGCTGTACGCACAGGCTGGAAAGCCTGTGCCACCTGAGCCCGATCTGTCGAAGTATTTGTGTGACCCTGGCCGGGGCGCCAACCCCGGCCATTCTCGCTGCACGAAAAAAGAGGAAGCTATGTCGCTCTGGAAACTGGCCTTGCCGCTGCTGGCGGCGGCCTTGCTGGGTTCATGCGATTACTCGTCGGCCGACCGCTGCGTCAGCGACTACGTTGGCCCGCCCAAGGAGGGCCTGACTTGTACGCCCTCGGCCGCCGGTACGACCCTGCCGGCCGGCATGAGCCGGCAGGCCACCTCGGCCCCCGCCCCCGGGCCCCTGCGCGTCAGCGTCTGCCAGGCCGTTCTGCTGGCCCTGGAGAACAACCGCAGCTTCAACGTCGACCGCTACAACCCCTCCATCCAGCGGACCAACGAGCAGATGCAGTTGGCGGCCTTCGACCCGGTGCTCAATGCATCCTATTCCTTCGGCAAGACGCGCGTCGATCACAACGGCGTGAGCGACAGCAACAGCGGCTCGGCCGACATCGCCCTTACCGAGTTCCTGCCCACCGGCACCAACATCGCCCTGGATTTGCACAATAACTTCAATTCCACCGACTTGGTCGGCGACCAGCTCAACACCCGCATCGGCCTGACGGTCACGCAGTCGCTGCTGCGGGGTTACGGCCTGGACGTGAACCTGGCCAGCCTGCGCCAGGCGCAACTGGGCACGCGCATTTCCGAGTACGTCCTGCGCGGCCAGGCCGAGACGCTCGTGTCGGACGTCGAGACGGCCTACTGGAACTATGCCCTGACCCAGCGGCAAATCCAGATCCAGGAAGAAGGCCTGAAGGTGGCCGAGCAGCAGCTTTCCGAGACCCAGGAGCGGATCAACGTCGGCACCGTGGCCGAGGTCGAGCTGGCCGCCCCCCAGGCCCAGGTGGCCATTCAGCGCGAGAGCCTCATCAACGCCCGCAGCGCCGCCGAAGTGGCCCGCCTGCAACTCTTGCGGCTGATGAGCCCCGGCGACGGCTCGATGTTTGACCGCCAGGTGATACTGACCGATATTCCCGAGGCCCCCGGGGTGCGGCTGGACCCGGTGGAAAACCACATCGCCGTAGCCGAGCTTTTCCGCCCGGATATGAACGAGGCCCGCTTGCAGGTCAAGAGCGGCGAACTCCAGGTGGTAAAGACGCGCAACGGCCTGCTGCCGGTGCTGGACGCCTTCGTCACCCTGGGCAAGACCGGCTATTCGGAATCGCTTGGCGGCACCTTCAAGGACCTGGTCAACCAAAGCAGCTTCGACGTGCAGGGTGGCCTGTCCTTCCAGTACCCCATCGGCAACCGCGGGCCCCGGGCCGCCAACCTGGCGGCGGTGCTGAGCAAGCAGCAAATGGAGGAGTCGCTCAAGAATCTCCAGCAGTCGGTGGAGCTGGACGTGCGCAACGCCTATATCGAGCTGCTGCGTACGCGCGAACAGGTGGCGGCGACGGCCGTCACCCGCAAGGCCCAGGAGGCTGTGTACCGGACCGAGGCCGAGAAGCTGGCCGTGGGCAAGAACACATCCTTCCAGGTGGCCCAGGCGCAGCGCGACCTGGTGACGGCCCAGATCAACGAGATTGCGGCGGTGGTCCAGCACCTCAAGTCATTCACCGACCTGTACCGGCTGGAGGGGTCGCTCCTGGAGCGGCGGGGCGTGCTGGCCCCCGGCCGCCAACCTGCCGGGCCACTTATCGTCGAACAGGAAACCACGGTTCGCCCGCCCTGCCCCGCGCCTCCGCTGCCGCAGGGATAACAATCGGTGGGTGGCATGGCGGGCGCGACCGCGGCAACCCGCGCAGCCTGGCGGGCGCCCCGCGAAAACTGTCCCTGGCCAACCAGCGCATTCCGCTGCCGGCGCCGCGGTCGCAGTCCGGCCTCTTCATCGTCGCCCCCCTGGCCGGGCGCGAAATGGCCGGCTTGTTCATGGCTCATCCGCCTATCCAGTAACGCATCCGCCGGCTGGAGGAAATGGCCCTGGGAATGCGGGGATGGCACTGGGCCTGATTCAGGCCGGTGCTTCAAAGCCGCCACAGAGGGCTTTCCCGGACGGCGGATTTAGGCGAGAATGGGTCAATGCCTCCACCCAAGCGACATGCGATTCGAGCCGCCAGAAACACCGACCTGGCGGCTATCCTGGCACTGGAGCGGGCCTGCTTTGTCCGCCCGGGCGAGTGGTTTAACCGGCGGCAGGTCGCCCGGCTGATCGGCAACCCGCGGGCCCAGGTGCTGGTGATTCAAATGGGAAAGCACCTGGCGGGGTGGGGCGCTTCTTTGGTGCGTCAAAGTCGAGAGTCCCTCTCGGGGCGGGTGTACGCCCTGGCCGTTCACGGCGACTGCCGCGGCCAGGGCCTGGGGAAAAAGCTGTTCGCCCGGCTGGTCGCGCATCTGCGCCGGCGGGGCTGCCGCTACATCTGCCTGGAAGTGCGAAGCGACAATGCCGGGGCCATCGGCCTGTATCGGAAACTGGGTTTTGCAGAAGAAAAGCTGCTGCCCGACTACTACGGCCCCGGGCTGCACGCCTGGAAAATGGTGCTGCTGGCCTGAGGGGCGATGGGAATTCCGCGGCCATCGTCTTGCAGGCGGCGCCGTGCCGTGAATAATGACCGGCATGCCCGTCCGTCCGGTCGGGCAGGCCGGCCGAGTCTTCTTGATTTGACTGGCGGACGGAATTGCGCCCGGAGCGGCGCTATGGTGGAGAGCAGCAGGCGGGCCCGCGGCCAGTTCGCCGCCGGGGCAGCCACTTAAGGACGGCCCATGCCCCTGATCGCAACGATGCCGCTCTGGCCGCTGGTGGCGTATTTCGGCGTCGTGGTGGTCATGGTGGCGGGGATCCTGGCCCTGTCGTGGGTTTTGGGCCAGCGGCGGCGCGACCGCCAGACGGGCCAGCCCTACGAATCCGGCATGGTCTCGACGGGTTCGGCGCGCGGGCCGCTCTCGGCCGAGTTCTACCTCATCGCCATGTTCTTCGTGATCTTCGACCTGGAGGCGGTATTCCTCTTCGCCTACGCCATCGCCTACGACCGGTTGGGCTGGGCGGGCTACGTCGAGATGCTGATCTTCGTGGGCGTGCTGGCGGCGGCGCTGGGGTACCTCTGGAAAGTGGGGGCGCTGGACTGGGGCACTTCCCGCTACGGCAAGGGGCGTCTTCCGACATCGGCCGCCGGCGGGGGGGACTCGACAAGGGGCAAATCATGACCCTCCAGGCCGACACGCTCGATCCCTCCGTCCGCCGCAACATCTTGCTGTCCAAGCTGGAAGACCTGGTGGCCTGGTCGCGGAAAAACTCCATCTGGCCCTTCAACTTCGGCCTGTCCTGCTGCTACGTGGAAATGGCCACCAGCCTGACCAGCAAATACGACCTGGCGCGGTTCGGGGCCGAGGTCATCCGCGGCACGCCGCGCGAGGCCGACCTGATGGTCGTCGCCGGCACGGTGTTCGTCAAGATGGCCCCGGTCATCATCCGCCTGTACGAGCAGATGCTCCAGCCGCGGTGGGTGATCTCGATGGGCGCCTGCGCCAATTCCGGCGGCATGTACGACATCTACTCGGTGGTGCAGGGGGTGGACAAGATCCTGCCGGTGGACGTGTACGTGCAAGGCTGCCCGCCCAGCCCGACCGCCTTCATGGACGGGCTGTTGCTGCTGCGCGAGGCGGTGGGGCAGGAGAAGCGCCCCTTAAGCTGGGTGATCGGGCCGCAGGGGGTGCACCGCCCATCCCTGCCCTCCAGGCGCGAGCAAAACCGGCCCGCCCGCCAGCGCCAGACCGACCTGCCTCCGCCGGAGACGGTCTGAAGTTCGAAGAAAGAACGACTTGAACCACAAAGAGCACAAAGGACACAAAGAGAATCGACACAGAGACACTGAGGCACAGAGAGAAAGGACAAATGATCAGGAAAGGCCAAACAACTATCTTCTTCTTTTCTCTCAGAGTCTCTGTGTCTCTGTGTCGCGCCTGTTTTTGTGCTCTTCGTGAGCTTTGTGGTTCAGGCTGTTTCTTGCCCCTATGAAGGAAGAGATCAACATCCTGGACGAGTTGGCGGGCAGGTTTGGCCCCCAGGCCATCCTGCCCCAGGCCACGCGCGACGACGTGCCGACGGCCTACGTGCCCGCCGGCCAGGTCCGCCAGGTGCTGCGCCATCTCAAGAGCGAATTGCCCCAGCCGTACAACCTGCTGTACGACCTGACGGCCATCGATGAGCGCCTGCGCACCTGCCGCGCCGGCCTGCCGGAGGGCGACTTCACCGTCGTCTATTACCTGATGTCGCTGGAGCGGAACAAGGACATCCGCCTGAAGGTCGCACTGAGCGAGTCGAAGCTCGCCCTGGCCAGCATCACCGACATCTGGCCCATGGCCGAGTGGTACGAGCGCGAGGTCTTCGACATGTTCGGCATCGTCTTCGAGGGCCACCCGCGCCTGCGGCGAATCCTCAACCCGCCCTGGTGGCAGGGCCATCCCCTGCGTAAGGACTACCCCGCCCGGGCCACCGAGATCGGGCCATTCGAACTGCCCGATGCCCGGCAGGAGGCCCAGATCGAGGCCCTCCAGTTCAAGCCCGAGGACTGGGGCATGGTCCGCCGCGGCCCGGACGCCCAGTTCATGTTCCTCAACCTCGGGCCCCACCACCCCGGCACCCACGGCGTGCTGCGGATGATCTTGCAGTTGGACGGGCAGGAGATCGTCGGCGCCGTGGCCGACATCGGCTACCACCACCGCGGGGCCGAGAAGATGGGCGAGCGCCAGAGTTGGCACACCTATATTCCCTACACCGACCGGGTGGATTACCTCAGCGGCGTGCTGAACAACCTGCCCTACCTGCTGGCGGTGGAGAAGCTGGCGGGCATCGAGCTGCCCCCCCGGGCCAAGGTCATCCGGGTGATGCTGTGCGAGCTGTTCCGGATCATCAGCCACCTGGTCTGGTACGGCACCTTCGCCCAGGACCTGGGGCAGATGTCGCCGGTGTTCTACCTGTTCAACGACCGGGAGAAGGCGTTTGAAATCGTCGAGGCCGTCACCGGCGCCCGCATGCACCCAAGCTGGTTTCGCATCGGCGGGGTGGCAGCCGACCTGCCGGTGGGGTGGGAGCGGCTGATTGGGGACTTCCTGGAATACCTGCCCCGGCGGCTGGACGAGTATGACAGGATGGTGCTGGCCAACAGCATTTTCAAGGCCCGCACCGTGGGCATCGGGGCGCTGTCCACAGCCGAGGCCTTGGAATGGGGCATCACCGGGGCGAACCTGCGGGCCACCGGCCTGGAATTCGACCTGCGGAAGAAGCGGCCCTACGCCGGCTACGACCAGTTTGAATTCGACATCCCCACCGGCCGGCGGGGCGACTGCTACGACCGGGCGCTGGTGCGCGTCGAGGAGATGCG
>PMYM01000227.1:0-16622 GCA_003171235.1 Phycisphaerales bacterium | reverse complement strand
CACGTGCCCACCGAAGGCGCCAAGGGCATGTACAGCTACTACCTCGTCAGCGACGGCAACACCGCCTCCTACCGCACGCGCATCCGCACGCCCTCTTTCCCGCACATACAGGCGGTGCAGCACATGACCCGCGGGTACATGATTCCCGACCTGGTGAGCATTCTGGGCAGCATCGATTTCGTGCTGGGCGACGTTGACCGGTGAGATCCCCATGTTGAACGAGACCGAAAAAGAGGAAGTAGCCCGCGAGTTGGAGCGATATCCAACCCGCCAGGCGGCCTGCATCGAGGCGCTGAAGATCGTGCAGAAGCGGCACGGCTACGTCAGCGACGAGCATCTGGCCGAGCTGGCGGGGCTGCTGGGCATGACGGAGGACGAACTGGACGGCGTGGCCACCTTCTACAGCCTGATCTTCCGCCGGCCGGTGGGGCGGCACGTCATCCTGCTGTGCGACAGCGTCAGTTGTTACGTCATGGGCTACGAGGATATCTACCGTCATTTGCGGGGCGGCCTGGGCATTGAATTCGGCCAGACCACCGCCGACGGGCGTTTCACCTTGCTGCCGGCGCCCTGCCTGGGCTGCTGCGATCGCGCCCCGGCCATGATGATCGACGACGACCTGCAGCTGGACCTGACGGGTCCAAAGGTGGATCAGATTCTAGCGCAATACCAATGATTGGCCGCAGAGGCGCAGAGACACAGAGAAGAAGAATTGAAAATGAAGAAAAGGCAGGATGCGACACAGAGGCACAGAGAGCACAGAGAAGAAAGAAGATTGTGAAAGAGAAGAAGAGATTCAGATGCGGTGGAGCAGTCCAACGCCCCGGAGCATTGAGGCCCGAAGGGGCCGGTCAGGATTTAGCCGGGGGCGCAGCGAGCAGCGGCGCAGCCGGGCGCAGCGGAGCCGCCGGTAAAGGGCCCCGACAAAACCAAAGGCAGTGCCGTGGTCGCCTTAGCGACATGCTCTTCCCTGCCGACAGCGTGATCGGCGGGGTGCGCGCGGGCCGGGGATGCGCTGTCTGGTCACGGCATCGCGAGTCAGGTCATTCTTACAGGTTCGATCACGGCACTCGCTTTGTCTCGCCGGGCACCGGTGACCGGGGGCTCCGCGGCCGGCGCTTCGCTTGGCCGCTCCACCCCCGGCTAAACTCTTTCGGCCCATACGGGCCTGACAGTCCCGCCTCCTTGTGCCTCGCCAATTACTCGGGGTGGTCTAGGTGCGCAAGGGAACAAAACAGATCAGCTGCTATTTCATACTGCACGTCCTCTCTGCGCCTCTGCGTCTCTGCGGCAAGAAGAGGTTATGGATAAACCCCTGACAAAGAACATCGACTTGGCCCGCGGGCCGCTGGACCTGGCCGGGTACGAAAGGGCCGGCGGCTACCAGGCCCTGCGCAAGGCGTTGGGCTCGATGTCGCCGCAGGATGTGCAGCAGGCCGTGAGCGATTCCAACCTGCGCGGGCGCGGCGGGGCGGGTTTTCCCACCGGCAAGAAGTGGTCGTTCGTGCCCATGGGCCCCCAGGCCCCGCGGCCAAAGTACCTCTGCGTCAACGCCGACGAAATGGAGCCGGGCGCCTTCAAGGACCGCCTGCTGATGGAGAACGACCCGCACCTGTTGCTGGAAGGGGTGATACTGTCGGCCTATGCCATCGAGGCCCAGGTGGCGTACATCTTTCTGCGGAAGGAGTATGTGCTGTCCGCCCGCCGGCTGGAGCAGGCGTTGGGCGAGGCCGGTCAGGCGGGCCTGGTCGGGAAGAACATCCTGGGGGGCGGCTTTGACCTGGAGATACACCTGCACACCTCCGCCGGCCGGTACATATGCGGCGAGGAGACCGGCCTCTTGAACTCGCTGGAAGGCAAGCGGGCCAACCCCCGGTTCAAACCGCCGCACCCGCAGGTCTCGGGGCTGTGGGGCAAGCCCACCATCATTAACAACGTCGAGACCCTCTGCTGCGTGCCGGGCATCATCGCCAACGGGGCGGAATGGTTTGGCAAACTCAGCCGCACCGCCGACGGCGGCACCAAGCTCTACGGCGTCTCCGGGCGAGTCAACCGCCCCGGCTGCTGGGAGATGCCCATGGGTTCGACCATCGGCGAGATTCTCGACCGCGCCGGCGGCATGAAGCAGGGCTACCGGCTGCGCGGGCTGATCCCCGGCGGGGCTTCCACTGAATTTCTTACCGACCAGCACACCGACGCGGTGATGGACTTCGAGGGCCTGGGCAAGTACGGCAGCCGCATGGGCACCGGCACCATGGTCATCCTGGATGATCGCACCTGCGTGGTGGGCATGTGCCACAACCTGATGAAGTTCTTCGCCCGGGAATCCTGCGGCTGGTGTACGCCCTGCCGCGACGGCCTGCCGTGGGTGCGCGACCTGCTGTGGGCGTTAGAGACCGGCCAGGGGCAGGCAGGCGACCTGGATCTGCTGGAGATGCACACGCAGCAGCTTGGCCCGGGGCTGACCTATTGTGCCCTGGCGCCCGGAGCGATGGAGCCGCTGATCGGCGCCCTGCGGCACTTCCGCGGGGACTTCCAGCGGCACATCGACCAGAAGGGCTGCCCGTGGCGGCGTTGACGGCAGAAAGATTTGCCGCAGAGGCGCAGAGACGCACAGGCACGGAGAGGAAGAGCGACTGCTCTTAGGCTGATCGAATGAACCTTACACTTGGAAAACCCAGGCCCGAATGGGCCGGTCAGAGTTTAGCCGGGGGCGAAGCGAGCACCGGCCAAGCCGGGCGCAGCGAAGCCCCCGGTAAGGCCCAGCGTCAATGCCAAAGGCAGTGCCGTGGCCTGCCTGGCGACAGGTTCTCGCCTGCCGATGGAGCGGTTGGCTGCGGGTCCAGCCGCTGCGGATGCGCGAGTTGGTCACGGCATCGCGAGTCGAAAGAATCCTGCACATGCGATCACGGCACTCGCTCTGTCTTTTCGCAAGCCCCTGACCGGGGGTTCCGCGGCGACAAGAAAGAAAGGATGTCGCCGCTCCACCCACGGCTAAACCCTTGCCGGCCCCTCGGGCCTGATCGAATGTTAACCGGGATCTTTACGATTCAATCGGAATCATCTTCGCAGGCGGAAGTAAGGAATAGGGCGAATCTGTTTCCTTGTCCTTTGACCTATGGTTCTGTCTTTGCGCCATGAGTTCCTAGTACGCATGATCACCATCTACGTAGACAACCAGGCCTATCAGGCAAAGGCGGGCGGCAACCTGCTGGAGGCGGTGCTGTCGCTGGGCCTGAACCTGCCGTATTTCTGCTGGCATCCGGCCATGGGATCGGTGGGGGCCTGCCGGCAGTGCGCCGTCACGCTGTATAAGGACGAGCAGGACACGCAGGGCAAGATCGTCATGGCCTGCATGACGCCGGTCAAGGAGGGGCTGCGAATCTCGCTGCAGGACCGCCAGTCGCGCGACTTCCGCGCCCGGGTGATCGAATGGCTGATGGCCAACCATCCCCACGATTGCCCGGTGTGCGACGAGGGCGGCGAGTGCCACCTGCAGGACATGACCGTCATGACCGCTCACGACTATCGCCGCTACCGCTTCGCCAAGCGCACCTTCGCCAACCAGGACCTGGGGCCCTTCGTCAACCACGAGCTCAACCGCTGCATCGCCTGCTACCGCTGTGTGCGATTCTACAACGACTACGCCGGCGCCCGCGACTTTAGCGTGCTGGGCTGTCACAACACCGTGTACTTTGGCCGCAGCCAATCCGGGCCGCTGGAGAGCGAATTCTCCGGCAACCTGGTGGAGGTCTGCCCCACGGGCGTCTTCACCGACAAGACGCTCAAGGAACATTACACGCGCAAGTGGGACCTTCAGACCGCGCCATCGATCTGCGTGCATTGCGGCCTGGGGTGCAACACCATCCCCGGCGAGCGCTACGGCACATTGCGGCGGGTGCAGGCACGTTATCACAGCCAGGTCAACGGCTATTTTCTCTGCGACCGCGGGCGGTACGGCTACGAATTTGTCAACCGGCCCGAGCGGCCGCGAACGGCAATGATTCGGCGCGACGGGCAGTTGGCGGCGGCGTCCGCGGAGGCAGCCTTGGCGGCGGCGCGGGAGTTGGTCGGATCGGCCAGGGGATTGGCGGGGGTCGGCTCGCCGCGGGCGTCGCTGGAGTCGAATTTCGCCCTGCGGCAACTGGTCGGGGCGGAGAACTTCTACTCCGGCCAGGCGCCCTGGCTGGACGACTGCGTGCGAGAGGCCCTGCGGCAACTGCAAATCGGGCCGGCGACGCCCTCGCTGCGGCAGGTCGAGCAGTGCGACGCCGCAGTTGTGCTGGGCGAGGATGTCACCAACTTCGCCCCCATGCTTGACCTGGCCATCCGCCAGGCCGTTCGGGTCGAGCCGATGGAACTGGCCCGGCAGCTCAAGATCGATCTCTGGCTGGATGGGCCGGTGCGGGAGTTGATCCAGGATCGCAGGGGGCCGCTGCTGATCGCCTCGCCGGCGGCCACGAAGCTGGACGAGATCGCCCGCTGGACGTATCGCTCCGGGCCGGCCGGAGTGGTCCGCCTGGCCCTGGCGACGGCAAGGGAACTGGATGCATCCCTGCCCGTCCCCGACGGCCTGGACGAACCGACAGCTCGCCTGGCCAAGGAAGTGGCCGCCGCCCTGGCCAAGGCCAAATCGCCCCTGGTGGTCTCCGGCTGCGGGTGCGGCAGCGTCGAACTGATCCAGGCCGCCGGGGTGCTGGCCCGGGCGCTGGCCAAGGTCAATTCCGCCGCCCGGCTGTCGCTGACCGTCCCCGACTGCAACAGCCTGGGCCTGGCCATGCTGGGTGGAAAGAACTTCCGCCAGGCCCTGGAGGCGCTGCGGCTGGGGCGCGCGGATACGGCCGTCGTGCTTGAGAGCGACTTGTGGGACCTGGCGCCGACCGATGCGGTCGAATCGGCCCTGGCCGGCAAGCGGCTGGTCGTGCTGGACCACCTGCCCGGCCGGACGGTCCAGCGGGCGGACGTGCTCCTGCCGGCGGGAACCTTCGCCGAGGCCGACGGCACGCTGGTCAACAACGAAGGGCGTGCCCAACGGTTCTTCCAGGTCTTCCCGCCCCAGGGCGACATCCGGCAAAGCTGGCGCTGGCTGGGCGACCTGGCCGGGCGCAACTGGCCCAACCTGGACGCGGTGCTGGCCGAACTGTCTTCCGCCTTGCCCGACCTGGCCCCGGCGACCGGGGCCGCGCCGCAGGCCAACTTCCGCATCGAGGGCCTCAAGGTCGCCCGCCAGAGCCACCGCTACAGCGGGCGGACGGCCATCACCGCCGACGTCACCGTTCACGAACCCAAGCCGCCCGACGACCCCGATACGCCGCTGACATTTTCAATGGAAGGCTTCGACGGCATTCCGCCTGCCGCACTGGTGCCGCGGTTCTGGTCGCCCGGCTGGAATTCGCAGAGTGCCTTGACCCGATTTCAACAGGAGGTCAATGGCCCGCTGCGCGGCGGACCGGCCGGTGTCAGGTTGATCAATCCAGGCAGTTCTGGTGGCACAGCCGTCTCGGCTGTGTCGGGTGAAAGCGATCAAGCTGGGCCACAGGCGGGACGCCTGTGCTACCAAAAGTTG
Source organism: Phycisphaerales bacterium (assembly GCA_003171235.1). GTDB lineage: Bacteria > Planctomycetota > Phycisphaerae > SM23-33 > SM23-33 > FEN-1344. Next base: position 11,056 of record PMYM01000227.1, on the reverse strand, counting down.
CTGGTCGTGCCGGCTTGGCACATCTACGGTTCCGAGGCGCAGAGCATGCAGTCGCCGGCCCTGGCCGGGCGTGCCCCGCGGCCTTACCTGGGCCTCAGCCCCGCCGACGCCGCCCAGGCGGGCCTGCAGGCCGACCAGCGGATCACGGCGCAGTTCGATGGCCAATCGCTCTCTCTTGAGGCCCGCATCCTGCCCTCGCTGCCGCGGGGCCTGGCGGTGCTGGGCATGCTGGCCGGGCAGCCGGCGGTCCAACTGCCGGCCATTATTGACCCGCCGCCAAAGGGGGCGCCATGAGCCCCACCGCGGTATACCTGGTCACCATCTTCGGCCTGCTGATCGCGGTCTTCACGCTGTCGGCCGGGCTGATCTGGTATGAGCGGCGGCTGCTGGCCTTGTTCCAGGACCGCTACGGCCCCAATCGCGTCGGGCCTTTCGGCCTGCTGCAAAGCGTGGCCGACATCGTCAAGATATTCTTCAAGGAAGACTGGGTGCCGCCGTTTGCCGACAAGCCGGTGTTTGTCATCGCCCCAGCCGTGATCATCGTGGCCACGCTGATGAGCTTCGGCGTGGTGGCCTTCGCCCCGGGCGTCATGGTGAGCGACCTGAACGTGGGGTTGCTGTTCTTCCTGGCCATGTCGTCCATGGGGGCCTACGGCGTGGCCCTGGCCGGCTGGTCGAGCAACAACAAGTACTCGCTGCTGGGTGGGCTGCGGGCGGCGGCCCAGGTCATCAGCTACGAGGTCTTCATGGGCCTGAGCCTGATGGGCGTGGTTATGATGGCCGGCTCGTTCAACCTGGTGCGGATCGTCCAGGCACAAGAGCGCATGTGGTTCTTCCTGCCGCAGTTGGTGGGCATGGCGGTGTTCATGGTGGCGGGCTTCGCCGAGACCTTCCGCATCCCCTTCGACCTGCCGGAGGCCGAAAACGAGCTGGTGGCCGGCTTCCACACCGAGTACTCGGGCATGAAGTTCGCCTTTTTCTTCCTGGGAGAGTACATCGGCATCAGCCTGGTCTCGGCCATGCTGGTGATACTGTTCTTCGGCGGCTGGCTGGGTCCGGTGCTGCCCCCGCTGGCCTGGTTCTTCATCAAGACCTTTATTTTCATCAGTTTCTTCATCCTGGTGCGGGGCTCGCTGCCCAGGCCCAGGTTCGACCAGCTCATGGCCTACGGCTGGAAGGTGATGCTGCCGCTGTCGCTGGCTAACCTGGTGGTGACGGCGGGGATCCTGCTGTGGCGGAGGTCGTGAGTGAAAAGAAAAACAGGGAACAAGGAATGCGACACAGAGACACAGAGGCACACAGAGGAAGGAATAGGTTAATCGGTGAATCAGTTGATCGGTTAATCAGTAGGACTGCGGATGGATTCTTCTTTGCCCGATTAACCGATTCACTGATCAACCGATTAACTCAGACGCTCTGTGCCAGGTCTGGTTGAAAGGTAATGGGAATGATAAGCATACTGCGGAGCATCTGGCTGGTATTCCTGCACGCCCTGCACCGGCGGGTGACGGTGCAGTATCCCGAGCAGGCGATCCGCCGGCCGCCGAGGTTCCGCGGGCGGATCATCCTTTCCCGCGACCCCGACGGCGGCGAGCGGTGCGTCGCCTGCTACCTCTGCGCGGCCGCCTGCCCGGTGGACTGCATCGCCCTGCAGGCGGCCCAGGACGAGCACGGCCGGCGGTATCCAGCCTTCTTCCGCATCAACTTCTCGCGCTGCATTTTCTGCGGCTTCTGCGAGGATGCTTGCCCGACCTATGCCATACAACTGACGCCCGACTTCGAGATGAGCGAGGCCCGGCGGCAGGAGATGGTTTACGAAAAGGAAGACCTGACCATCAGCGGGCCGGGCAAGTACCCCGGCTACAACTTCTATCGCGTGGCCGGGCTGGCCATCGCCGGCAAGGGCAAGGGCCAGGCGGAAAACGAACAGCCGCCGTCTGATCCGAAAACGCTGCTGCCGTAGGCAGGAGCGAAGAGGTTAATCGGTGAATCAGTTGATCGGTTAATCAGAGTAATGTACAGAGCCGGAGCCTTTACCGATTAACCGATTCACCGATCAACCGATTAACCATGTGCTGAAAGCGAACTGAACTAAGAGATGGAAACAGTCTTCTACATCTCGGCGGCCATCGCGGTGCTTTCGACGCTGATGGTGGTGACGCGGCGAAATGCCGTTCACGCCCTGCTGTACCTGATCGTCAGCCTGCTGGCGGTGGCGGTCATCCTGTTCGTGCTGGGCGGGCCTATGGTGGCGGTGCTGGAGGTGATCGTCTACGCCGGCGCCATCATGGTGCTGTTCGTGTTCGTGATCATAGTGCTGAACATCGGGCATGAGGCGGTGCGGCAGGAGCGGCAGTGGCTGCGCCCGGGCAACTGGATCGGCCCGGCCCTGCTGACGGGCGTGCTGGCGGCGGAACTGGTGTACATCCTGGCCGGGCGGGCGGCGGGCGTTGCCTCCGGCGAGCAGGTCAGCCCCGCGGCGCTGGGGGCGTCGCTCTTTGGCCCGTACGTGCTGGGGGTGGAGATGGCCTCCCTGTTGTTATTGGCGGCCCTGGTGGGGGCATACCACCTGGGGCGGCGAACCACGACGCGACAAGAGCAAGGATCCGATGGCATCGATAAGCGTTGAATCCGGGCTGATACTCTCAGCCGTGCTGTTTGGCCTGGGCCTGATTGGCGTGCTGGCCCGGCGGAACATACTGTTCATTCTGCTGTCCATCGAGATCATGCTCAACGCCGCGGGGCTGGCCTTCGTGGTGGCGGGGTCGGCCTGGCAGGACGAATCACCGACAGTTGCCGCCAGCGCCGCGGCAACGGAACCCACGACCAGCGTCGGGGGCTACAAGGAATCCACGGTCCCGCAAGCTGACGGGCAGGTGATGTTCTTCTTCGTGTTGACCATGGCGGCGGCGGAGGTGTCGGTGGGGTTGGCGCTGGTGCTGCGGATGCACAGCCAGGCCGGCTCGCTGGACGCCGACGCGTTGTCCCGGATGCGAGGTTAGCCGATGCGGCAACTGCTGTGGCTTATCCCGGCTTTGCCCCTGGCGGGGTTCGTCATCCTGGCCCTGGCCGGGCGAGCCATGCCGCGCCGGGCGGTGGCCGCCGTGGCGGTGCTGGCGCTGGGGCTGGCTTGCGCCCTGGCCGTCGGCGTCGGGGTGGAGTTTGTCGCCCAGGGCAGCGCCACCCAGTGGACCTCGCCGGCGGACGGCCAGAGCCCGGTGCCCGCCTACGCCTGGCGGCAATCGCTCTGGCAGTGGGTGGGCGTGGACGGTTTCAAGAGCGACGTGGTGCTGCGGCTTGACTCGCTCTCGCTGGTGTTCGTGCTAGTGATCACATTCGTCGGCGCGATGATCGTTTTGTACTCAACCGGCTTCATGTGGGGCGACGACGGGTACAGCCGGTTCTTCGCCTACATGAACCTGTTTGTGGCCATGATGCTGACGCTGGTGCTGGCGGGCGACCTGCTGCTCTTGTACCTGGGGTGGGAGGGCGTGGGGCTGTGCAGCTTTCTGCTGATCGGCTTTTGGTATAAAGACCCCGCAAACGCGCGGGCCGCCCGCAAGGCCTTCATCGTCACGCGGCTGGGGGACACGGCCTTTGCCATCGGCCTGTTCCTGCTGTTTACGCGGTTGGGCACGCTGGACGTGCAGGAAGTGCTGAGTCGTGCGGCGGCGCAATGGCCGGCGGGTTCGACGCTGGCGACTGCGGCGGCGCTTCTGCTGTTGGGCGGGGCCATCGGCAAGAGCGCCCAGCTTCCGCTACAGACCTGGCTGCCCGACGCCATGGCCGGCCCGACGCCCGTCAGCGCCCTCATCCACGCCGCCACCATGGTCACGGCCGGCGTGTATCTCATCGCCCGCATGCACGTGCTGTATCGGCTGGCGCCCCAGGTGCAATTGCTGGTGGGAATCATCGGCGGGGCCACGCTTGTCTATGCCGGCCTCTCGGCCCTGACGCAGACCGACCTGAAACGCGCCCTGGCCTATTCCACCATCAGCCAGATCGGCTACATGTTCCTGGCCTTAGGCGTTGGGGCGTGGTCGGCGGGCATCTTCCACTTCGTCACCCATGCGTTTTTCAAGAGCCTGTTGTTCCTGGCCGCCGGGGTGATCATCCAGCGGCTGCACGAGGAGCACGACATCTTCCGCATGGGCGGGCTGCTGCGGCGGATGCCGCTGGTGTTCTGGACGTTCCTGGCCGGAGCGGCCTCGCTGGCGGCGCTGCCCTTGGTCACGGCGGGATATTACAGCAAGGACCTGATTCTCTCGGAGGCCTGGTCGAGCAACAAGCTGCTCTGGTCGGCCGGCGTGCTGGGGGCCTTCATCACGGCCTTGTACAGTTTCCGCCTGGTGGGGGTGATTTTCTTCGGCCAGGAAAAGACCGCTCCGCGGGGGCGGACGCCGGCGGTGATGGCCCTGCCGCTGGTGGTGCTGGCGGTTCTGGCGGTGGCGGCGGGATTCATCAACGTGCCGCCGCTACTGGGCGGCTGGCCGGGGCTGACGCGACTTTTGGAATGGACCCTGCCGTCGGCCGGCATACATCACGACGTGGCGGCGGAGATAGGTTCCTCGCTGGCGGTGGCGCTGACCACGCTGGCCGGTGTGGCCGTCGCCTGGCTGGTGTATGTTCGCAAGCCGGCATGGTCGGAGGCGATTGTCCGCCCGGGGCTGCGGCGGCTGGTCTGGCGGTGGTGGAACGCCGGGTGGGGTTTTGATTGGCTGTACGACCGTTTGTTCGTCAGGCCTTTTGTGGGCCTGGCCCGGCTAAACCGGGACGACTTCATCGATTCCTTCTTTGATTCGGTGGCCTGGACCAGCCGGCAGACGCACCGGGCACTGTCGCTGACGCAGAACGGGCAGCTCCGGTGGTACGCGATGGTCATGGCGCTGGGCGCGATTTTGGCCCTGGGCGTGGCGATATTCATATGATCCTGATCTGGTTCATCCTGATTCCGGCGGCGGCGGGCCTTTTGGCCTGGCCGGTCGGGCGCAAGAGCCCGCTGGCGGCCAGGTGGCTGTGCCTGGCGGCCATGGTCGCTACCCTGGCCCTTGGCGGTTGGCTGTGGGCGGCGACGCCCGACCATGACGCAGCCCAGGGGCACTGGCTGGCGCAATTCCGCGCACCGTGGATTCCCCAGTGGGGGGCCCAGATCAACCTCCGCCTGGACGGCCTGAGCCTGCTGCTGGTCCTGCTGACGGGCCTATTGGGCGTGATGGCCGTGCTGTGCTCCTGGAGCGAAATCCATGACCGCGTGGGCCTCTTCCACCTGAACCTCATGTGGATGCTGGCCGGGCTGATGGGGGTGTTCCTGGCCCTGGACCTGTTTTTGTTCTATTTCTTCTTCGAGCTGATGCTGGTGCCGCTGTATTTCCTCATCGCCATCTGGGGCCACGAGCACCGCCGCTACGCCGCCGTCAAGTTTTTCATATTCACGCAGGTCTCCGGCCTGTTCATGCTGGCGGGCATACTGGCCCTGTACTTCATCCACGGCCGCCAGCACGGCGGGGATTACACCTTCGACTACGTCCGCCTGCTGGGCACGAGCATGTCGCCCACCTCGGCCTGGCTGATCATGGGTACGTTCTTCCTGGCCTTCGCGGTGAAGCTCCCAGCCGTGCCGGTGCACACCTGGCTGCCGGACGCCCACACCGAGGCGCCCACGGCCGGCAGCGTTATTTTGGCTGGCGTGTTGCTGAAGGTGGGGGCGTACGGCCTGCTGCGATTCCTGGTGCCGCTGTTTCCCGCGGCGGCGAGGGATTTTGCCCCGGCGGCCCAGGTGCTGGGCGTGGCGGGCATTCTCTACGGCGCGATTATGGCCTTCGCCCAGCGCGACCTGAAGCGCCTGGTGGCCTACAGTTCCATCAGCCACATGGGATTTGTGTTGCTGGGGGTGTTCTCCTGGAACAGCCTGGCCATGGCCGGGGCGATGGTGGTCATCCTGGCCCACGGGGTGAGCACGGGCGCGCTATTCATCCTGGCGGGGCAGGTGCAGGAGCGCACCGGCACGCGCGATCTGGATCGGCTTGGCGGCCTGTGGGAAACGGCGCCGCGCATGGGCGGGGTGGCCATGCTTTTTGCCCTGGCGTCGCTGGGGCTGCCCGGGCTGGGCAATTTCATAGGCGAATTCCTGGTGCTGGCGGGGACCTTCCAGGCCAGTCCGGTGCTGACGGTGGTGGCCGCCGGCGGCATGGTGGCGTCGGCCATATACGCCCTGTGGCTGGTGCAGCGGATTTTCCACGGGCCCAACCGGGAATCCTGGCGGTTGGGCGATCTGAATGCCCGCGAGGGGTTGATGTACGCGGCGCTGGTCGCGGCCATCGTTTGGATTGGACTGTATCCGCGAGCGTTCCTGGACACGTTCAAACCGGCGGGTCAGTGGCTGCGCGAGATGAGCGGCACTGGCGTTGGGGGTAGCACAGGCGTCCCGCCTGTGGAGGTCCGGTCCTTGCTTGGGACTAAGCCAAGTGTAAACACAGGCGAGACGCCTGTGCTACCGGGAAATTCGGAGGGCCGGCCATGAGCTGGAACTGGACCATGGCCGACGCCCAGGCCCTGCTGCCGCTGATGGTGGTTTCGGCGGCGGCGGTGGTGGTGCTGCTGGTGCTGGCCTGCTGTCGCCGCGCCGGTGTCGCGGGCATCTTGCCCGCGGGCGAGACGCCCGCGACACGTATTGGCGCGGTTTTGACCGTGATCGCCCTGGCGGCGGCGCTGGCCCTGCTGCCGGTGGCCGGAGCGGCGGCCCCCCGGTCGGTTACTTTCCTGGTGATCGTGGACGGCTACGGCCTTTTCTTTGCCGGGCTGCTTCTGTCGGCGTGCATCGCCGTGGCGCTGCTGGGGCACAGTTACTTCCGGCAGGAAACTTCGGCGGGCGGGGAGTTCTACGTATTGCTGCTCTTGGCCGCGGCGGGGGCGATGACGCTGGTCTTCAGCCGGCACTTCGCCTCGTTCTTCCTGGGGCTGGAGATATTGAGCGTTTCGCTGTATGCCCTGGCGGCCTATAACCGCGCCAGCCTGGCCGGGTTGGAGGCGGGCGTGAAGTACCTGGTGCTGGCGGCCAGTTCGGCATCGTTCCTGCTCCTGGGCATGGCCTTTGTCTATGCCAAGACCGGCACGATGGACCTGGGTAGGCTGGCCCAACTTTTGAATGCCGCGCCCCAGCCGGCCCTGGTGACGGTGGGCCTGCTGCTGATTATGGTGGGTGTGGGTTTCAAGTTGGCCCTTGTGCCATTCCATCTCTGGACGGCCGATGTCTACCAGGGCGCCCCGGCGGCGGTGACGGCCTTTATCGCAACGGTCTCCAAGGGGGCGATGTTCGCCCTGCTCATGCGCTACTTGGTGGGGGTGAATTTCACCTTGCAGTACCCGCTGCTGGCGGTGCTGACGGCGGTGGCGGTTGGGTCCATGTTCGTGGGGAACCTGCTGGCCCTGAGGCAGGAGAACGTCAAGCGGCTGCTGGCCTATTCCTCCATCGCCCAGTTGGGCTACCTGCTGGTGACGCTGCTGGCCGCCGGGCCGGGAGGGCGAGAGTTGGCCATCCGGGCGGCGGGGGGGTTCCTGGCCGCCTACTTCATTGCCACCCTGGGGGCATTCGGCGTGGTCAGCCTGCTGTCCTCGCCCCAGCGCGAGGCGGAAAGCTTTGACGACTACCGGGGCCTGGCCTGGCGGCACCCGGTCCTGGCGGGGGTGCTGGCGGCCATGCTGCTGTCGCTGGCGGGCATTCCCCTGACGGTCGGGTTCATCGGCAAGTTCTACGTCCTGGCCGCCGGCGTCAACGCCAACCTGGCGGCGCTGGTGGCGGCGATGGTGATTAACAGCGGCATCGGGCTGTACTACTACCTGCGGCTGGCCATAGCCCTGTTCACCCCGTCCCGTGCGGAGCCGCCGCCGCGCGTGGCGATTCATCCAGCCGGGGCGGCCGTGCTGGCGGTGCTGACGGTGCTTTTAGTGGCGGTGGGCGTATACCCGCAACCATTGCTTCGCCTTCTGGCGGCAGTGGTCGCACTCTAGGAATTTCAAATCGGGGAATTTCAAATTGCGGATTGGGGGAACCAAGGCATTGCCATGGTTGGTCTTTCAATTCCCAGATTTGAAATCCAAAGTCCCGTCGCCATGCGCCGGGTGCCATGCTTCCCCCGTCTTGCTGTTGGGGGAAGCATGTCCTTTCCTCTTCTTTTCGATTACTTCAACCACGCTATGCCCGCGGGGCGGGTGACAAGACCTGCCCTTCCGCAAAGAAACCGCACAAATCGTCGTCCTTATCAGACGGACAGACAACCCAAATCGTCTCGGACATGCTTCCCCTAAACGACAGGGGAAGCATGGCACCCGGCCATCCGTTGGGATAAGTTATTGGACTCGCAGTGTGCTGCACTTAAAGTCGGTCTCTGCGTCAGATAACTGGCGATCCGCTTCCTGCAATATCGAGAGAGCTCGCATTTCAGCTTTGCGCAACCGGCGGCTAATCAGCTTCTGTTGAGAGAGGCTGGGAAGTGGCGGGACGATCACCTTGTCAACATCGCTAGGAGTGATCTCGACCATACCCGTGGAACCGGTGAATATGCGATTCAGTTGTTGGCTTCCGAAACCCTTTCGCAGGTAGTCTGCAAGGTATTCCGGGTACAGAATGTTTCTGTCTGGACGAATGACTGTGACATGCCCATCGGCGATGGCGGGAACAGTCTTGTTGTTCGCCTTGAGGCGATAAACGCAGCACTTGCCGAGTGTGCCGTCACCGGTCGAGGACAACAGGATGTCGCCGTCTTTCAGAGCAAGGCCCTTCACGTCATATTCGTCAAAAAGAGCCTTCTCAATGTAATCGGCGTCCTCAACGTTCAGTTCGCCTTGCTTTGATATACTGCTTCCTGGCTTTACGACCATTGCGTAACCATCGGCCTGGTCGACGTATTCTGCTGCTGGGGGACTTTCGCCCCTGCGAGTGGGAACCTGGTTGAGTTGTCGAATGGTCACGCTTCCTTCCCGCTTGGCCAGATCGCTCAGTAGCTTTCTTACCTGGGGCCGCCAGTACTTGACATCCAAACGGTTTGTAGCATCGGCGTAAATATCCTTCGTGTGGACCCGGAATGCTGACCAGTTATACCCGGTGGTGACATTGCCTTCCGGAAGTGCATCTGGCCGTATGCTTGCGACTTCCGAAAGGAGTAGGGAGAGGTTGAATCCGCGTATGTCTTCGCCAGACCCTTCATAACCTAATGAAAGAATATCAATGAATGCGACTGAGTAGGAGTCAGAGAGGTTTTCGTTGTTGTCGCTATTAGTCCGTTTGGTCATTACTAGGACACTTGCCCGGACATTAATCTTGTTGGGCTTGAATGTCTGTTCAGGCAATCTGAGTACGTATTCTAGACGGCAAGTCTTAAGTATATGCTGTCGCAATTTGAAGTCACTGGCGGTATTGAGGACGCCCTCGTCGATAACGGTAACGATTCGGCTGTCATCGTGAATTGATGCGATCATCTTTTGGAGAAACAGGGATTGTCCCTTGGTGGAGGTGACCTCATATTCCCGAAGAGACGCGTCATCCAAAGACTCTGATTCCGATGTTCCGAATGGGGGATTTGTGAGAATTAGATGGGCTAACCCGTCGTCATGTTGGACGTTGTCAGGGCCTCGGTAGTCGGGGACGAGTTTGATTTGTGCGAGGGAATCGGTGCAACGGATGTTGTTATGACCGTCGCCAGCCACAATCATGTTCATCTTTGCCGAGCAGGCGACGCCATCGTTGGCGTCAATTCCATAGAAGACATCCGCCTTGAGTTGCCTGATGGCTTCGTGTGCCAATTCTGGATGTATATCGTGTTTGTCGGCCCGGGCCCGAATATCGTCTATGCATGTTTGCATTGCAGTGACAAGAAAACCGCCGGTGCCGCAAGCAGGGTCAAGTACCTTGAATGGCCGGCCTGATAAAAGCTGGCTATTTATCTGTTGCCATCTGCCCAGAGTGAGCATGAGTCGGACAAGCGGGCGGGGTGTGAAATACTGCCCGAGTTTCTTGCCCTTCAAGGTGGCGCGGACGAAGTATTCGAAGGCGGCGCCTTTGGAGTCAAAGTGGCAGTCTGTGAAACTGACTTCGGAGAGTCGCTGAACGATCTTGAGGTAGGTCGCTGGTTTGGTGAGGCGGAGAGGATCAGCAAGGACGTCACCGTAGGGGGTACTTGTCTTGATGGTGTCGATCATGCTGCGGATGGCCGTTGCGACCTGGTCGGCCTGGGAAGGGGGTTTGGCTGCGAGTTCGTGGAAGAAGAAAGTGTAAGGTGGGTCAGTCATTTCGGTATCCCACTTTTCCTCCAGCAGCTTCAAAAAAAGAAACTTGCTGAAGTCAGCGAAGGCGGATTCCTCGTTTTTCTCAATGCGGCGAATTGTGTTGTGGCATTGTTTGAACAAGCGGTTCAGCTTGCTTAACGGGAGGCCCGGACGAAAAGGTAGTGAGCGATCAGTGTCGATAGTGATAGTTAAGCAGGTGTGGTCCTTCTTGAGTGCAGGTATGACCCTGGTAAGAAGATCCGTTTTTGAAGGGATTAGGTCGCATGTTTTGTCGTTCAAGGCGAGGTGTTGGCCCGTTGTGGTGTTTAAGAGTTCAAAGTTTCGTCCGTTCGTAACCGCGACTAAAAGGACAGCGATGTCTTTGCTGCGACCGTAGTCTAAAGCCTGCTGCCTGTGCTGGGCCGTGATGTTGGTGCCGTCCCGCTTGGCCTCAATCAGAAATACGGGGCGTTTCTTCCCGCAGTGTATTAGGATGTCGATGAAGCCTTTCCGCGGGGACGAGGGGAGACGCGCAGGGTCCTGGAAAGACATGTCTTTGTTTAGGTCATACCCGCGACGCTGAAGGTAAGGGACAATCCTCTTGATGATCGTCTCGGCTTCGGACGGCTTTACCACTTGTTGTCTCCTTGGCATGGGCAAGGGAGGTTATACTGCTCTAGGAGGAGAAGGGCAAGTCCGAAGGTCGGGCGTATCTGCCCGACATCCTGGTTTTGCTACCCCATCCATAGGTAATCCACATCGTGCGGAAGGTTCACGTGACCATGCCACCCGGACC
>PMYM01000226.1 GCA_003171235.1 Phycisphaerales bacterium | reverse complement strand
CGAGACGCCCATGCCACGAGAAAGAGGCCGAAAGTGCAATCGCCCCAGCCTTTTCGCCCAGGGCATTGGCAGCGGCGCAGAAATCGGTATACTCTAGCGTGCGAGCTGGGGACGTAGCTCAGTTGGGAGAGCGGCTGGTTCGCAATCAGCAGGTCAGGGGTTCGAGCCCCCTCGTCTCCATGCAAGAAGCCCTTGTAAGACAAACACTTACAGGGGCTTCTTTTTACGCTCGTGGAAGGCAGATTGTCCGGGGCTACGCCGGGGCTACGCTCACAAAGATTTCTTGGCCATCGGGGCGGATTTCTTCCGGGGCCTGGGCAATCAACGCCGCCCGCGAACTGGGCCTGCTGATCGAAGTGTCGATGGCCCTGTTATTCGCATGACCCGCCGCTACGTCAGGGCGGCGAGTGGATATAATCCTCTGATCGAAAAGGTTCTCTAGAAAGGAAACATCCATGATCGAGTACACCTGTCCCGTCTGCAATGAACCCATGCGTTCTCCAACCGGCATGGCCGACGAAGTTGAACCCTGCCCCAAGTGCGGTACCCTCCTGGCGGTCCCAGACACATCGGGGAAGCGCCCCTTAATACATATCCCCCCGGGGCGATCAGTTGCCAACTTACCTCCCTCCGCGATTCCAGTGTCTGACAGATTTCGCCCCTCATGGCAAACGGGCGACAAGTTGATTCCCCCTCGCATAGCCGGGCTGGGTATGGGGGCGTCGATGTGTCGTGTTCTTGCCGGACTGTATTTTGCCGTGGGGGCCTTGGTGTTCGGCCTAGCCATATTCAGTAGTTCGCGCAGTGGCTCGTTCGAGGTTGCCGCAGTGGGGGTAGGCATCCTCCTAGGCGGAGTGGTTTTGGGGGGTTTGTTCCTGGGGATGGCGGGTGTGTTGGATGGTATCCAGATAATCTGCAACAACACATGGAAGACCTGGTTGGCCTGCCGGGCCGGCCCCCGCGACACCCAGGAGTGACCCGGTCATGCGTGCCGCCGCAGGGTATGATCCCCTGATCGAGAACGTAGCACCAAAGGAAAGGAACGAGCCATGAAACGCACACTGACCATCTGTTTACTGTTGTCCGGCATTTTGGCTGCGGAGCCAAGATTGCCGACCCGGACACGACCCACGACTGCCACGGCGTCCGCACCTACAACGGTTCCGGCGGGAACGAATCCTACGCGGAAGGTGTCGGCGACCATGCCGGACTTTCTTGTCCCCCTTAGTGTCGGCCAACGGGCCTACCTTCGTGGCATATCGGAGGTCACCGCCATCACCGACCGTGAATTTGTCGGGACCATCGGTTTAAGGTTTGAGATTGTTCCGGCAAAAGACCTGGCCGCCATGAGTCGCGAAACGATACTGAGGACAACGAAGTTGTTCCCTGACGGACGCCGCGTCTGGGCTACCGGCTCAATCCTTACGGGGCCAATCAAGACAATTGGCCCGCAACCTGAACCAGTGGGGCCACAATCACAAACCTATCGCGTGGTCATTCCTGGCGGCCTAACAGACGAGCAAAAAACCAACCATGATGTGACATACAGGCCGGAGAGGGCATTTGAAGTTGTCGGCCACAAGACGGTGTTTGACCCTGTTACGAAAAAGACCGTTGATGCTTGGGTACTGAAACCCTGCGAAGAGTAAGTGGGGGAGGCCGACGGGCGCCGACCCTGCGGGATCTGTCGGCCGTGAGTCACCCGATCACGATCTGAATCTTCAGCGCCCTTGCCACCTTCCGGGCCTTGTCCGTGGTTACGTTCTGACCGCGAAGGAGTTTGTATACCGTCTGACTGTGGACGCCGCCCTGGGCCGGGCGTCAATCCATCCTCTCACGGGTCAAGATTCGTTTCCGCCCCGGTATGCTGGACAATGGGTTGTCGGTCATGGGGGCACTTGCCGGGATTCATTGTTGCCGTTGTTCTGGTCGCGCACAATGCGGATTCCAACTGCGGCGCTACCTGGGTACTGGACTGCCTCAATATGGGCGCTGTCACCAAGCGATTCAACTGCTTCCTGCAAGGTATTCCTTGCCCCGAGAAGCGGTTTCTTCCCAGGCTTGGAAACCATGTCCTTAAACTCATTACAGATCGCCACAATCTCGGCCGCATTCGTCAAGAACCATTCGACGCCGGGGGCCGTTTGGATACGCCGCCCTTGGTCGCGAAGCCGCTTGTGAATTGCCGTCTCAAGCGCCCGCCCGTTCCACGTCGAGTGAATTAGCAAGATGGAGGGGCGCTCGGGGAATGCCGCTTTTTCAAATGCGAAGCCACGCATGCGCCCGAGAGCGCCGTCATCTTTGTTCTGGGTCCAACCGATTTTTACAGGGTACATAGTCTCATTCTTGAGATCGGCAAGTTCTTGCAGACTCCGAAACGTGAAAGCGTATAGCTCTTCGTCTCCCTCGCCTGACTCCACCAATTGATCCATGGCCAGAAATGCTTCATAGCTCTTGCGCACCCACTCCCGGCGACACTTTTCCGCAACTGCCGGGGCCGCGTCAAATCGGGTATTCCTGTGCTTCGCAATCAACCGCGCAGACACTTCGTCGGCCCGTTCAGGCGGAACGCGCTCCAACCCGTAAACCAGGATCGGCAGGCGCGGCCCACAATCGAATTGAACATCAATCCACTTGTACCCGTCGGTCGTACCCGGAACGGTCCATCCCAAACTACCTATGTGCAGGTCGGCCGCGTACTTCCGAAGGTCGTTAGTAAGGACAACACGTTGTGGCTCTGGACTGCCCCAGCAAGACCGGCCTTTTTTATCGTAGCAGTAAAGATAGCCTTCGGGGCTTACTTCGCTCTTCACGATGATCCCGTCAAACTCCGTCTTCTTGGCCATGAGGCTTCCTTTGCAGGTCATAGCTTGTCGGGTGGCATGGTCACGCTTTATTTCGCGTGACCATGTCTGTGACCCTCGAATAAGCACGGCCATGCATAAAGCAGAGTGACTATGCCATCCGAAATCCGATCGTTGGACCCTATTGCCCAAATTGCGCGAGCAACCCAACAGTCGCTCGCCCTACAAATCCTCTTCAAGGAGGTTTGCCCGGCCTACGGTTAGACCTCTCGCCGCCAACGGCTAAACATGGTCACGCGAAAGGCAGCGTGACCATGCCACCCGAAATACAAATGTCGGGCAGGCATGCCCGACCTACAACTGCTCGTTCTCGAACAGGCTCTGTTGTTCTGCCGGGGGGCGGTATTCCAGGCCCAGGTGCTGATGGGCCTTCTGGGTGGCCATGCGGCCCTTGCGGGTGCGGGCCAAAAAGCCGATCTGGAGCAGGAAGGGCTCGACCACGTCCACCAGGGTGTCCACCTCTTCGCCCAGTGTGGCGGCGACGGCCTCGATGCCCACCGGCCCGCCGGCGTAGGTGTCGATGATCACGCGCAGGAACTGCCGGTCCAATTCGTCCAGGCCAAGCTGGTCGATGCCCTCCAGCTTCAGGGCGGCCGTCACGCAGTCGCAGTCCAGGCGGCCGGTGCCCTTGACCTGGGTATAGTCGCGGCAGCGGCGCAGCAGCCGGTTGGCGATGCGCGGCGTGCCGCGCGCCCGGCCGGACATGGCCTCCAGTGCCTCTTCGTCGTAAGGCAATTTCAGCATCTGGGCCGACATGCGCATGCGCTTCAAGAGGTCGGCCTGGTTCCAGAATTCCAGGTGGTGGGCGATGCCAAAGCGCGTCCGCAAGGGCGGTGAGAGCATGCCCGCCCGCGTGGTCGCCCCGATCAGCGTGAAGGGCTTTAGCGGAAGGTTAATCGTCCGGCTGTGCATGCCCGAATCCACCACGAAGTCCACCTTGTACTCCTCCATGGCCGGGTAGATGTACTCCTCCACGGCGGGGGTGAGGCGGTGGATCTCGTCGATGAAGAGCACGTCGCGGTGCTCCAGGTTGGTCAGGATGCCGACCAGGTCGCTGGGCTTGGTCAGGGCGGGTCCGGAGGTGACCTTGATGGTCGAGCCCATCTCGTTGGCGATGACGTAGGCGAGGGTGGTCTTGCCCAGGCCCGGCGGCCCGTGCAGCAGCACGTGCTCCATGGGCTCGTTGCGGGCGCGGGAGGCGTCGATGGCGATGTGCAGCTTCTCCATCAGCTCGGGCGAGCCGATGCACTCGGCCAGCGTCCGCGGCCGAAGGGTCACGTTTAGCTGCTCGTCCTCCGGGCCGGTGGATGCACTCGTGATTATCTTCTGTCTTGCCATGATTCCAATTTTCGATTTCCGATGTTCGATTTTCTATTTTCGGACTCTAGTCCCGTCGGCCTTGGGCTAAATCGCAAATCGAAAATCGCAAATCGCAAATTACACTCCGCCGGCCCTGAGCTTGTACACGTGCTGTATGATCGCCTCGGTGGAAGTCAACTCGGGTGCCACGGCCAGCACGCGTTCGACCAGGGCGGCGGCGTCGTTTCGCTTCTCGCCCAGTTGGACCAGCACGGCCAGGGCCTCGGCGGCGCCGGCCGGCAGGGCCTCGGGCGGGGTGATGAAGGCCGGGCCGGCGAATTCGTCCACCTTGCCGCCCAGCTCGGCCAATATCTGCTCGGCCATTCTCTTGCCGATCTCCGGCAGGGCCACCAGGAACTTGGCATCCTTGTTGGCGATGGCCGTGGCGATCTCGCTAGGCGGGCGGGCCATCGCCCGCAGGGCCTTGCGCATGCCGATGCCCTTGACCGTGATGAACAAGCGGAAGAATGCCCGGTCGCTCTCGGCCGAGAAACCCACCAGCCGGGGCAACTGCGTGCCGCGCGAGGGGTCGCCCTCGAAGTAGTGAATGGTGTAGAGGGTGACTTCCTGGCCAAGGCGACGGGTAAGCCGCTCGACCTCGCAGGCCGGCACCAGCACCTCGTAAACCAGTCCCGCGCCGGTGTCGATCAGGGCGGATGCGGCCTCCATGCCTTCCAACCTGCCGGTGATCCGTGCAATCATGCCCGAACAGATACCAAAACCGCCCGCGGATTACACTACAAAACCTGAGAACCAGGAGCCCGTAGTCAGTACCCAGGAGCCCGGAGCCAGGAAGCAGGCGCCGGCTCCACGTCAGGCTCGGCTGCCCGCGCGCGGCGGCAGGGGAGATTTTGCTTCCGCGATCTTATTGCTCCCGGTAGATTGAACCTGGTCCCCATCGCTCGGTGCGGCCTGTGGGACACAGAGTGTGAATGGAGGTTTTCCTTGAGAGAAACACCCATATCCCCAACAGTTTCAACCTTGATGTGTTCCGTGTTCGACGGTGCCATCCGGGGAGGTTTGCTGGCGGTTGGTTTGCTGTGGGCGACGGCGGTCCTGCCGGCAAGCATGGCGTCGGCGGTACAAGCCGCTTCCGCTCCGGCGGCCGGAACTGTCTCGCCCGGCTCTCAGCCGGCCTCACAGAGCAGGCCCGCCAGTTCGTCACATAAGGCCGGCGAATTGGTCGTCGAACCGACCCAGTTGGTGATTTCAGCAAGTGAGAAAATCGATTACGAACTGGGCACGCTGTACGTGCCGGAAAACCGAGGCAACCCCAACAGCCGCATTATCGGCCTGGGGTTTGTCCGCATAAAGGCGGCAGCGCCGACCAATTCGCCCCCCACCTTTCACCTGCCCGGCGGCCCGGGCAATTCCTACCTGATGGTACTGAAAAACGTCATTCCAAACATGCTTACCTACCGCAAAGCGGGCGATGTGGTGCTGGTGGACCAGCGCGGCTTCAGCACGCGCGGCGACATCCTCAAATACAGCTACGGCAAGCCGGAGGAGCCCCTCGACCAACCGGCCAGTCTGGCCGCCGCCACGGCCGCCTATGTGAAGCTCGCGCGCGAAGCGGTGGCGTCGTTTGAGGGCAAGAACATCGACCTGCGCGGCTACACGGTCAAGGAATGCGCCGAGGATGTGAACGATCTGCGCAAGGCCCTGGGCTACGACAAGATCAGCCTGGTGGGCGTCAGTTTCGGCTCGCAGTGGAGCTTCGCCATAATGCGCCTGCATCCGGAGATCGTGGCCCGGGCCCTCTTGTCGGGCGTGGAACCGCTGGATTACGGATATGACTCGCCATCGGGAGTCTGTGGCGCGATGCAGCGATACTGGAAGGAGGCCCAGCAGGACAAGGCCCTCCAGTCGTACGTGCCCGAGGGCGGGCTTGAGGCGGCGGCCAGAGAGGTGCTCAAGCGGCTGGAGTCCTCGCCGGTGAAGGCGGCAGTCAAAGACCCCCAGGGCGGGCAGGCCGTCACGGTGACGCTGGGCAAGGAGGACTTCCAGCGTGACTTCGTGCGCGCCGCCCCCGACGGTCCGGCCTTCCTGCTGTCTCTGTATCATGGGCATTACGACGCCTGGGCGACAACGGTGCTGGCCAAGCGCCGCGCCCGCCAGGCCGCGATGACGCTGCTTGGCCCCTTGGTCGATACCAGCCTGGGTGTGACGCCCAAACGTCTGGCCCAACTCAAGGCCGACCCGGCGAGCGGGCTTTTGGGCCAGTGGAACTGGGACGGCTACGTCGCCTCGGCCGAGATCTGGCCGACCGCCGACGTGGGCGACGACTTCCGCACGGCCGTGCAGACGCCCATCCCGGTGATCTTCGCCCAGGGCGATTGGGACACGCAGACGCCCGTGGAGAACACCCTGGAGATCATCAAGAGCTTCCCCAACGGGCGAGTGATCATCGCCGAGCGCGGCGGGCACGGCGTGCTGGACCCGATCGCCCGACGTTTCCCCAAGGTGTGGGACCAGATACTCGATTTCCTGCGCGCCGGCGACATGCCCGACCTGCCCGATCGCGTGACCCTGCCCCTGCCCAAGTTTACGGTTCCAAACTTCCCGCCGCCCGGATCAACGGTTCGGCCATGAGCGTGGTAGCACAGGCGTCTCGCCTGTGTGTTTGAGAACGAAGCCGAAACATGCACAGGCGAGACGCCTGTGCTACCTACCGAGATTGCGCTTTGCCCCGCGTGCCCGTCGGGGTAGATTACGTTTGGCCGGCTGGCGATCGTTTCGGCCAGGCAATAAAGCGAGAAACCCCAAATGAGCGGCAGAGACGTGGTGATTCTGAGCGGAGTGCGAACGCCCATCGGCTCCTTCCTGGGATCGCTCAAGGACGTTCGGGCCCAGACCATGGGTGCCCGGGTCATCGAGGAGGCCCTCCGCCGCGCCGGCGTGGAGGCCTCGCAGATCGACGAAGTGGTCATGGGCAATAACGGCGGCACCGACTGCCGGTCCAACATCGCCCGCGAGGCGATGCTGGAGACCAACTTCCCCGTCGAGATTCCAGCCTTCACCGTGGGCAAGGCCTGCGCCTCGGGGCTCAAAAGCATCGCCCTGGCGGCGTCGATCATCCGCTCGGGCGAGGCCGACGTCATGGTGGCCGGCGGGCTGGAGAGCATGTCCCGCGCCCCCTACATCCTGCAAGGGGCCCGCGGCGGTTTTCGCCTGCGCCACGTCGAGTTGACCGACTCGCTGCTGTTCGTGCTGGAGGGCATGGGCCTGACCGCCGAGCGCCTGGCCGAAGAATACAGCATCAGTCGCCAAGAGCAGGACCAGTTCGCCTGCCAGAGCCAATTCAAGGCCGCCCAGGCGCAGCAGGCCGGGCTGTTCGACGAGCAGATTCTGCCTATCGCCATTCCGCAAAAGAAGGGCGAGCCGGTGGTCTTCAAACAAGACGAAGGCGTCAGGCCCAACACGACAATGGAAGTGCTGGCCAAGCTGCGTCCGGCCTTCAAGGAAGGCGGCACGGTGACGGCCGGCAACTCCTCGACGATCAATGACGGCGCGGCGGCGGTGGTTTTGGCCTCGGCCGAAAAGGCTCGCGCGCTGGGCCTGAAGCCCCTGGCCAAGGTCAAGGCCTGGGCGGCAGCCGGCTGCGACCCGGCGATCATGGGCATCGGCCCGGTGCCCGCCACCCGGCGGCTACTCAAGCAGACCGGCATGGGACTGGACGACTTCGACCTGGTGGAATTGAACGAGGCCTTCGCCGTGCAGGTGCTGGCGGTATGCCAGGAACTGCCCTTCAAGAGCGAGCGGCTTAACGTCAACGGCGGGGCCATCGCCCTGGGCCATCCGGTGGGCGCGTCGGGCTCGATACTTATCGTCAAGCTCATCCACGAGATGAAGCGGCGCCAGGCGGGAAACGGACTGGTGACAATCTGCATCGGCGGCGGACAAGGGTTATCCCTGGCCCTAGAGAATATGAGCTAGCAAAGCAATTTTCGATTTACGATGTACGATTTTCGATTTAAGAAGAGTGTTCCTCGTTGCCTCTGGCTCTTGTGTTAAATCGTAAATCGAAAATCGTAAATCGAAAATAACAGAGACAAAGGACAAGTAAATGGAAGTCGGGACGATCATGGTCGCCGGCGCCGGTCTCATGGGCCGGGGTATCGCCGAGGTGGCCGCCTGCCGCGGCTTCAAGGTTATCTGGAGCGATGTGAAATCGGATCTGGTCCGCCAGGGGCTGTCCGAGATCCAGCAGAGCTTCCAGCGGCGGGTCCAGAAGAAGAAGATCACCCCGGCCGACCACGACCGGCTGCTGGGCCTGCTGCAGGCGAACGTGTCTGTGGCCGACGGCATTGAACGGGCCTCCGAGGCCGACATGGTCATCGAGGCCATCACCGAGAACTTCCAGCTTAAGTGTGACCTGCACGCCTCGCTGGGCAAAACCTGCGGGCCGCAGACTATCCTGGTCAGCAATACCTCGACCTTCTCCATCACCGCCCTGGGGGCCAGCTCCGGCCGGCCGGATCGGTTCATCGGGCTGCACTTCTTCAGCCCGGTGCCGGTGATGCAGGTGGTCGAGGTGATTCGCGGCCTGCTGACCAGCGAGCAGACCTGCCAGGCCGCACTGGCCGTGGTGGCCAAGATGGGCAAGGAGCCGGTGCTGGCTCCGGACATCCCGGGCTTCATCGTCAACCGCATCCTGCTGGCCTGGTATAACGAGGCCATTTCGCTGGTGGCGGCGGGCGTCAAGCCCCAGGATATTGACCGCGGTTGGAAGCTGGCCACCAACGCCGTCATGGGCCCGCTGGAGACGGCCGACTTCTCCGGCCTGCACGTGGTGCTGCAGGCTCTGGACTCGGTGTATCAAGCCACCGGCGACGCCAAGTTCAAGGCCAATCCCCTGCTGCGCAACATGGTGCAGGCGGGCATGCTCGGGCGCAAGAGCGGCAGAGGATTTTACGATTACAGCAAAAAGCAGTGACTGTATTCTTGAGCAAAGCTAAAAGCTGAAAGCTGAAATAGCAAAGGCAAGATAGCCGTCCTTCCTGATTTCAGCTTTAAGCTTTCAGCTTTCAGCTTTTGTTCCCATTGGACACGTGTCTTAAAGGTAGGTTGTCCTATGCGAAGTAAGGTTGTACCGCTGGATTCGGCCGCTGACATGATCCACAGCGGCGACACGCTGGCCTCGTCGGGTTTCTGCCTGGCGGGTGTGGCGGAAGAGTTGCTGGCCAAGGTGGCCGACCGTTTCCAGGCCACGGGGCAGCCGCGCGACCTGACCATCCTGCACGCCGCCGGCCAGGGCGACTGGCGGGGTAACGGCCTGGACCGGCTGGGATATGAGGGCCTCATCCGCCGCATCATCGGCGGGCACTTCGGTTCCTTTCCCAAGATCGGTGCCCTGATCAGCGCCAACCGCGTGCAGGCCTACAACTTCCCCCAGGGCGTGATGTGCCACCTGTACCAGGCCATCGCCACGCGCAAGTGCGGCGAGATCACCAAGCTGGGGCTGGGGACTTTCCTGGACCCGCGCCTGGGCGGGGGCAAGATGAACGCCCTCAGCGCCGAGGATCTCATCCGGATCATCCAGCTTGAGGGCCAGGAGTGGCTTTTGTACCCGGCCATGAAGATCGACGTGGCCATCATGCGCGGCACCACGGCCGACGAACTGGGCAACGTCACCATGGAGGAGGAGGCGCTGTTCCTGGAATCGCTCACCCTGGCCCAGGCTGCCCGCGCCACCGGCGGCAAGGTGATCGTGCAGGTGAAGAACCTGGCCAAGGCCGGCACGCTCAATCCCCGGCTGGTGAGAATCCCCGGCACCATGATCGACGCCGTGGTGGTGTGCAGCGATCCGGAAAAGTACCACCGCCAGACCGGCGGCACCTACTACAGCCCGGTGTTCGCCGGGCACGTGCGCGTCCCCATGCAGTCTTTGCCGCCGCTGGCCCTGGACGAAAAGAAGGTCATAGCCCGGCGGGCCATCCTGGAACTGAAGCCCTACGCGGTGGTGAACCTGGGCATCGGCGCCCCCGAGGCCGTGGCCGCGGTCGCCGCCGAAGAGGGCGTCATCGAGCAGATCACCCTCACCGTGGAATCCGGGGCGGTGGGCGGCATGCCGGCCGGCGGCACGGACTTCGGCGCCGCCACCAACCACTGGGCCACGATAGACCACATCCAGCAGTTCGACTTCTACGACAGCGGCGGGCTGGACGCAACTTTCCTGGGACTGGCCGAGGCCGACCAGCAGGGCAACGTCAACGTCAGCCAGTTCGGCTCCAAGACCGTCGGCGTGGGCGGCTTCACCAACATCTCGCAGAACACCCGCAACGTGATATTCTGCGGCCGGTTCACCAGCGGCAAGAGCAAGATCGAGATCGGCCAGGGCAAGGTTCACATTGTCCAGGATGGCTCGGAGATAAAGTTCGTCCGCCGCGTGCAGCAGATCACCTTCAGCGGCGCCTACGCCAGCCAGACCAAGCAGCGCGTGCTGTACGTGACGGAGCGCTGCGTTTTCGTGCTGCGCGAGGGGCGGCTGGTGCTGACGGAGATCGCCCCGGGCGTGGACCTGGAAAAGGACATCCTGGGGCGGATGCAATTCCGCCCGGAGATTGACCAGCCGCTCAAGCTCATGGACGCGGCCTTCTTCCATGCCCCCCCGACCGGCATGCTGCGAAGCTGGCTGGAGAAGTGAGGGCTGTAGAAAAATGGGTGCCATGCCCTTACGCGTCTTGTGCGGAAGGGCATGTATGAGGAAATGGTGGGAGACCGCCCTGCGGGCGGTTTCTCCCACCCTACGGATCAAGAGGAAAAGCAGATGAAGAATTTCACCTTCCACAATCCCGTCAAGCTGGTATTCGGCAAGGGCACGATTGCCGAATTGGGCAACCTGGTTCCCAAGGGGGCCAGGGTGCTGATGACCTACGGCGGCGGCACCATCAAGAAGATCGGGGTGTACGACCAGGTCAAGGCCGCCCTGGCGGGCGTGGATTGGATGGAGTTTGGCGGCATCGAGCCCAACCCGCAGTACGACACGCTGATGCGCGGCGTGGAGCTGGCGCGGAAGAACAATCGCGACTTCCTGCTGGCCGTCGGCGGCGGCTCGGTGCTGGACGGCGCCAAGTTCATGGCCGCCGCCATTCCCTTCAAGGGCCCAAACGCCTGGGACATCATGGAAGGCAAGGCGCCCATCGAGATTGCCCTGCCTGTCGGCTGCGTGCTCACCCTGCCGGCCACCGGCTCGGAAATGAACCGCTACGCCGTGGTGTCACGCCACGACACCGGCCAGAAGACCGTCATCAACCACGAGAAGCTGCTGCCGGTGTTCTCCATCCTGGACCCCCAGACCACCTACTCCCTGCCTCCCAGGCAGGTCTCCAACGGCATCGTGGACACCTGGATGCACGTCGTGGAGCAGTACCTGACGTACCCCCTGGACACCCCGCTGCAGGACCGCCAAGCCGAGGCCATACTCCAGACCCTGCTGGAGGAAGCCCCCAAGGTGCTCAAGAACCCGCACGACTACAACGTCCGGGCCAATCTCATGTGGTGCGCCACGATGGCCTTCAATGGCCTGCTCAACTGCGGCGGCATATCGGATTGGACCAGCCACCGCGTCGGGCACGAACTGACGGCCCTGTACGGCATAGACCACGGGCAGTCGCTGGCCGTGCTCTTCCCGGCGGTGCTGCGCCACCAGAAGGCCGACAAGATGGACAAGCTCATCCAGTACGGCCGGCGGGTCTTTGGCATCCAGGGCACCCCCGAGAAGACCGCCGAACTGGCCATAGAGAAGACGGCCGAGTTCTTCCGCTCCATCGGCATGAAGACCAAGCTGTCGGAATACGGCATTCCCCCCGCCGATTACCCCAAGATCGCCGACAAGCTCCAGCTTCGCGGCAAGCTGGGCGAGCGGCAGAACATCGGCGTCAAAGAGGTCATGGAAATACTGGCCCTGACGGAAGCCTGAGAAAACAGATTGAACCACAAAGAACACAAAGGTCACAAAGAATAGAATTTGAGAAGAGAAGTCTTAGCCTTTGTGATCTTTGCGTGCTTTGTGGTTCAGTTTCTTTGTGGCTAGCGCCGGTGGAGTTGTTTGAGCCGGTCGAAAGTCACGGCCGCCAGCAGGATCGC